>SXIR01000111.1 GCA_005772765.1 Actinomycetota bacterium
ATCGCTTCGATCTGATCGTGCGTGACGTACACCGTTGTTGTGTCGAGACGATGCTGCAACGCAACGAGTTCGGTGCGGGTCTGCACCCGCAACTTCGCGTCAAGGTTCGACAACGGCTCGTCCATGAGGAAGGCCTTGGGCCGACGAACGATCGCACGCGCGAGAGCGACTCGCTGACGTTGGCCACCGGACAGCTGCGCAGGCTTGCGATCGAGCAGGTCGCCGAGACCCAGTGTTTCGGCCGCATCGGCCACGAGACGGCGGCGTTCGCTCCGTTCGACATCGCGGGTTCGCAAGGGAAACTCGATGTTGCGGCGAACGGACAAATGGGGATAGAGCGCGTAGCTCTGGAACACCATCGCAAGATCGCGGTCTTTGGGCTCGACATCGTTCACTCGACGACCATCGATCTCGATGACGCCGTCCGAGATCTCTTCGAGACCCGCGATCATGCGCAGCAGCGTGCTCTTCCCGCAGCCTGAGGGGCCGAGCAACACCAAGAACTCTCCATCGGCCGCGTCGAGCGTGACGTCGTCGACCGCGATGACATTGCCGAACCGTTTGGAGACGTGCGTCAGCGTGACTTGCCCCATCGCCACGACCCTACGCGCGTCGACGGCCGTCAGGTACGGACCGAAGTCCCGACCTCACCGGCGACATCGCCTCCGCTGCTCGTCGCTGGGCCGACGTCTGCAACCGGGCGCCGACCAACTGCGCCTGCTTGCCGCGTCAGCGGTCGCGCAGAAACCAGCCGAGTGGGTCCCAACGACGCAGCGGCGCAACGTCGCTCGGTCCGACCGGGGCGAGTTCGACGACGTCGCGCGCGATTCGAACCGGCCAACCGCACGCCGCAACGGCTGTCGCGACCCGATCGGCCACGGTTCCCTCGCCGTCCGGGACCGCCGTGAGAGTGAACTCGTCGTCGTCGCCGGCACGGGTGAAGGTCGCGAGATCCGTCACCAATGTTCGCACGGCTCGCCCCGGCGTCGTGACGTAGGAGCAGTCAGCGACGAAGCGTTGGGGCGAGAGCCGAGCGATGACCACGTTGTCGACGGCGACACTGCCGACGTCGTTGCCGCCACCGCTCCCGACCAGGAACGGGCCGTCTTCGTCGAGTAGCGACGTCGAGTTGATGTTGCCGAACCGATCGATCTGCGCGCCGCCGAGGCATCCGACGGTGCGGGTCCCGGCACCGCCGACGAGCCCGCCGAGCACCATCGCGGCGTCTCCGAGCATCGTGGCGGTCGGAAAATTGCGGTGGTTGAGTACAAACGGGTCGGCGGGCACTGCGTCGTAGCCCCAGAGTCCGATCTCGGCGGTGAGCTCGACCGCGTGACCACGGGCGCGGGCAAGGTCGACGCCGAGCCACGCAGCGAGGTTCGCGACGCCTGCGCCGGCCAGCACGGCGTGAGCATCGAGCGCCACCACACGATCGGCAAGGGCGCGGGCACCCATCACCGCGGCGCGTTCCCATGCGTTCGGTGGTGTCACGCGATCGGGCGTCGATGCAGCTTCCTCGGCGCGCCAGGAGTCCGGTGCCGCCTTGGCCCGCAGCGCAGCCACCCGCTCGGAACCGAGTTTGGCGAGCCACGCCTCCTGCGAATCGACGTCGAGAATCCATTCGCGGATCCAATCGTCGTAGTCGTCGCGGCGCGTGGCGGCGCGGGCATCGATCCAGAACTCGTAGTCCTCGCCGTAACCTTCGACGGGCAGGCCTCCGCAGAAGAGACCGCCCGGGTGCGCGCCCAGTGGGGTTTCGACCACGGCGAGCACTCGGTGCGCCGGGATCCGCACAAGATGCGACCACGGTCGCAGGTCGTCGACGACGCGCTCGACGGTGACGATGCAGCCGCGGCGCGCGCCGAGCGCGCCCCACACCCCTTCGAGGAGCGGCGGGTGGATCGCAACGTTGCCGTGACGATCGGCAACCGGGGCGTGCAACACCGCGACATCCGCGACGAGCGGAGCGAGGAGCCCCACCTTTCCGAACGCGGTGTCGACGGCCGTGAACCCGGCGTTGCGTTCCATGCTCGACCCGGCAATGGATCGTGTCGTGATCGCTGGGAGCCCCCGGGCTCCTGCTTCGAGCCGTTGTGCGAACGCAAGGAACGACCAATGCTCGACCTCGACGGTCCCGTCGCGGTACGCCTCCTGGAACCACGGGTTCGGCGTGAAGTTCGGAAACGTGTCGCCCGAGTAGCCCGTGACGACCTTCCGTACCAGGCCACCTCGGAAGAACAACGCTCCAAGGCTCGACAGGCTGAGCATCACGAGTTCGAAGTCAGGTGACCGGCCCCAGAACTGGCGCACGATCTCGCGAGCGGCAGCGCTCCAACGGGTGTGGCCGACCACCAGGTGCAAGCGGTCCCCCGAACGGACATTTCGCCGAATTGCAGCCTCGAGGCTCATGAACTCCACGAAATTCGAATCTAGATGGCCTGGATGGCCACGTGACCAGCGCCACCGAGCGTGGTCTCATCCGCATGCGTGATAGACCCCGCACGGGGCCAGGCGTTATAGTCGAAGCCGGCCGTTCTCCCGGTGGTGCCCCCACCATCACCGGGAACGGCCGCTTTCAATTCCTGCCACCCTCTGCGGTGCGATCGAGCCAGCGCCCGTGCTCAGCGACCCGCAACCTCCGATTGGCGCAATCCCGAAGCCGTATCGGGAGACCTAGGGTCGGCAATCCCATGCGGTTCGGTCTCATCACCCCCGTTCTCACGTTGCTCCCGCGGGCGCACGCGGGCTGGGAGACCAGCGGCGATTTCGCCGACGTCGCCGAGATCGCCCGAGCTGCCGACCGGTTCGGCTACGACCACCTGACCTGTTCCGAACACGTCGCGATTCCTGCGACGGAGGCCCCGATTCGAGGTGGCCGCTATTGGGATCCGGCACCCACGTTGGGTGCAGTTGCCGCGCTGACCGAGCGGGTTCGGCTCGCCACCTTCGTCATCGTCCTCGGGTACCACCACCCGCTCGCGCTCGTGAAGCGTTATGGCACCCTCGATCGCATCAGCGGCGGCCGGGTGGTGCTCGGCGTCGGCGTCGGATCCCTCGCTGACGAGTTCGCCTTGCTGGATGCCCGCTTCGACGATCGCGGTGCGCGTGCTGACGACGCGATCCGCGCGATCCGTGCGAGCTGGGGACGGACCGAGCCCGTGTATCACGGGTCGCACTTCTCGTTCGATGGTGTCACCGTCGACCCGGCCGCGTTGCACGACTCGGTGCCGATCTGGATCGGCGGGCGGACTCCTCGATCGTTGCGACGCGCCGTCGTGCTCGGCGACGCGTGGGCGCCGTTCGGGTTGAGCCCTGACGACGTTGCGCGCCTGATCGCTCGCGCCCGCACGACCGACGCGTGGGCCCGTCGAGACGACCGGCTCGAAGTGTGGTTGCAACCCGCACCGCTCGATCCAGTTGGCGACGCGCCCGCCACCGTCGCAGCGCTGCACGCGCTGGCCGCGGCCGGAGCGACGGGCACGACCGTCCGGTTCGTGCATCATTCCCGATCACACCTCGTCGAGCAGATGGAGGCGTTTGCCGCCATCGCCGAGCCGATCGCCGGTGCGGAGACCTGACCCATGCGCGTTGGCGTCTTCGTGAAGCAGATTCCACAGTTCGAGGCAATGACGCTGGGCGCCGATGGCCGGCTACAGCGCGACGGGCTCCCGCTCGAGATGAACGCGTACTGCCGACGAGCGGTCGCGCAGGCTGTCGCGCTCGCCGGATCGGACGACGAGATCGTCGTGTTCACGTTGGGTCCCGCCGCGGCTGACGACGTCGTGCGCGAGGCCATCGCGTGGGGCGATCTCCACGGCAAGGCGGCGACGCGCGGCGTGCACGTGTGCGATCCCGCGTTCGCGGGGAGCGACACGTTGGCGACGGCACGTGCGCTGGCTGCAGCACTGCGGCAGTTCGGCCCGTTCGATCTCGTGCTCTGCGGTCGCAACAGCATCGATGCCGACACCGGCCAGGTCGGCCCCCAAGTCGCCGAGTTGCTCGACCTCCCGTTCGTGCACGCGGCCCGAAACTTGACCCAACAGGGATCCCGGCTCGACGTCCGTACCGAACTCGACGACGGCACACAGTCGGTGACGGTTGAGCTCCCTGCGGTCGTCGCGTGTGCGGAGCGCCTGATCGATCCGAGCAAGGTCGACCCCGCTGGGCGCGCGGCGGTCGCAACCGATCGCATCGAGCGAGTCGATGCCGCAATGCTCGGACCGGGGCCGTGGGGCGCCGCGGCCAGCCCGACTCGGGTCGGCGAGACCCGCGCGATTCGAGTCGAACGCACGTTGTCGTGGTGGCCCGACGCTTCCGTCGGGGATCAGGTCGAACGCGCGGTGACGGCGCTGCAGGAGCGAGCCCGATCGAGCGCGACGCCGCGATCGGTCCCGGCGCCACTGCGATCAGCGACACCGACGAACTCGGCGATGGTCGTCGTGTTGGCCGAGCCCGGAGGACGAACGCAGACCCTGGAGCTCCTGACCGTCGCCGATCGGTTGGCCGGCGGCGTCGCAGGACGCGTGTGCGTGATCGGCCCGAAACTCGCAGTCGACGATCACCTCGGGGACCACGGCGCCGACATCGTCGTGGCGATCGACGACGCGACGACCGAACTCGACTTGGCGCCAACGATCGAGTCGTTCGTGCTCGGCCACGACGTACGCGCGATCCTCGCGCCCGGAACGGCGTTCGGACGCGAGCTTGCGGCGCGCCTCGCCGTGCGCCTCGGGTCGGGCCTCACGGGCGACGCGGTCGACGTCGAATGGCACTCGGATCGCCTCATCGCGTGGAAACCCGCGTTCGGGGGTTCGGTGCACGTCGCAATCCATTGCGACGCACCCATCCACCTCGTGACCATCCGACCGGGCGTGGTTGAGGTCGCGCTCGCTCGTGCGCATCAGGCCGACTCCGAGCGCCTGGTCGGCACCGCGTCTGGCCGTATCCACCACGGCGTTCGGGTCCGCGACGACGACCTCGATCGCCTCAGTGCCGCCGAGATCGTGCTCGGGGTTGGTCGCGGCGTCCCTCCGGATCGCTACGGCGAGCTCGAATTGTTCCGCCGAGCGCTCGGCGCCGAGCTTGCGGCCACTCGCAAGGTCACCGACGCCGGTTGGCTGCCGAGATCACGACAGCTGGGGATCACCGGTCGATCGATTCGGCCGGCGCTGTACTTCGCGATCGGAGCACACGGTAAGTACAACCATGCGGTTGGGTATCGCAACGCGGGAACGATCGTCGCCATCGATCGAGACCGCGAGGCGCCGGTGTTCTCGACCGCCGACGTCGGCATCGTCGGCGATTGGGCCGAAGTCGTGCTCGCGCTCGTTCGCTACGCGTCGGCCCTGTCGGAGTCCTTCGCCGGCCGGTAAAACCCGGCCAGCAAGCCGGTCGCACCGCCAACCCCGACGAGCAAGGTCGCCCAGAAGCCCCGCCAGCCGTCGAACCAGTCGATGTCGAGCGCGCGGTCGAGCGACCATTCGCCGGCACCGAGCGCGCCGAGCGCGAGTGCGGTGAGGGCGATGAACGCGACGTACTCCCACCCTTGGCCAGGTTTGAAGATGAAGAACCCGTTCTGACGGTGGGCCGTCACCAGCGCGACGATCATCACCGACATCAACCCCGCGGCCGCCAGTGGCGTGACGAGACCGACCGCGAGCAACGCACCTGCGCCGAGTTCGGTGACGCTTGCGAGCCACGCATGCAAGATGCCGGGCTTCATGCCCATCGAGGCGAACCAACCCGCCGTGCCCTGGATCTTGCCGCCGCCGAAGATGTGGTTGTACCCGTGGGCCATGATCATCAGCCCGCACGTGAGCCGCAGGATCACGAGCGCGGCATTCACCGCATCGGGGTGGGCGCCAACTGCGCTCGCCGTCGCCATCGACATCGGTGGGTTGTCCTTTCGCCGGGTGGGGGCCGGTTCGATCGGCCGCCTGTCGCGTCCGCAGTACACCACGCTCGCGGGCCGCGACGCGACTTCGATCTCGCAGCGCGACCACCTGTCCACGGACCGCGGTCACATTCGCCGGACAATTCGTCCGTCTCTGCCAGACCTGTAACGAATGATTCCGCGTCTACGAGGATCGTGTTTGCATGCGGACGTCACGTCCGACGCGGCGTCGCAGGGAGGAAACGATGGCGAACGGAACAATCATGATGGTGGGCGTTGACGAGCAGGGACGAGTTCGCGCGGCGTCGCCCGATTTCTTGGACTTCACCGGTTTCGCAACCGACACCATCTGCGGGCAGCGGCTGAGCGACGTGTCGGTGAGCATCGCCGATGACCACCTGCGTGTCACTCGCGCCGACGGATCATCGGCCGAGTTCACGACTGCCTCCTGGGACCTCGAGGGCGACGACAACGCGATCTCCAACGTGGTCGTGCTCACGCCGTTGGGCGCATCGGGTGGTCTGGAACGGTCACTGGGTATTTCCCTGTCCGAGCGCGAATCACAGATCCTCGGATACGTGGCCGACGGCTACCGCGTTGCAACGATCGCCCGAGCGTTGTTCATCTCGCCGAGTACGGTACGCAACCACCTGAGCGCGGTCTTCAAGAAGTTGGGCGTTGCCAACCAGGCCGAACTCCTCGAACGTCTCAAGGGCTGACCGCGGCGTCGGGCCAAACGCTTCGGCCCACGAACACCCTTCCAGGTTGCGCGAACCGGCAAGATTGACTGATGGACGCGCGACCGTCGAGCTACCTACCGGGTCGCACCGATCCAGCGTGGATCGACGACCTCATCGCAACGTTGCAACAACGACCCTTTACCGAATCGGAGGTCGGCGTCGCGATCGTCCGACGCGGACGCCTCGTCGCTCGCACCAACGCCGAGGTACTCGACGCCATCGATCTCGACGCGTTGGTCTCGGGTCGGCGTCTGCCGCGCCAGGCGATTCGGCAACCTTCGTTCGATACGTGGGTCCGCGCAGCAGGGCCCCCCGTCCGCTCGTGGATCGGGACGTGGGCCGACCCCAGCACGATTCCCAGAACGACGGCCCACCTCGCGGCGTTGCACGCGACGACCGGACCCAAGGTCGAACCGGTGCTCGTGTTCTACGCCTGGCGGCAATCCCGTGACGCGCCGATCCACGCCGTGCGCGGCGACCATTGGACGCTGGCCGACGACTTCGACATCGTCGACGCCACGAGTTCGCCGAGCGCGCACCTCCTCGGCGTCACGCGATGGATGCTCAACCACCCAGAGGACGTGATCGAATCCCTCCAACCGGTTGCACGCTTGCGTGACGGCGCCCTCGCCGGCGATCGGCGCACCACGCGGGTCTTCACGTCGCGCGGCTGGGCACACTCCGACACCCACCGATTCTCGCTCGCCGACCGCCACACCGTGCGCGTCGCGTCATGGACGCGTCCGATGGGCACCAGTCTCCCCAAGGCGATACCGCTCCCGTACGAAGCGCTCAGCGCCCGCGAACTCGAGGTCTTCACGTTCCTCCGCGGCGGACTCGCGAGCGTCAGCATTGCCAACCGCCTCGACCTCGCGCCGAGCACCGTACGCACCATGACCGCCCGGATCATGTCGAAGCTGCGGGTACGCGATCGCGAGGAATTGCGAGAGCGGTACGACCCTGCGTCGAGTTCGGCGATCGAAACTGCCTTGCTGGCGACGCGGGGTTTCACCGAGGCAGTTCCGGCGGCCCGAGCGGGCGAACCGCGGTACGTTCGATTCGACGGGAACCGCGACGAGTGGGTCGCCGGGCTGGCGCGCACGGTCGCCTCGCCGCTGTTCGCGAGCTCGACAGTCGGTGTCGCGCTCATCAGCCTCGAACGGATCGTTGCGGCAAACGAGGCGTTCACACGCGGGAGCGCGTACCCACTCGACGGCTTCGACCTCGGCTTGGTCGATCCCCACGGCGAACGCGACGAGTGGCGCATGCGATCCGCCGGCGCTCGCGGCGCGTGGTCGTTCATCTTGCAACGCGGCAATCGGGTGCTCACGGTCTCGGTCGTCGGCCGACACGCCGAGGAGCGACCCGTGGCGTTCGTCTATGCCACTGACGTGACGTCGCCGCCGGCGCCGGTCGCGCGCGTCGGTTGGGTGCTCGTCGACGAAGAGTGGAAGGTGCACGGCATCGCGGCCGAATCAGGAAGGGTCCCCATCGGCACCGCGCTCGAGGGCGCGGTCATGTGGCCGCTCATCCATCCGGGTCGGCTTCCGACGTTGATCGAAGCATTCGACGCCGTCGTCGCCGGCGAGCGTGACTACATCGAGATCATGCACGACTCACTGCGGCCGGGTGGGTGGGCGCCGGCACAATCCTGTCTGCGACAGGTCACCACCCGCACAGGTCGACGTCTCGTGCTGTGGGAGTTCGGCCGGACCATGGACTCCACAACCGTCGTCCCCGACCCAGGGTTCGTCGCGTCGATTCCTGAGCGCGATCGCGCCCTCGCCATCGCGGCGCTCGGTGGCGCGACGGTCGCCGCGATGAGCAGCGAGTTCGACCTTGCACCGGGAACGGTCCGGAACCGCTTGTCGGCGATCTACCGCCGACTCGGCGTGCACTCCCAACGCGAGCTGGTGGAGCGCTACGGCCGGTGGCGATAGGGTGACACGCGCGTCAGGTTGGTGGTCAGGTGCCTGGCGCAGCATGACCGAAGACGATCCCCATCGGTCCGGCGGGGTTCGATCCGTGGAAGGGTGGTTGCCATGAACCTCGACGACCTCGTACTCGTTTCGGTCGACGATCACGTCGTCGAACCCCCCGACTTGTTCGAGGGCCGGCTCGCCGCCGCGCATGCAGACCGTGCGCCCAAGTTGATTCGCAAGGACAGCGGGATCGACGTGTGGGCATTCATGGGCGCTGAGCTCCCCAACATCGGCCTCAACGCCGTCGCCGGTCGGCCACCCGAAGAGTTCGCGATGGACCCGACGAGTTTCGACGACATGCGCAGTGGCTGCTACGACATCCACGACCGCATCAAGGACATGAACGCGAACGGGATCCTCGGCTCGATGTGCTTCCCGAGTTTTCCGCAGTTCTGCGGGCAGTTGTTCGCCCGGACGTCGCAATCCGATGCCGACCTCGCCCTCGCCTTGCTCCAGGCCTACAACGACTGGCACGTCGAGAGCTGGTGCGGCGCCTACCCGGGTCGGTTCATCCCGTTGGCGCTGCCGGTGATGTGGGACGTCGACCTGATGGCGGCCGAAGTGGTGCGCATGGCCGAGAAGGGGTGCTTTGCGGTCACGTTCTCGGAGAACCCCGTGCACCTCGGCTACCCGAGCATTCACTCTGGGCACTGGGACAAGTTCTTCGCCACGTGCCAGGACACTGGAACGGTCGTGAACGTGCACATTGGATCGTCATCGAAGATGGTGATCACCGCCGACGACGCGCCGATGGACGTGCTCATCACGTTGTCGCCGATGAACATCGTGCAGGCCGCAGCCGACTTCGTGTGGTCGAAGGTCCCGCAGAAGTTCCCCAAACTCACGTACGCGTTGAGTGAGGGTGGCATCGGATGGATTCCCTACTTCCGCGAACGCATCGACTACACGTACGAACGCCACCGGTTCTGGACCGGCCAAGACATGGGTGCGCGACGTCCGTCCGAGGTGTTCGACGAGCAAGTCGTGGTCTGTTGGATCGACGACCCGGTCGGCATCGAGATGCGTCACCGCATGAACATCGACATGATGTGTTGGGAGTGCGACTACCCCCACTCCGACAGCTCGTGGCCGACCTCACCCGAGCAGTTCATGAAGCAGGTGACGGCGGCGAACTGCACCGACGACGAAATCGACAAGGTCAGCCACGCCAACGCCATGCGTCTGTACAACTACGACCCGTTCAGCGTCCTCGGCGGCCGAAATCAGTGCAACGTGGGTGCGCTGCGCAAGCAAGCCGCGGGCTGGGACGTGTCGGTGGTGGCTCGCGGGATCAAGGCAAGCGCGACTGGCGCGCTCGACCTGTTGAAGATGAGCGGCGGGCGCGACAAGTAGCGCGCCGACGTCACCGCGTGGCCGCACGGTGACGCAAGACCGGCACCAGTCCACCGTCGGCGAGCGCCCGCATCGCCCGCGCCTCTTCGACGTCGATGACGATTGCGTCGCCGGGTTCGCGGTTGACGATGAACGTGACCACGCAATCCGTGCACGCAGCGGTTGCCCGCATGACGCACGTGTCGCAATCAATGGTCTGCACGGTTCCCATGGTCGCAGCATCTCGATCGGCTGCGACGCCCACGCAGCGTGACCAGTCGATCACGCCCCGACAGATCGGCGTTTCAGCGTCGGGGTGACCGAATCAACCCGATCAGCGTCGCGCTCGGTACCACGACTGCACCAGCCGCGGCTGCGTGCTCGCGCACCCATCCATCGGACGACACAACGATGACCGGCGTGTCGAACGGAAGGCTCCGGACCGCGTCGATCACCACTTCGTCGGCTTCGACACCTGCAGGCGAGAACAGGATCTGCACGCCGTTGCGAACGGTCCGTCGCACCGAGTCACCCTCGCCGTCGAACACACACACGACGTCGCAGCGACACCGGCCGACCACGTCGACCAGGCCGGCCTCCAGCCGTTCACGTTTGTGGATGGCGCTCGCGTCCGGCCACGCGACGAACGCCGCGTTGTAGCCGTCGACCACGAGCGTGACCCCAGCGGCGCGCAGCATCGCGTCGAGGGCCTCGGGATCATCGGTCGTGCGGCCCGCCGGAACCGCGACCTTCGGGCGACGACGGGGCCGGGGCTCGTCGCGACGCGGGGCGTCGGGACGGGGCGTGGTTTCGGGCGAGGCGGCGCGGCCGAGGCGACGGAGATCGAGCGCAAGCGCCTCGACACGTTGCGCGATACCCGCGACATCCGCAGCCGGGACCGCAGCCGAGAAACGGTGTTCGAGCGAACGCATCTGGGCTCGCGCCTGGTGCAGTTCCGCGCTCAATCGTTCGGCGCGCGCTGCGGTTTCGCCGGCGCGCGCGACCGCGCCGTCGGCTCGGGCCCGCTCGCTGGTTGCTGCCGATTCGGCCGCGTCGGCACGTCGACGTTGTTCGTCGACCCGAGCGTTGGTCGATTCGTCCCGACCGCGGCGCGAGGCCCGCTCGTCGCGGAGTTCGTCGGCGATCCGGCTCGCCCGTTCGCGTTCTGCCGTCAAAGCGGTCTCCGCGCGTCGCAATGCCTCGCGGGCCGCCTCCTCGCCGCGCGCCGCGGATTCGCGCTCGGCGTCGAGGCCAGCCAACACGGAATCGAGGTGGGCGAACGCCACGGCAACACCGAGCGCAACCGCCGCGTTCGCAGGGTTCGCCGCCCAGAGCGCCGCGACGTGCAGTTCGAGATCGTCGCGGGCGGCGGCGGCGATGGCGCCGGCCGCCGGGTCCGCCGGGTCGTGCGACCGTGCGGCCGCCGCGACCTCGGCCCGGGCAAGGAGGGCAACGGCGCTCGCGTCCGCGAGCGCCGCGTCGAGGTCGAGGGTGCGAGCGACTTGGCGGCGGGCCGTCGAGCTCGAACGAGCACGACGGTCGAAGCTGACGAGTTGTCGCAACGCCACCGGGACATCTTCGGGTTGCGCGGCGGCAAGCCGATCGAGGGTTCCGTCGACAATGACCCCCAAGAGCAGTTCAGGAACGCTCGCGAGCGCGAACCGACGTCGATCGGCGGGCGTGAGGTGGCTCGGATCCGGCTCGTCGCCAGTGTCGGAGGCGG
The DNA here is from genome assembly GCA_005772765.1 of Actinomycetota bacterium. Classification (GTDB taxonomy): domain Bacteria; phylum Actinomycetota; class Acidimicrobiia; order IMCC26256; family PALSA-610; genus SXJQ01. The sequence continues at coordinate 11,671 of SXIR01000111.1, forward strand.
GAACGTCGGTCACCGTTGCGAACCTCCGACCTGGACCTTCGTACAATGTCGGGGCCCCGGCGTCGATTGAACCCCGTGTGAACCAGCACACCGCGACGACCGGCGCCCAGGAGGCATCGCGGTGCAGGTCAAATACGACGAGTTCACGCTCGAGACCCAGGGCGACGGCGACATCGTCGACGTCACGGCGCAAGCGATGAAGGTGCTCGCCAACGCGGGCATGAGCGACGGCCTGTGCACGGTGTTCGTCGCGCACACGACGTGTGCGGTGTCGATCATCGAGCACGAACCCGGTTGCGACGCAGACTTGAATCGCATCTTCGAGCGAATCGCGCCCGAGGCCGACGGGTACGAGCACAACGAACTCAACAACGATACGAATGGCCACGCGCACGCACGCGCCGGCATCCTCGGCCCGTCGGTGACGATTCCGTTCACCAACGGCGAGTTGATGCTCGGCACCTGGCAGCGAATCATCTGCATCGATTTCGACGACCGGCCGCGCGTCCGGCGGCTGGTGATCCAGGCACTCGGCGCCTAATCGCGACGCCCCCGGGTCGGGCGCTCACGCGACGCCGTCGAGCGCGACCCGCTCGATGCGATCGCCTGATGCTCCACACCAGCGGCACGTGACGGCCTCAATCGTTTCGTCGAGGACCTCCTCGTCGTCGATCGCGAGTTCACCGCCCACCGTGTAGTGATGGAATGCCCGAGTTCGACGGGTTGCGACCACATCGAACCGAGTCAGATTCCCACAAGCAGCACACCGGTAACGCGTCGCACTCACGGGTCGAATCTAGATGGTCGTTCGCGCCACGAACCCGACGGCCCCACGCTCGGTCGGCAGCACTCGGCCCCACCAGATCAGAAAAACTTCACCCGAACATCTATTCGTGCGAATAGATGTTCGTTATTGTTGCGGGTGTGACGACGTTGTTCCCGCTCCTCCCCGTCGACGAGACACCGGCAACGACCGCCCTGCCGGGCTTTCGCACGACCCACGCGGCCCAGCCGGCGCCCCTGCGTCAATCCAGTTTCGACGAACTCGGTACGCCGCTCCACGATGTGACCTTCGTCGTCGTCGACCTCGAAACGACCGGCGGATCGCCGAACGATTGCGCGATCACCGAGATCGGCGCGGTCAAGATGCGCGGCGGCGAGTGCCTGGGTCGTTTCGAAACGCTCGTCAACCCTGGGGTCGCGATTCCGCCGATGATCACGGTGCTGACCGGCATCACCGAATCGATGGTGCTGCCCGCGCCGCGCATCGACGAGGTACTTCCACAGTTCTTGGAATTCCTCGGCGGCGCGGTGATCGTCGGTCACAACGTGCGATTCGACATCGGGTTTCTCGACGCCGCGTCTGTGCGCCTCGGTTATCCCCGCCTGTCGCAACGGCGGGTCGACACGGTGGGGATCGCCCGTCGACTCGTGCGCGACGAAGTCCCCAACCTGAAACTCGGGACCCTCGCGCGTTATCTCCGCGTCCCGACCGAACCGTCGCACCGGGCAATGGCCGATGCGCAGGCCACCGCCGAAGTGCTCCACTGCCTGCTCGAACGCGCCGCGAGCTTCGGAGTGCTCGGGCTCGACGACCTCCTTGCGTTGCCGTCGATGCGCGCGCATCCGAGCGCGGCCAAACTCGCGTTGACCGCGGGACTCCCCCGGGCTCCTGGCGTCTACGTGTTCCGAGACCGTGCTGGGCGACCGCTCTACGTCGGCAAGGCGACGAACCTCCGGGCGCGTGTCCGCAGCTACTTCGCGGGCGACGACCGAAAGAAGGTGCCGCAAATGTTGCGCGAAGCCGTCGCGATCGACCACGTGGTGTGCCGCGACGTGTTCGAGGCGGAAGTGCGCGAGGTGCGCCTGATCCAGCAGTACGCGCCTCGCTACAACCGCCAGCTCAAGACGTGGAAGGGGTACTCGTACCTCAAGCTCACCGCGGAGCGGTTTCCGCGGCTGATGGTCACCAAGATCGCCAAGCCCGACGGAGCCCTCTACCTCGGTCCGTTCTCGTCTGCCGGCGCGGCACATCTGGTGCGGGAAGCGATCGAGACCGCAGTGCCGCTGCGGCGTTGTGCCGCCAAGATCGGGCGCCGCACGACGTTGGGTTCCGCATCCGTGTGCACGCCCGCGCAGCTCGGCGTGGCGAGTTGCCCGTGCCAAGGTCAGATCGACGATGACGAGTACGACGAACTGGTTGCAAGCGTGCGCGTCGGGCTCAGCCACAACCCCGAGTTGTTGTTGACACCGCTCGCTCGACGCATGGCCCGGCTCGCCGACGAACAGCGTTTCGAAGAAGCCGCGGCGACGCGCGATCGGTTACGCGCGCTATCGCGTGCGCTCGAACGGCGCCGATCCGTCGACGCGATTCGCCGCGCCGAGCGCATCGAGATCGTCGACGACGCCGGCTCGTTGATGTTGGCGTGGGGTCGTGTGGTGTTCACCGACGGTCCCGGAGCCGACCTTCCGATCGATCCACCCGACCTCACGAGTCCGCCGGCGCGCGAGGCCATCGACGAACTCGTCATCGTGGCGCGCCGCCTGACAGCCTCGCGATTTCGACTGCACCGAGTTGTCGGCGAGTTCTGGAGCGACGCGGTCGCGACGCCGAGTTACGAACCGACGAACGTCAACTCGACGACGTGGGCGCGGCCGAGCCATCGATCGGCGCGCGCCGAAGCCGGCGGCGGCCGGCGACGGTCTCGAGGCCCAGAATCGTGACGTGCACGAGGAGCGCGATGACGATCGCCGCCAGCGGCAAGATGCGCGCGATCGGAAGAAAGCGACCCCACGTGACCTCGCCGACTGCGTCGAACAACTGGTCCTGGTTGATCCACTCGGCTTTGATCGCAAAGCCGTAGGTGGCGGCGAGTCCGAGCGGTAACCACACGATCCACACGGCGAGGCGCGCCGCAAGCGGCAATGGGCGGTCGTAGATCGCAGCGGCCCGCTCAGCACGTTCGGCGCGACTCGGCACTCGTTCGTGGGTCGCCGGCGCCAAGATTTCGTCGCCGGCGCGCGCCAACACCCGGTTCGGTGCCGGCGAAGCCACGGCGGGCGTCACCGCATCGGCGCTTGCCGCCTCGCCGGAGCCGCCGGACGCGCCGACGCGATCGAGCAACTCCGTGCGGTCGATCCCGCCGATTGCGGGTTCGGGTGGCGCGCCGACCTGCTGTTGCCCATGGTCAGCTGCTGGTTGCGCGCCGACACCCGCCGGGAGGAACTCCGGCGGGACTTTGAGCGCGCGGCCACACCCGTGGCAACGGAACTGCTCCACGTCGCTGACGTTGTCGATCGGTTCGCGGTGTCCGCAGTCGGGGCATTGCAGAGCCCGAGCCATTAGTCGGCCACCTCGTTGGCGATTTCGATCCAGCGTGCCAGCGCGCTCGCAGCGCGACCATCGTCGATCGCCGCGGCGGCGCGCGTCACACCCTGCGCAAGATCGTCGGCCAACCCCGCCACGACCAGTGCCGCGGCGGCGTTCAGGACAGCGACGTCTCGAGCGGGACCGCCTGCGCCGTCGAGCACGCCCCGAATCACGGCTGCGTTCGTGTCGGCGTCGCCGCCCGCGAGATCGCCGGGCACGCAACGAGTCAGACCGAGCGCAGTCGGGTCGACGGTTTCGGCAACGATCTCGCCGTCACGCAACCGTTGGATGGTCGACGTCGTCGTGAGCGTCAACTCGTCGAGCCCGTCGTCACCGTGCACGACCATCGCGTGCGTCGCGCCGTTGGCCGCCAACACTGCAAGCATTCGCTCGGCCATCGCCGGATCGCTGACCCCAACGACTTGGCGCGTGACCCGGGCAGGGTTGAGCAGCGGCCCGAGATAGTTGAACGTGGTCGGGATCGCGAGTTCGCGGCGGGCGGGACCGAGGAATCGCAGCGCCGGGTGGAACTTCGGTGCGAAACAGAACGCGACCCTCGCGTGGTCGACGCAACGGCGAATCGAATCAGGACCGAGTTCGATCGGCACACCGAGCGCCTCGAGCACATCGGCGCTGCCGCACCGACTCGATGCCGCGCGATTGCCGTGTTTGACCACCGTGGCGCCCGCGCCGACCGCGACGATGGTCGCAAGGGTCGACACGTTGATGCTTCCCGACCGATCACCGCCGGTGCCACAGGTGTCGATCGCATTGCTGGGCACGTCGTCGATGAGGGTGGCGTAGCGCAACATCGTTCGCACCAAGGCGACGAGCTCGTCGACCGTTTCGCCTTTGGTCCGCAGCGCCACGGCGAATCCGGCGGCTTGGACGTCGCCGACGCGCCCTTCGAGGATCTCGGCCAGCGCGGCTTCGATGTCGGCCGCAGCCGGATCGACCCGGCGGCTGAGCTGGGCGAGGACGGGAGTCAGGACATCGTTCATGGCGGGCGGTGGCCGAGACTAACCGGCACGACGTCACAGAACCGGACGCCCGCTTCTAGCATCGGCGCTGATGACCGAATCGACGCCCGAAGACGCCGGAGGATCGACCCCCGACGCCAAAATCGTGCTCGAGCTCGCGGCACTGCGCTCGGGGATCGGCGCCGGGATGTTCGGCGTGCTGCTCGTCGCGATCGCCTATGCAATCTTCGACAGCGAGATCGACGACATCACCGGCACCCTCTGGGTCTTCGTGCTCTGGGGCGCGTTGATGTTCTCGTATGCGCTCGCCGGCTACGGCGCCGGACGACCGCGCCCAGAGATGCCGCTCACCCACGGCATCCTCGCTGGCGTTGGCACCTTTGCGGGCTGGATCATCCTGCGGGCAATCATCGTGACCGTGCGCAACGGTGACGGCGCACTCGACTGGCGGGCAGTCACGACCAACCTGCTGCTCGGATCGGTGCTGGGCATGTTCGGCGCGATGTTCGCCACACGCCACGCCCCGCGCCCCTGACGCCATCTCCGACCGAACCTGGGCCACTTCGGTGCACGGCGACCATTTCGACGCACGTTCGCCACGCGCTCCGTAAGATGCGCCGCGGTGGTGAGTCGGCCAGGCGGCCGCGTCGCGGGGTCGTGGCAACACGACGATCGCGCCGAGGAACGTCCGGACTCCACAGGGCACGATGCTGGGTAACACCC
>SXIR01000112.1 GCA_005772765.1 Actinomycetota bacterium
GATCACCGGGTCGAGCTTCTTGTCGCGCGCAAGCTGGGTGAGGTTGCGGCCGAACTGGTCGAGCACGAGGCTGCCGCCGCCCGGCGACTGCTCGCCTTGTTGGCCGCTCGCGCCCGTTGGGGCACCGGCACCGGCCGGCTCCTTGCCGCCCGAGTAGCCCGAGAGCAGCTGGATCACCTGTTGGCGAACGCGTGACAGGTCGGCGCCGAGCTTCACGAGTACCTGCGCGGCGACGCCTTCGCCTTCGCGGATCAGTCCGAGGAGGATGTGTTCGGTGCCGATGTAGTTGTGGCCGAGTTGCAAGGCCTCGCGCAGCGACAGCTCGAGCACCTTCTTCGCGCGGGGGGTGAAGGGAATGTGACCCGACGGAGTGCTGCCGCCGTGTCCAATGATCTCTTCGACCTGCGCTCGAACCGCCTCGAGGCTGATGCCGAGGCTTTCGAGCGCCTTGGCCGCAACTCCTTCGCCCTCGTGGATGAGGCCGAGCAAGATGTGTTCGGTACCGATGTAGTTGTGGTTGAGGAGGCGAGCCTCCTCTTGCGCGAGGACCACGACCCTGCGGGCTCGGTCTGTAAAGCGCTCGAACACGGGTGTACCGCCTCTCCAAGAGACTCGCCGGGCGGCTGAACCCGGCTTTCGGTCATCTTATCGACCGCCTTTCGGGCGAATTTCGCGCGGAGATGCACGAATCCCGTCCGATCGGATGCCGATCAGGTGCGCGTCCAAGGCCAGGCGGGCCCGATTCATTCCCGCGGCGTGATTTCCAACCGGAATTTGAGCAGGTGCGGCCCGTAGTGTCCGACCGGACCTGCACACCCTGCGGCACCGGCCCGCGGCACCCGTTGACGGGAGCGAAGGACGCTGTGAGCATCATCGACGATCTGTCTCTGGAGCCGTTGCCCGGCGACCTCGCGCGCTGCGAGCAGCGCCTGAGCGAAGCGGTGGTCCACGACGACAAGCTGCTGGGCGACGTTGCCGGGCACCTCCTGGCCGCAGGCGGCAAACGACTCCGCCCGACGCTGGCCATGTGCGCCGCGTACGCCGCCCAAGGCGCCTCGGCGGTTTCGGCCGATGTGCTCACCGGTGCGGCATCGGTCGAACTGGTACATGTCGGCTCGCTCTACCACGACGACGTCATCGACGAAGCCGAAACACGCCGTGGCGTGCCGAGCGTCAACGCACGTTGGTCGAACATCACCGCGATCCTCGCCGGCGACTTCTTGTTGGCCCGTGCGTCCTCGCTGGCCGCGTCGCTCGGTGCCGATGTCGCAGCGTTGCTCGCCGACACCATTGGCGAACTCTGTCGCGGCCAAGTCCTCGAACTCCAATATCTGTTCAACGCCGAGCGCGATGAAGAGACGTACTTGTCGTCGATCGAGGGCAAGACCGCTTCGCTGCTCGCCACCGCAGCGCGCGTCGGCGGCATGGTGAGCAATGTGCATCCGGCGACCCTCGACGCGCTCACCCAGTTCGGCCATCACCTCGGCATGTGCTTCCAGATCGTCGACGACGTGCTCGACCTCACCCAGTCCGAGGAACAGCTCGGCAAACCGAGCGGCAACGATCTGCACGAAGGCGTCTACACCCTGCCGGTGATCTACGCCGCCCGTTCCGACGAGTCGCTCCGCACGATGCTCGGGCGACGACTCGACTGGCCCGACGTCGAGATCGCGCGCACCAAGGTGCTCGCGGCCGACGCCATCGCGGCCGCGACCGCGGTCGCCCAGGCCCACGCCACGAAGGCTCGCGACGCGCTCGATGGTGCCGAGCAACTCGACACGACAGTTGTCGCTCGCCTCGGTGCGATGGTCGACGGCCTCGTCACCCGCTCGTTCTGACCGAATGACCGGCACGGCCGGTCGAGCGAGCGCTCACACGCGTCCGCCGTTTGGGGAATCCATCGAGACGCTCGCCGGTTCGGTGCCAACGACGTAGCGTCGTGGTCCAACAGGAGGATGCCAAGTGGGTCGATTCGGTCGTTCGTGGGAGCTTGCGAAGAGCTCATGGTCGGTGCTGCGAGCCGACCTCGAGCTGCTCTGGCTCCCGGTCATCTCGTTTGCGGCAACGCTCGTGACGGGCGCGCTGTTCTTCGTGCCGATCTGGGCGATGAGCACGACGGACGACATTGACGGATCGACATCGATGAGTCCGCTGTCGTGGGTGCTGATCGCACTCGCGTATGTGGCGCTCGCGTATGTGACGATCTTCTTCAATGCGGCGCTCATCCACGCGGCCGACGAACGCATGCGCGGTGGTGACCCGACGGTCGGATCGGCGCTGCGCGGTGCGGCCGGACGCGCGGGCGCAATCTTGCCGTGGGCGATCGTGTCGGCGACCGTGTCGGTGATCCTGCGAGCAATCCAGGAACGGGCGGGCATTCTCGGCCGCATCGTCGCGGGAATCGCGGGCATTGCATGGTCGCTCGTCACGTTCCTCGTGTTGCCGATTCTCGTCATCGAGGGCATCGGTGTCGGCACGGCGATCAAGCGATCGTCGGAGATGTTCAAGCGGACGTGGGGCGAGCAGGTCATCGCCAACGCGGGCATCGGCCTGGTCAGTCTGGTGGCGATCCTCGCCGGTCTCCCGCTGTTGTTGCTCGCGGCCTCTGGTGTCGGTGTCCTCGCAGCTGTGGGGATCGGCGCGTTCGTGCTGTGGGTCGGTGCCGTCGTCGCGGTGACGAGCGCGTTGTCCGTCATCTACCAGACGGCCCTCTATCACTACGCCGTCAACGGCATGCCACCGGAGGCATTCGCACGAGTCGACCTGCGCAACTCGTTCGCCGCAAAGCGCTGACCGAACGCGCAACGGGGAGGCGTCCGCCCGTTGGACGCCTCCCCGTGAGGATCTCGGGTCGGACGATCGCGCCGGGGTGGGTGGGCGATGTCCGAGCCCGAGGTCCTCTGAGGGGAAAGACCGCCTGGTTCGGCACCGATGACGCCGACGGATGAAAGATTTTTTCGGGAGGTCCGTCCGGGCCGGTCAGGCCCAGCAGATCCCGTCAGGCCCGGTCAGACGCGGTCGACTTGGGCGACCGCGGCGCCGACCAGGTAGGTCTCGGCCCCCGTCACGAAGTCCAAGACTGCGCTGGTCGCTCCCTCCGCCAGACGTCCGGAGACATCGATGAGATCGACGTCGAGACCGAAGGTGTTCAGCGCTGCAGGGTCACGGCCGCCGGACAACGCACCCCGGTCCGAGACGGTGCTGTTCATCACGTCGTCGGCGGGATTCTGCCCATCGTGCAGTTCGAAGCCATCGAGGCGCACCGCGTCACCGGTGGCACCCGCGTCGCCGTCGTACGCGACCAGACCGATCGTCACCGCGGCGCCCGGTCGGGCAACGAAACCACCGATCGTGGCCCGAGCCGTCGTCCCCGCCGCAACGTTCAACAGGCCGTCGAACACCGACACCGTTCGTTGCGGAAATGACGAGTCATCGAGCACGACGATCAGCGACCAACCACCAAACTGGTCGAGTCCCTCGCGCGCCGCGACATTGGCGACGGTGACCTGACCCGAACCCGCGAACCGCAATTGCGTCGTGACATCGGCGAACGACTGATACCGACTTCCCATCCGATCGGTCCGTGACGCGACCACGGCCGTGCGCGTCCCCCCGGCGGTCAGCAGCACCCGATCGAGCGGGAGTCCGGCCGCAGCGTCACCTGCGTCACCGCCCCAATACAGTCCGGCAAACGCAACCCGACCTGCGAGTACCAGGTCCGCGGCACTGGAGTTGATGGTCGCCGGATCGTTGTCGATATCGACCGCGACCATTCGCCAATCGTTGTTGCGCAAGGCATTCCCGACCCGATCACGAGCCGCCGCGCAACCCTCGAGGTCGGTGTCACAGCTGAGCACCGAGTTGGCGGCGGTGCGAACTGCAAGTCGACCGACACCGCTCCACCGTGCTGCAAGGCCGGTCTCGTGGACTTGGGTTGTCAGGGTCATTGCGTTGTCCGCAGGGTTGCCATCGTCCGCCGCGGCCGACACCCGCACCGAGATCTCCACGGGACCAGGCGTCGTCGGCGATGCCCGGAGGAACGCCACGACATCGGTCCCCGGTCCGATGGCACCCAACGAACAGCGCAGTGTGGAGCCCCGACGACACTCGATGTTGCGCGCCGTCGAGAGCTTCGCCGGTGTCGTTGCCTCGAACTCGATACCCACCGAGGATTCGATTTCGATGGCGACCGCGGTTGCAGTCGTGCCTCCGGCATTGGCAACCACAACCGACACGATGCCGTCGCGTCCTGCGACGAGCGCGCCGACGTCGCTGATCGTGACCCGCAGATCGGCCGGGACAGGCGCGACGGTCGATGTCGGCGCGGCAGTCGTCGCCGCGTTCGTCACCGCAGGGTTCGTGGTCCCCGGCGTGCTGCCGGTCGGACCACTGCCGCCGATCGTCGTTGGCGTCGACGAACTTGGCCCGGTCGACGACGACCCGGGCGGACCCGTGGTTGCCGTCACCGGGGCGTCGGTCGTCGGGGTATCGGTTGTGATGCCCGGTACGGAGTTCGCCGGGCCTGACGCCGTCGGCGCCGAGCGATCGGCTCCCGTCGCCGGTTGCGTCGGTCCGTCGTCGCCGACGAGCGCGGTGACCGCCAGTGCGCCTGCGACGACGGCCACAGCCGCGACGGTTGCTGCAGCCGCGGTTGCGGCCGGCGTCCGCGGTCGCAGACGCCACAGCCACGCGACGACGCCGCCTTTGACCAACATCTGGGTGGCACCCGCACCGAGAAACAGCGGTGCGACGAACGCGCGCATCCCGTGATTGACATCGGCGAGCTCGAGATATAGCGCTCGACATCGCTCACAGTCGTCGAGGTGCGACTCGACGGTGTTGCGCTCACGTTCCGACAGCCCGCCGCGCACGTATCCGCCGAGACGGTCGATGGTCGGTCGACACGAGCGCAGCGGTTCGGTCGCAACGTGCGCTTGGAGATACGCCTGTCGTAAACCTTCGCGCGCCCGGTACGCCAACGCGGCGGTGGCGTTTGCGCTGAGACCGAGGAGCGCGCCGACATCGGCCGGGCCCATCTCTTCGACTTCGGTATACCAGAGGACAGCCTGCCAACGTTCGGGCAACGACCGATAGGCACGCGCAGTCAGGCTGCGCTCGAGATCGGCCACGGCCGGGTCGACCAACGGTTCGGTTGCGTCGTCGAACGCTTCGAACGCCGTGTCGTCGACGACGTGTTCACGTCGACCTGCGGCGGTGCGGTCGTACGCAACCCTCCGCAACGTCGTGTAGAGGTAGGGCCGAAACGCAATGTCTGGACCGCGCCCACGCGCCAGCGCGCCCGACACCCGCGCAAACGCATCGGACACGAGGTCATCGACGTCAGCCCGCCGACGCGCCAACCGACTTGCGAGCCGTCGCGCGGCGTCGACGTGGCGACGGTACAGCTCACCGAACGCGTCCCGATCGCCGAGGCGCGCCGCCGTGATGAGTTCGACGTCGCTGACGACGTCGGGCTCGTCGTGATCGTCGGTGGACTCGAGAGGCATGGAATGGTCATGCTCCCATTGCGGCGTCGCCGTCAGCCAGCCCAACCACTCGGACCGTGACACCTCGCATGATCGTGTCCCATTGGCGATCGAGCACCGAGGCATCGCCTCGGGCGAGCAGCACAGCGAATTTGGTGGGGGTCGGCGTCGCAAGGGTGTCGGCGTCGCGGAACCACCAGCGCAGCGATTGCGCCACCCGGAGCCGGGCTCCGAGCCCCTCGACGCCGTCTTGGACGGGTAACTCGATCGTTACCAGACGTCCGCCATGCCCGGCATCGATGACCTCACGAACCCGGCGCTGCAAGTAGTGGCGGCCGGGCAGTCCGGTGACAGCGTCAATCACCGTCGCGACCGTCTCGTCGTCCAGATCGCCGACGGTCCATGCCGCTCCGACCCGAATTGCGGTTTCGACGCGATCGAGGGGAAGCGCATCCGGGCCCATCGAGTCGATCAACACGCCCAACTCGCCAAGTACCTCGAACCAGGTGGCGCCCGATCGTCGTCGTCGGTCGCCGTACTCGTGCAGCGCCGCGCCGAACTCGCGACCTTCGTGCAGTCGTTCGACGAGCGCCGCGCCCGCTTGACGGTCGTGATGCGCCCATCGGCTGCCGGCGTCGACCGGACGCTGGAGGTTGGCGAGCGCGCGCGCTCGTCGAATACGTCGGCCAACGTCGGCCGAGCCGTCACCCGCCCGATGGGGTCGAACGTTCGCCGAGAACGCCGCGGGGCCCGCGCCGCGAATCTCTTGCAACCATCGATCGACGTGTTGGCGTCGGGCCGGCAACGCTTCGATCCAGACACGATCGTGCGGTGACCACACGCGCAGCAGTCGCGCGATCTCGACGACCTGTCTGCGATCACTGAACGCTACGCGGGTGTTGGGCCCGTGTTCGGCAACGGTGATTCCGGCCAACGGTCGGGCGTCGTCGAGCGAGCTCGCGGCGGGCGGCCAGGGGGTGGGTTCCGACGTTCGAGAACGGGCAATGACCACGGCACCGTGAACCAATGCACCACCCGCACTGCGGTACGCGTCGTGGACGCGAGCCCGCAAGTATGCGCTCGATGCCAGCCCTCCGGGTCCGCTCGCCGGGTCCGCGATTGCCCGACGGACGTCGATCCACCCGTTGACCACTTCGTGGGCGACCGCGAGCCGATCGAGACGCTGCGGAGCGGCCCGCGTCGCGATCGAACGATCGAGCTCGGCCAACGCTTCGAGCACGGCAAGACCTCGCCGCGCCGCGTTTGCGCCCACCCGCGCCAACGCCGCGGGGTCTCGGCTCCACCGTTCCATGACGACAAGACGCCTCGAACCGCCGACCATGACGCGAGTTCTGCGGATTTCTCCCGATTCGATCCCCAGGTCAGGGCACCGTTCCGAAGAATCCACGCGTTCTGCGTCATGCGAACGCCCGGGGGCGGTCTCGATGATCGTGACCACCACTCTCGAATCCGCTGTCCCGGCGCCGCCGAATCCGATCCGGGTTGTCCTCGCCCCCGAATCCGCGATGTTCGCGACCGGACTTGCCGCAACCCTCGGTGAGTTTGCGGCGCTCGACGTCGTCGTCGCCGAATCGATCGACGCCCTGAGTACTGCGGTGCGCGGCGGCGCGATCGTGGTGATGCAGCCCGGCTTCTTTCCCGGCACCGACCCCGTCCGTATCGTGCAAGGGCTCAGCCGATGTCCCCACACGTCCAGCATCGTGTTGGCGGCCGAAGCCAGCGAAGAACTGCACATCGATCTGATCGCCGCTGGCGGGGCGGGTACGTTTCCGCTGCACCGGTCCCTCGTCGAACTCGCGTCTGCGATTGCGATGGTCGCCCGTGGCGGTCGTCTGGGCTACGACGCCCATCACCTCACGCCAAACGCCCGGCGACGTGCACTCGCTCGTGGCTTGTCACGACGAGAACACGAAGTCCTCGAGTTGCTCGGGCAGGGTTGTTCGAATCGTGCCATCGCCGAAGCGCTCTTCGTCAGCGTCCACACGGCCCGGCACCACGTGCAATCCGTACTCGAAAAGCTCGGAGTTCACTCGCGTGTCGAAGCTGCCGCCACTGCCGTACGCGAGGGGCTCATCGACGGTCCCCGCTGATTCCAACGGCGGGTTCGCGAGCGATCGCGATGCTCAGGAAGCAGCGACGAGCGCCTGTTCGTCGACTTCGGCGAGGAATCGCATCACGGCTTCGTTGAACGCGTTCGGCGCTTCGGCCATCAGCCCGTGGGCCGCGCCCGAGAGCACGACGAGTCGTGCCGTGGAGATGAACTCGACCAGTTCTTCGGCATCGCCGACCGGCGTCAGCGAATCTTGCGACCCGGTGATCACCAACGTCGGGACAACGATCGTGTGGAGTTCGTCGCGAAGGTCGTCGGCCATGTCGAGGATCGCATCGACCTGCGCGACGAACGCCTTCGGGTCGGTGGCCAACACGACCCGCGCCAACAAGTTGATGAACACGCCGAACCGACGAACGAGCCGGGGCCCAACGAGCCACTGCAGTCCTTCGTCACGGGCGAGCGCCGACATGCCGGCGTTGCCAACCTCGCACCGCCACTCTTCCAGGAGCTCACGGCGCCACTGATGGTGACGACAGGCGGTGCACGCCAGCACGAGCGACTGGGTCCGTTCTGGGTAGAGGACACCGATGATCTGGGCGATGATTCCGCCCATCGACGCACCCATGAGGTGGGCAGACTCGATCCCGAGATCGTCGAGCACGGCAACGGCGTCGTCCGCCATCGCGATGAGGTCGTAGGGACCATCGGGAACATCGGAACGACCGACGCCACGGTTGTCGACGGTGATGACCCGATGCGTTCGTCCGAAGCGGGCGCGTTGCATCGCCCAACCGCGCGAATCGGCGCCCAGCCCTTGAATCATCAGGACAGGTGAACCATTGGCCTGGCCTGCGGTGTCGTAGAAGATGCGCGTGCCATCGGGTCGGATGATGTGCGGCATCACGCCACCGTCGCCAGATCGGCGCCGAGCAGCGAGGCAACGCCCTCCCGCATCTGCTCACCGAGATCAGCCGCGGCGAGCGGGTCGTCGTGGTCGTAGGTCGGGTCGGCCACGATCGGCGATCCGAACCGAACCCGCCACTTCGTGGGCGCGCCGAACGGCCCGCAGGGCTGCACGGCGACGGGGACCACCGGATGCGCCACCAATGCCTGCACGATCGCGAGCGGTGCCACACCGGCGTCTGCGCGCAGCCAGGTGTGGGCCAACGGGACAAGGACGAGGTGGCGGGCGCGCAGCGCTGCCGCGACATCGTCGGAGGTCGCGGCAATCGCACCCAACCGCCGGCCGAGGCCGTGCGCGAACGGCAGGCCGGGGAGACCAACGATGCGGACCCGTCGACCGACCGCCCGACGCACAGCGAGTCCAACCGCAGTCGGTTCGACCAAGCCGACGCCGCGGTTCACGACCAGGCTGGCCGCGCCGTGGAGCGGGAGGTGCTCACTGCCTTCGAGTTCGATACGGACGCCCATTTCGACGATGGCCGAGCTCACGTCGGCGAGTTGCGGATCGAACCCGAAGGGGTCGATGAGATAGCGACCGCCGAAACGCCGACGCACGAACTCCATCGGCGTCACCGCAGTGCTCGCGCGATCGGCATCCAGGCCGAAGTCGGCACGCTGAATCGGGCTCACGCGGCGGCCTCGCGCGATCGATCGATCGGGACGATCTCGGCCCATTCGAACAGTTCCTCGATGACCTCGCGGGTGCTCTTGATCCGTCCGAGGTCGAGCGTCTCGGTCGAGTGCGACGCCGACGCGGTACGGCCTTGACGGAGCAGCTCGACGACATGGTCGGCAATCGCGGCGCCCATCACCTCGACGATCGAGGTCGCAGCACCCCACGCAAAGGGCAACACCGGAATCGGGACTCGGCCGCCGAGGCGAACGGCCTGCCATGGGGTGACAGCACCCGGGCCGACCACGTTCACGGGTCCGTCGACCCCTCGGACCAGTGCCGCAACGGTGGCGCGACACGCATCCTCGGGATGCAGCAACGAGAAGGGCGGGTCGTTCGTCGCTGACACCGGCACCGCAGGCAAGCGCAGCAGTCGACCGAGCGGACTCGGCACGTGCGAGCCGACAATCGGGGCAAACCGCAGGTTCGCAACCGGCACGTCGTGGCGACGCCCGACGCCTGCTCCGATGGCCTCCACGCGCAACAGGGTGGATCCGTACCCGCTGCCGGGGGCCGGCGGCACCGACTCGTCGGGCACCGAAACTGCGCGACTGCGCCCGTAGACCTCGAGACCGCTGCGGACGACAACGCCTTGCAACGCGCCCGCGCGCCCCGCTGCGGCCAACGCGGTCGCCGCGCACTGTTCGCTGCGCTCTGCAGCCGCGCTCGGCGACATACGCGAAGCCGGCTCGTAGACGCCGAAGTGCACGACGTGAGTCGGCCGGTACTCGAGCACGAAGTCGCGCAAACGCTCGCGTTGGCGCGGGTCGATACGGTGAAACTCGGCGCGACGCAGACGACGACGCGGCGGGACGAAGTCGATGCCGTGGATCTCGGCGATGTCATCGCGCGCTTCGAGCAACTGCGCGACCCGAGTGCCGAGTACCCCACCCATCCCA
>SXIR01000113.1 GCA_005772765.1 Actinomycetota bacterium
GCGGTCGCCGAGAGTCTGCCACCGACATGGGCGAGCGGTTCGCAGTGCGACGTGGCGGATCCGGCGCAGTGCGACGCGGCCGTGGCCGACACGCTCGCGCAACACGGACGCGTTGACGGACTCGTCAACTGCGCGGGGATC
The DNA here is from genome assembly GCA_005772765.1 of Actinomycetota bacterium. Taxonomy (GTDB): domain Bacteria; phylum Actinomycetota; class Acidimicrobiia; order IMCC26256; family PALSA-610; genus SXJQ01. Next base: position 142 of record SXIR01000113.1, read on the forward strand.
GGTGTCATGCGCCGCACCGAAGATCACGATTTCGACGAATGGCGTCGCATTCTGTCGGTCAACCTCGACGGATGTTTCTCGATGTGTCGCAGCGCGATCACCGCGTTGCTCGACTCCCAGGGTGCCATCGTGAACATCGCGTCGGTCGCGGGCCTTCGGGGACAGCCCTACAACGCTGCGTATTGCGCGTCGAAGGGCGGCGTCATCTCACTCACCGAGGCGCTCGCAATCGAATACCAGCGGCGCGGCGTACGAGTGAACTGTGTCGCTCCGGGCGGTGTCGCCACCGACTTCGCGGCGAAAATGGGGTTCTCCCGTGATCTCGACTGGGACCACATGGGTGCGACGGTCATGCGCATTGCCGACGCGATCGAACCCGATGAGATCGCGGCCGCGGTGTCGTACCTTCTCTCCGACGACGCCCGATCGATCACGGCGCAAACCGTCGTGATCGACAAAGGATTGCTCAAGATGTGAATCGTTCGTGGACCGTGCAGTCGCGGACCACGACCCAAATCGTGATCGGACCGCTGTAGATCAACGGGGAGACCATGACCCAACCAGTCGAACTGCAAGGAACCCGGGTGCTCGTGACTGGCGCGACCGGCCAGGTCGGTGCACCCGTCGCCGAGCGCCTCGTGGAGGTTGCCGAAGTCTGGGCCGTGGCTCGGTTCTCCGACCCCGCCGCGCGCGAGCGCCTCGAACGAGTCGGCGTGCGCTGTGTCGTCGGCGACCTGGAATCGGGCGACTTCGACAACGTCCCCGCCGATGTCGACTACGTACTCGACTTCGCCGTCGCGAAGACGAACGACTTCGATCGCGATCTGCGCGCCAATGGCGAGGGGCTGGGCCTGCTGATGCAACGCTGTGCTGCCGCCCGCGCCTTTCTGCACTGCTCGTCGACCGCGGTGTATCAGCCCGATGGCCATCGCGCGTTCGTGGAGACCGACCCACTCGGCGACAACCATCGTCCCTTCGGCTTCATGCCCACGTACTCAATCGCCAAGATCAGCGCCGAGGTCGTTGCGCGATTCGCAGCACGCGCCTACGAATTGCCCACCACGATCGCTCGGCTATCGGTTCCCTACGGCGACGACTTCGGTTGGCCGCGCTTCCACCTCGCCATGATCGAAGCCGGAAAGCCGATTCCCGTCCACCCGAACGCACCGAGCGTGTACAACCCCATCCACGTCGACGACATCGTGCGGTCGATCCCGGCATTGCTCGGCGCGGCGACAGTTCCGGCCACGATCGTGAACTGGGCCGGCAACGATCAGGTGAGCATCGAGGAGTGGTGTGCGCACCTCGCAGCGGTCGCAGGACGCACCGCGCAGTTCGCACCGACTGCACACACCATCGAAAGCGTCGCGTGTGACGTCACGAAGTTCATCGACATCGCTGGACCGAATCAGGTCCACTGGCGAGACGGGCTCACGCGCATGGCGACACGCCGATAGCGCGAACGCTCGGTTACGACGGCATGTCGATGGTCGCCACCGTCCGGATGTCGCGACTCGAGCGACCCACCCGCAGCTCGAACGCACCAGCTTCGATCGACCACCGCTGATCGTCGACGGACCAGAACGCAAAGGCGCGCGGCGGGATGGTCAGCGTGACCGAACGCGTGGCCCCGGGTTCGAGCCGGATCTTCGCGAACGCGGCGAGTTCTTGTTCGGGTCGAGCGACCGAGGCCTCGATGTCGCGCACGTAGCACTGCACCACTTCGCTCCCCGGGCGCCGCCCGGTGTTGGTGACGTCAACGGTGACCGACACATCCGCGTCCGGCGCGATGGCGGCGTGGTCGACCCGAAGGGACGAATACTCGAAGGTCGTGTAGCCGAGTCCATGGCCAAACGGCAGCGCAGGCTCGATACCGCGCGTGTCGTACCACCGATAGCCGATGAACCCGCGTTCGCCGTAGAAGACGCGTCCGTGTTCGCCTGGGTAGTTGGTGAAGCTCGGATTGTCAGCCAGCCCCATCGGCATCGTCGTCGGGAGTCGACCACCGGGCTCGTCATCGCCGGCCAACACCGCGGCGAGCGCAGCACCCCACTCCTGGCCAGGGAGTCCGCACCACATCGCCGCGGCGACCTGCGGCAGCCAGTCGAGCTCGAGGGGAGCTCCCGCATTGACGCACACGATGGTGCGTGGGTTGACCGCCGCTACCCGCTCGATCAACTCGCGTTGACGCATGGGGAAGGCGATCGACGTCCGGTCGGTGCCTTCGGTTTCCCAGTCTGCGTTGGTGCCAACGACGACGACCGCGACCTCGGCGGCAGCTGCCGCGGCGACGGCGCGTTCCATGAGGTCGTCGGGCGCAGGTGCATCGAGGCCGATGTGGACGCCCGCGATTCCGGGGGTCGACGCCGAGTATTCGACGACTAGTTCGATCTCTTGCCCGGCCTGTAACGAAACGAGCGAACGGATTTCGGTGCTGCCCATCCCGAAGTAGAACGGGCCCGGAACCGGCTCCCAGTTGTCGACGACGAGTCGACCGTCGATGAACATGCGGCTGCGACCGGCCGAGATCAACGAGAAGGTCCAGTCGCCGGTTTCGTCGATCACGACGGTTGCGGTGGTGCGGGCGCTGAACGCCATCGGTATATCGCTGGCCCATTGTCCGAGCCACATCTGAAATCCGCGTGGCGATCGATCGGTGCGGATCGGATCGCCGGCCAACTCTTGATTCGCGAAGTACTCGACAAGCAGTCCTTCGCCGTTGCGAGTACGTCGGGCTTCGATGGGCGGCACGACCTTGTGGCTGGTGCAGCCTCGCTCCGCGACCACTCGATCTGCTCCGAACCGCGCCGTGATGCCTTCGAGCGGGGTGACCTCACGGGCAGCGTTCAAACGGGCCGAACCGCCGCCTTGGATGTTCGCGACCGAGGCGTTCGGACCGATCACTGCGATCGAACCGACACCGAGTGGCGTCGCGTCGAGGGGCAGGACACCGTTGTTCCGCAGCAGCACGAAGCCGCCGACTGCGGCGGCGAACGCCACCGATTCGTGCTCGAGCGCTGCGGGTCCTTCGTCGCCGTAGTTGCGATCGTCGTCTGGGTCGAGCGCGCCAGTGCGTTCGTACAGGCGCAGGAGATTGCGGACTCGTTCGTCGACCACGGACTCTTCGGTCTCGCCGTTTCGCACCGCCTCGGCGAGGTGGCTGCCGTATCGCTGCGCTGGACCGGGCATCTCGAGGTCGAGGCCGGCTTCGACCATGGGTACCGTGCTGTGGGTTCCGAACCAGTCGGAAATGACGAACCCGTCGAAACCCCACTCGTCGCGCAGGACTGAGCCGAGCAGCCACGGGTGTTCCGAGCAATGCGTGCCGTTCAGTCGGTTGTACGCCGTCATCAGCCCCCACGCACTGCCTTCGGTCACCGCGATTTCGAATGGGCGCAGATAGATCTCGCGCAGCGTGCGCTCGTCGACCTCGGCGCTGATCGTGTGGCGTTCGTACTCTTGGTCGTTGGCGACGAAATGCTTGACCGTGCAGCCCACCCGCTCGGATTGGAGCCCTCGGATCCACGCCGCACCGAGCGCACCCGAAAGCAGCGGGTCTTCTGAGTAGCACTCCATGTTGCGGCCGGCGAGCGGCGTGCGGTGGAGGTTCACGGTCGGGCCGAGCACGACGTGCACGCCCTTGGCTCGCGCCTCTCGCCCGAGACAGTGCCCGACGCGTTCGAGAAGTTCGACATCCCACGATGCGCCCAGCGCGCTACCGCACGGAAACGACGTGCTCGTCACGGTGCCGGTCCATTGATCACCGCGCACGCCGACCGGTCCGTCGCTGACCTTCAACGAGCGGATCCCGAGTCGTTCGACACCGGGGTTTCGCCAGAGGTCGAGTCCTGCGATGAACGCGCACTTCTCGTCCAGGGTCATCTCGGCCAGCACACGTTCGATGTCGCTCACGCAACGGATGTTACGGAATCGAGCGGGGGCAAGTCCCGGAGTCGGTGTGCTGTGGTGGTCCACCCTGTGAACCTGTACCCACTCTGTGAACCTGTACAAGGCGCGCGCGTTATCGTGCGGCTCGTGATCAAGACCGAACGCCGCGGCGCCATTGCGATCGTCACGATCGCGAACCCTCCTGTCAATGCCTTGCCGGTCGCGGGCTGGTTCGCCCTCGCCGACGCGATCCGAACGTCGGGCCAGGATCCGTCCGTGCACTGCGTGATCATCGCGGCCGAGGGCAAGGGCTTTCAGGCCGGGGTCGACATCAAGGAACTCGCGGCCGATCCAACGAATCGCTCGATGATCGGGGTCAATCGAGGCTGCTTCGACACGTTTGCCGCGGTGTACGACTGCGAAGTTCCCGTCATCGCGGCGGTGAACGGCTTCTGTCTCGGCGGCGGGATCGGGATCGCAGGCAACGCCGACATCATCGTGGCCTCCGACGACGCGACCTTCGGCGTCCCCGAGATCGATCGGGGCGCCCTCGGCACGGCCACCCACCTTGCTCGCCTCGTACCGGTGCACAAGATGCGCGCGATGTTCTTCACCGGCGCGATGGTGACCGCACAAGAACTGCAACACTTCGGCAGCGTCGAACGCGTCGTCCCGCGAGCCGAGTTGCTCGACGCAGCCATCGAGATCGCCGAAGTCATTGCGGCGAAGAGCCCACTCGTCATGCGCAGGGCCAAGGAGTCGATCAACATGATCGACCCGGTCGATGTCAAACGCTCGTACCGAATGGAGCAGGGATTCACGTTCGAGATCAACCTCTACGGCGACTCGGACGAACTCCGCCAGGCGTTTGTCGACAAGCGCGGTGCGGATCTCCGCGCTGGCGACGAGCTGCTCTGAACCCTGGCGCCAGCGCGGACCAACGCCTCAGAGCACTCGGACCTCGTCACCGACTCGCACGGTTCCCGGTCGCGTGACGGTGGCGTAGACCCCGAGGTTCTGATTCGCATCGCGCACGACCCTTCGCAACACCGATCGGTCTTCGGGGAGGTCGGCGAACGGTCGGGTGATCATCACGCACCGTGGACACTCGGTGTCGACCCGGATCTGTGCATCACCGATTTCGAGCGTCTGGCCGACCCAGAGATTTTCGGGAAACGGATCGTCCGACTCCGGCGCATCGACGATCAGATTCGGGCGGAATCGCCGCGCGTCGGCATCGATCGAGGCCAACGACTGCCGAGTCATGATCAGTAGTGGCAGCGCGTCGAAGTAGGTACCCGGCGGCGACTCGTACTCGAAGATCACGGGCGGGAGCTTCGATATGTCGGGAAGCGGCTCGTCACCCTCGCGACCGAAGACGTTGCGAAGTTCCTCGATGATGTCGTCGGTGTCGCCGGGTCCCCGCCGATAGTGGTCGAGATCGTCGGCGGGACGAATCGGAAACAGGGTCACTGGGTGGTCGAGCGCGGCGCTGACGCGGGAGTGCACGTCGGCGGCATCAGTTCGCACCGAGGTGCCGTCGCCCAGATCGATCATCGCATCGGGGAACGGTCGATCGTCGTTGGGTTCTTCGACGTAGCGAGCCGCCAGCCGCATGAGGCCGCCGATCTTCTTCGCACCGCGGATTCCGCCCCGCACTTCGTCTCGAGGTGCCCAGCCTCGGTCACCCAACACGCCGTGTTCGGTGAGGGCAACACGGTCGAGGCGTTCGCCCATCATGCTCTTGACTGGATAACGCCACAGGTCCACCAACGAGGTCATGTCCCTACATTGGCCCCCGCGACGAGGTCGCGCGCAAATCCTCCCCGCAAGCGACTGACCAACAACGAGACGATGAACGCCCCCACACCCGCGAGGACGACGAGCGAGCCGATCGCGTCGAGCTCGGGAGTCGGTCGTCGCGTCGCCATGGACACGATGACCACGGGCAGCGTCGTGTCCTGCGGACCTCCGAGCCGGTTCGACAACAACACATCGTCGAACGAGAACGCCGCGACCAGCACGGTTGATGCCAACAACGCCGGGATCATGTGGGGCACGACGACGTGACGCAGGACGCCCAGCGGTCGGGCACCGAGATCAGCTGCCGCATCTTCGAGGCTCGGGTCGAGATCGGCGAGGCGAGCACCGACCACCAAGACGACATAACCCGACAAGAACACCGTGTGGCCAAACCACATCGCGGGGGCACCTGGCCGGACGTCGAACAGCGGGAGCACGACGCCGAGCGCGACCGCGAGGACGATCTCGGGAACCGCGAGACGCGCCGCCGCGAACGATCGCACCAACGCAGACCACTTGGGATGGCGGCGCACGACGAGCACGGCAAGACCGCCGATGATCGCCGCGGCGAACGAGACGACCAACGCGAGGCGGAGACTGCGCGCAGCCGCATCGACCACCTGCTCGTTGTCGAGAGCCTGCGAGTACCAACGAGTTGTGAAACCTTTCCACGACGCGGTGAGCGAGTTGCGGTTGAAGCTGGACACGAGCAACTGCGCGATCGGCGCGTAGAGCACCGTCAGCGTGAGCGCCAGCGCCAACCCGGCGCCGAATCCGACACCGCGCCGTCGAGAGCTGTTACGACGCATGACGCGCCCCGAGTCGTGCCACAACGGCGCCGAGGGCAACCACGACGAGGATGACAACGGCAATCGCGCCGCCGAGCGGTTGATCTCGGCCCGCGGCTTGGTCGTTCAAGACGTTGCCGAGCAACAACACTTTGCCGCCACCGAGCACGGTCGGCACGATGTATTCGCCGATCGCCAGGACGCCGACCAACACCGCACCGGTGATGATGCCGGGCCGAGCCAACGGCAACACGACCGTGCGCGTCGTCCGCCAGCGCGGCGCGCCGAGGTCGGCCGCGGCGTCGAGCAAGGCGGCATCGCGTCGCCCGAGTGCGACCACAACGGGCAACACGAACAGCGGCAGGTACGTGCCCACCATGCCGAGCGCGACGCCACCTGGCCGAAACAACAATCGCTGTCCGGTGAGCTCATCGATGACACCGTCGGCGCCGAGGAGATTCGACCACGCATGCACTCGGACCGTGAAACTGACGAAGGCCGGCGCAACAACTGCCAGCAGCGCGACCTGCGCGCGTCGTTCGTCGAGACGAGAGATCGCGAGAGCAGCCGGCACACCGATGAGCGCGCAGACCGTGACCGTGACCGCAGCCAACCCGAATGATCGGACGAGTACCGGGCGATAGACGTCGGAGAAGAGCTCACGGAACGGATCGAGAGTTCCCGTCACCGAGACGTCGAACGTCAGGTAGTCGGACTCGCCGAATGCGTACGCAACGAGCACGACGAGCGGAAGGAGAAACCCGCTCGCGACCAACAGCAGTTCGGCGCCGGCGAGCAGGGTGAGTGGCTCGCGCCGTATGGACCTCACCCTGCTCGTACCGTGCGAGTGATCACGCCGACTTGAACGCATCCCACGCGGTCTGCCACGCCTCGCCCGTCTCGCCGAGGAACTCGTGGAAGTCGATGCCAGACCGAACCTCCGAGCCGGGGTTCAGAATCGGGGTTGTGCGCAACGCTTCGAGGATCGCCGCGTTGTCAGGCATGACGCCAGCCGAGTTCACCGTGTTGATGAAGTCCGCGTATTGCGCGGTCTCGAGATGGAAGTTGACGAACGCTCGCGCGAGATCGACACGCGGTCCTTCGAGAACGGCGAGACCTTCGAGATAGGCGACCTGACCTTCGGTCGGGTCGACCCATTCAATCGCGTCGTTCTCCTGTTTCGCCGTGTAGATGTCGTACGCGTCGCCGAGGGCCAAGACCGCTTCGCCGGCCGCGAGTTGCTTGCCCACCTCCGTACTGATGGCCAGCAGGTGGGGCTTCAACGCGATGAGCGCGTCCCGGACCGCATCGATGTCCTCTTGGTTGGTCGACGACGGGGGGAGCCCGAGGTACTTCATCACGCTGCCCATGACCGATCGTTGGTAGTCGAGCACGATCACCTTGCCTGAGTTCGCCTCGGCGAGCGCGAAGAAATCCTCGAACGACGTCGGGACACCGTCGAGCAGGTCCTTGCGGTAGGCGATCCCGGTGCGTCCGTAGTCGGTCGCCGCGAAGAACTGGTCATCAGGATCCCACGGGTTGTTGCGGTACGCGGGGTCGATGTTGGCCAAGTTCGGAACCGACGTTCCGAGTTCGGCGAACACCTCGAGCGCGGCCATCTGCGGGAACGTCGTTCCATCGACGAGCAACACATCGAGGTCTCCGGTGCGATCCTTGACTTTCGCGATCGCGTCTTCGTTCGACACCCACGGCACCGAGTTCACCTTGGCGCCGGGGTACTGCTTCTCGAACGCCGCGATCTCGCCCGCGCCGATCCAACCTTCGAAGTTCAAGAAGTTGATCGTGCCCGTCAACACTGGAGCCGCGGTGGTTCCGGTCGAGCCCGACGAGTTGGTGGGCTTCGGGTCGTCGTCATCACCGCACGCTGCGAGGATTGCAGGCATCGAACCGGCAGCGAGGGCGAGATAGGCCGAACGTTGCAAGAAGTGCCGACGGCTGTCGTTGGTCATTGGTTCTCCTCGGTGTGATGATCGGAAGGTGGAACGATGGGAAGGCGCGCGGATCGCCAGGCGGCGAATCCCCCGATGAGGTCACCTGCGCGTGCGAATCCCAGTTCGCGCAGGGAGCGAGCCGCGAGACTCGAGCTATAGCCCTGTCCACAGACGACAACGATCGGCTGATCGAATCCCACGATCTCGTCGAGCGAGTAACCCGAAGCAGGGTCGACCAACCACTCGAGAACGGTGCGCGGCGCGTGACGCGAACCGGGAATCGTGCCGTCGGCTTCGCGGTCGGTCGGCGTACGGGTATCGAGCACGATCACGTCAAGTCCGATGCGACTCGTTGCGAGTTCGTCAACGGTCCAACGTCGGATCTCGGCACGAGCGTCAGCGACGACATCATGAATCGATCGCCGGGCAATCCGTTGCCACGTACGCGTGCCAGATGCGGAGGTACCGTGATCCGGCATCGAGTTTGCGATCGGAGCCAACCCGGTTGCCCGGACGTCTGCGTCGAGATCGACCACCGCTCCGCCGACGACCTCCAGACGTCCTCCTGGCGCGAGACAGGCGACGAGGTTGTGGATCAGCAATCGACGACCTGCGGTATCGAGGTCACGCAGCGCCTCCCCGTCGACGGAGATCGTGTCGAACCGACGTGCTGGCTGCATCCGTTGCGCGTTCACGATGTCGTCGGCCCCAACGAAACAGTCGGCTGGACTGCGTTCCGGCGACATCGAACCGACGGTCACGGCGTCGCGGGCAGGATGACGACCTGCCAGTTCGCCATTCAGCGTCGCCCCGGGCGGTCCACGTGCACGAAGCGGCACACTACGCCGAGCCCCTACCGATCGGTGCCCGCGAATCCTGACGAATCGGTGAACTCCGCGTCGCCATCGGCGCGCCGCGACATGCGCCCATCCGGCCGGGGCCGTTACCGTGGGGGCGTGACCGACCGGATCACACGATTGTGGCTCGACGCCCGGGACGGAAATCGGGTTGCGTTCGCCGAAGCCGTCCGAGCTTCGCAAGCCGACGTGTGGCGGTTTTCTCGTCATCTCGTGGGCGATCGTTTCGTCGACGATGTCACCCAGGACACGTTCGTGCGAGCGTGGCGGGCACTGCCGAGCTATCGCGGCGATGCGTCGGCTCGGAGCTGGTTGTTGTCGATCGCCCGGCGAGCCGCAGCCGACGCGATCCGCAGCGAGCAGCGCCAGCGCCGCAAGCGGACCGCCTTGACACCACAACCATTGGCGCTCGACGACAGCAGCGATGTGTACGGCACGTCGGCGATCATCGCCGGGCTCGGGGCCGACCAGCGCGATGCGTTCGTGCTCACGCAGATCATTGGCCTGACCTACGAAGAAGCGGCTCAGGTCTGCGGCACGAAGGTGGGCACGATTCGGTCGCGGGTCGCGCGGGCGCGCGAGCACCTCATCAACGACCTCGCGCAAGCCGCCGAAGCCTGACGAGCGGCGGTGGTTACATCGCGAGCACGCGCGCGGGGCGAGCGGCCGAGCGAGCGACGAACCACGCGGCCACCAAACCCACCGTGCACACGACGTGCGCGACCATCGCAAGCGCCGTCACGGCGCCGGTCACGAGGTCGAGCACGCTCGACACCATCAGGCAGACCAAGAGCACACCGGTCATCGGCACCACCCCACCCGCAGCACGCGTCGGATTCCACGCCGCCGCGGCAAACCCTGCCGCGAGCGCGAGATACATGAACGCGGAGTGCCGATGCACCTCGTGCCCGTGCAGGCTGTCGGCCACCAGCGATTGCGCCGCGAACAGGACCTCGACCACCGCGACGAAGGCCAACCCGATACGTGCGTTGCTCCAACGGGAGACGGCAGTCGGATCGGCAAGACGGGAGAGCACACCGAGTACGAGATCCGGCGGCGACACGGCCTCGGCGACGACCTCGCGTCGCAACTGATGCGCGGCTTCGATCCAGCTACGGCACGCCGCGCACCCGACGAGGTGGGCATCAGCCTCCATCGTCTCGGCCGCGTTGGCGGCCCCGTCGATATGAGCGGAACTGATCTCACGGCACATGCGGCAATCCATACCCAATGGTCGTCGCCGCGGTGCTCCGAGTTCCATCGAGCGCACGGCGGGACGGTGGAGATGCACGATCTTGGGTCGGTCACCTACGGTGCTCGCCGTGACCAGGCCGACATTCCGCGCCGTGTTGTTCGACCTGGGCGGCGTGGTGTTTCCCTCGCCGTTCGACGCATTCGATCGTTATGACGAGCGGGCCGGAATCGAGGTCGGCTTTACCCGGTCGTTGATCCGAACGAGTAGCGAAACGGGCGCCTGGGCTGCGCTCGAACGCGGCGAGCTGGCGATGCCGGCGTTCTTCGCGGCCCTCGAAGCCGAGGCGGCCGAGCGAGGCATGACGATCTCGGCGGCACGCATCATGCTCACGATCGCCGAGGAGTCGGGGGCACGGCCCGCGATGGTCACGGCGATTCAAGCCTTGCGGAGCGGGGGCTTGCGCGTGGGGGCACTGACCAACAACTGGGCCCAGGAGAGCGGCGAGAGCACGCCAGCGGGGATTGGCGAACTCGACCTGTTCGACACGATCGTCGAGTCGGCCAAGGTCGGGCTGCGCAAACCCGACCCGCGCATTTACGAACTCGCGCTCGACCGGCTGGGCGCGGCTGCCCCCGAGACCGTCTTCCTCGACGATCTCGGTATCAATCTCAAGCCCGCACGCGAGATGGGCATGGCAACGATCAAGGTCGTCGACCATCAGGCCGCCTTGGACGAACTGGCTGATCTCGTCGGCATGGACCTCGCCTGATGGATCTCGTGCTCGTACGCCACGCCGAGCCGGTTCGCTTGACCGTGGCCGACACCGGCGGAGCGCCCGCCGATCCGTCGCTCACCGACCGGGGTCGAGACCAGGCTCTGCGCCTCGCCGACTGGTTGGCCCACGAATCGTTCGACGTCGTGCTCACGTCGTCGAAGGCTCGGGCAATCGAGACGGCCGAACCCGTGGCGGCGCGGCTCGGCGCGGTGCCGACGATCGACGATGGCTGGCTCGAGTACGACGCTGCATCGCATGACTACATCCCGATGGAGGAGATGCGCGCCACGAAGGATCCTCGCCTCGAGGCGATGTACGCCGGCGATTGGACCAGCTTCGGCAACGCCGACCCCGCACGCTTTCGGCTGCAGGTCGCCGAAGCCCTCGACCGAACCATCGCAGGTCACGGTGGTCAGCGCGTCCTCGTCGTGTGTCACGGCGGCGTGATCAACGTGGCGCTAGCGCTCGTCGCCGGACTCGACCGCCACTTGTGGTTCGAACCCGATTACACCTCGCTGTCGCGCGTCATGGCGTCGCGCCGCGGCGTGCGTTCGGTTGTCTCGATCAACGAAACCGCCCACCTCTACGCCCGCCGCGACCACCGATAACTGACCTTGGTGGCGCTCGCGAGCGGCTCCAGGACGAGAAAGGGACAGCGATTCCGATGACATTTCCGAGAGACGAAATCGAGGCTGCATTCCGAGTCCAGCGCGCGTTGAACGATCAGCAGCGCTGGGATGAGTACTGCAACTTGTTCACCGACGACGGCGTCTACGTCGAACACGAAATGGGGACATTCGTCGGCCCCGAGGCGATCAAGGCGTGGATCATTCCGACCATGGCGCCGCTCGTCGACGCCAAGTGGGAGTACCCGATGGAGTGGTACACGATCGACGGTGATCGCGTCATCTTCAAGTGGCGGAACGTGCTCCCCAACATCGACGGCCGCGATGGCGGTTACGAGTTCGCCGGTGTCACGATCCTCGAGTACGCAGGCAACGGCAAGTTCTCGCTCCAAGAGGACATCTACAACATGAAAGAGTGCGAAACCGTCATGGTGGCCTGGTTCGCCGCCGGCGGCTCGCTCTAGCCGAGCTGCGACTGCGGTCGGCCATCGGAATCGCATACCGACACCCCGATGTGGCACCGAGATCGCACGCGCGAGTCAGTAGCGGGCGAGGGCAACGCGGGGAGCTCCCGCGACGGTCGTGAATCCTCCGCCGATGAGGACCCGCTTGCCGGTCACATCGACAGCCAACGCGTTGATGGCACCGTTCGCATTCGGGTTCCATGAGGCCGCAGTGCCGCTCGCGGCATCGATCGCCGCGACTCGACCGCGGGTCGCGCCACCAATCGTTGTGAACGCCCCACCCACGTAGACACGATCGCTACCCGGTTCCAACACAATGGTGTGCACGGTCGAGTTCGCGTTGGGATTCCACGCCGTCACCATCGAGGTCGCAAGCGACGCCGCAGCCAGACGGTTGCGAACGGTCGCACCGTTCAGCGTCGTGAAGTCTCCACCCACGACAACGGTCCCTTCCGCCGCATCCACCGCGACGGCGCGAACGATCCCGTTCGCATTCGGGTCGAACGCCGTCGACACGCCGGCCGCGGTGAACGCCGCGACCCGGTTGCGAAGCACAGTTCCAGCCGCGGCGGCCGTGAAGTCGCCGCCAGCAAGGATCGTCGACCCGCCGTTGTCGATCGCGATCGAGCGCACGACGCCGTTGAGGTTCGGGTCGAATGCGGCAACCGCCCCGGTCGCGGTCACAACCGCGCCGAGCCGATTTCGGAGGCCACCGCCCAACGCGCCAGGTCCGTTGAAGTCACCGCCGACGTAGAGCAAGCCGTTGCTGGAATCGAGCTGCAGTGCGCGAACGATGCCGTTCGCCGCCGGGGCGAAGGCCGTAGCCGCGCCGGTGTTCCGGTCGAACGCAGCGAGCCGCGTGCGCACGGTGGACCCGTTGACCACGGTGAAGTCACCACCCACGTAGACCACGTTGGCATCGACGGCGATCGCGCGCACTGCCGCGTCAGTTCCCGGAGACCACGGCAACACCGCGTTCGTGACGAGATCGATCGCGACGATCCGACGACGTGGGAGGCCCGCTGCGGCGACGAAGTCCCCACCGACGAAGGCGACATTGCCGTCGTGCGCAATCACGTGCACATTCACAGCCGCGGCCCCTGTGAACAGTCGCGCGGCGATCCGATGGTCCGGGGTTTGCACCGCCGGAACACCCGCAAAACGCGTCCAACTGCCCGTCGCGTAGAGATCCGACGCGGTGAATCCGCCCGCGACCGCCAGGCTCGCAATCCCTGGCGCAAGTGAATACACGGTTCCCGAGAGGTTGGGCGACCAGTCGACCAGTGCGCCGCTCGCGCGCGACCAGGCTGCAATGCGATTACGGGTCAGCGCACCTGCATCCACGGTCGTGAACGCGCCGCCCGCGTAGACGATGTCGCCGTCGAGCCGTAGCGCGAAGACGTCGACACCCGCGGTCGATGGCAAACCCGGATTCCAGCTCGTCACGGTTCCTGCGCCGCTCACCGACCCGAGTTTGTTTCGTGCAACGCCACCGAGCTGCGTGAACGCGCCGCCGACGAACACGACGCCATCATCGGTCGCGATCGAGAGCGCCCGGACCGAGTTGTTCGCACCGGGGTTCCAACTGAGCAAGGCACCGGAGTTGTCGACAAGCGCGAGCCGTGTCCGACCAACACCGCCCACGGTCGTGAAGTCGCCACCGAGGTAGATCCCGGCCGCCGCCGGAGCGATCACATTCACACCCGCGGAGACGTTGGGATTCCACGAGCCGAGGGCACCGGAAGGCAAATCGAATGCGGCCGATCGGTTGCGGCCGACCGCGCCGACGGTCGTGAACGTCCCACCGACATACAACGTCGCGCCAGCACGGGCGAGCGCTGTCACCGTGTTGTTGAGGTTCGGATTCCATGCCGTCGTCGTCGAGCTCGCCGACGGGAACGCCGCCAATCGGTTGCGAGTCGTTCCACCGTTGACGGTGGTGAACGCTCCGCCCAGATAGACGGTGGAGCCCGCATCGTCGAGGACCACGGCGTTGACCGATCCGTTGAGGTTCGGATCCCAGGTCGTCACCGTGTCGGTCGTCAGATTCACCGCGGCAGCGCGATTGCGGCGCAAGCCACCGACGTAGGTGAACGTGCCACCCAGGTAGAGCGTGTCGCCGACGACGATCGACGCGACCACGATGCCCGTGGCATTGGGAGCGGTCAGTGTGAGCGAGTCCAGCACCGCGGTTCCGGCCGGTGCTGCGGAGATCTGTGCGAGCGACTCGCGCGTCGCGCCCGCCACGGTCGTGAAGTTGCCACCGACCCAAACCCGTCCGGCGGGATCCGACGTGACGGCGCGCACAATGCTCGACGCAGTCGACACATTCGGGTTCCACGGAGTGACCGCGCTCGTCGCGATCTCGGTGCCCGCAAGTCGATTGCGGGCGATCCCACCAACCGTCGTGAAGGATCCTGCGAGCACCACGTGTGCGCCGCCAGAATCGAGCGCCAGCGAGTAGACACTCGCGTTCACGTTCGGGTTCCACGTGGTCGCCGTCGCGCTCCCACTCGGGAACGCAGCGGCGCGATTCCTGACCGTTCCACCGTTGACGGTCGTGAAGTCTCCGCCCACGAAGACTGTCCCTGCGGCGTCGAGCGCCATCGTGCGGACAAGTCCGCCGAGATTCGGATTCCAGGCGGCATCCACTGCCCCACCTGCCGAGACGCGAGCGAGTTGGCTCCTCGCTACTCCACCGATCGATGTGTAGGCACCCCCGACGACGACGCGTCCGTTCGCGGCATCCCAGGCCAGTGCGTACACCCCCGGGTTCGAACCGCCGCTGACGTTGGCGGCCCATGAAGTCGCCAGGCCTGTCGTCGCCGAGATCCGAGCAAGCCGCGTCCGGTTCTCGGATCCTGCACGCGAGAACGCGCCTCCGACGTAGACAACCCCGCCGGCGACATCTGGGGCAATCGCGTAGACGGCCGCATCGGCACCAGGCGACCAGGCCGTCGGTGCACCGGTTGCGTCGATCGCTGCGAGTCGCTGCCGGTAGGACGCGTCGATGCTCAAGAAATCGCCGCCGACGTAGATGGTTCCGTTGCTCTCGTCGACCGCAATACTCCAGACGGTGCCGTCCGCCGCCGGGTCCCAGCTGGTGACCGCTCCGGTCGTCAGGTTGATCGCCCCGAGGCGCAGGCGTCGTTGACCGTTCAGATAGGTGAAGTCCCCACCGAGGTAGAGCGTGTCGCCGGATCGGAACACCGCGTTGATCGTTCCGTTCGTGCCGATGTCGATCCCGGAAGGAATCGGTTCGTCGGCCGCGGGATTCGAGGGGCGGGTCACGACGGCGAGCGAGCTGCGGTCGATGCCACTCGCTGCGGTAAACGAACCCCCGACGACGAGACGGTCGCCGACAGCATCCAACGTGATCGTCGACACGACACCGTCGAAACTGAGGTCATGGCGTACCGGGTTGCCTGTCACGATGCTGAGGGCCGCGTATCGATTGCGGTAGCTGCCGGCGAGATTCGTGAACGCTCCCCCTGCATAGGCCAACCCACGCGGCGGGTCGACGACGAGTGCGTGGACCGTTGCTGACGCCGAAGGGTCCCATGCGTTCGCCAGCGCATCCACGACCGACACGGCGGCGAGACGATTGCGCGCCGCGGCTCCGATGCTCGTGAAGTCCCCACCGACATAGAGCAGCTCACCCGCCGGGTCGAGCGACAACGCACGGACGGCAGCCGAGGCATTCGGATCCCATGCCGTGGGGCTTCCGGTGGTGAGATCGATTTCGGCGAGATAGTTCTGTGCAGCACCGTTGACGGTCGTAAACGCACCACCGGCGTAGACACGGTTCGCGGTCGCACTGAGCGACAGCGCGTAGACCACGTTGTTGACGTTCGGGTTCCACGCGGTCAACGAACCGGAGGCCATGTTCACCGAACTCAATCGGTTGCGAACGACACCGCCGACGTTCGTGAAGTCGCCTCCGATCACAACCGTCTGGCTGACAGCGTCGGGCATCAGGGCACGAACTGTGTTGTTCACATTCGGATTCCATGCTGTCGCGATACCGGTCGTGATGTCGATGGCCGCGACGCGATTGCGAGCAACTCCCCCGACCGTGGTGAACGACCCGCCGACGTAGACCAACCCTGCACCCTGGTCCGCACGGATCGCCAAGACGGCGCCGTTCGCGTTCGGATTCCACGAGGTCAACGAATCGGTCACCAAGTCAATCGCCGCGAGGCGATTGACTTGGGTGCCGTTGATGCGCGTGAAGTCGCCGGCGAGATACAACACATTGCCAACGACTGCGGTCGCGTAGATGGGGCCGTTGGCCTCGAGGCCGAGATCGAGCGCGCCAACCGTCGAAGGCGGATCGAGCACGGTCGAGAAGCTGTTCGCATTCGACGTGGCAACGGCGTTGAACGACGCAAGACCGACTGACGCGGTTGCGACCACCATCGCAGCCGTTGCAGCTGTCACCGTCGCGGCCCGTCGCCGCCCGACGCCTGACGACGCCGAGAGACGACGACGCGGCGTGCCCGCTGCGACCAGCCCGAGCCCAAGCCCGAGTGTGGCAAGTACCAGGAGCGCGAATCGCCACCGCGGCAGACCCGGCACGACGTACTCGACGACACCGATGACATCGCCCAACGGCACCGGGGCCGAATCGACGACCGCGTTGGCGTCGCCCTTGGTGATCAGCCCACCTTCGACGAAGCGTTCGACGCGGTGCGTGACGAGACCGTCCGGACGCCCGACGACAACAACTTGGCCGAGCCGAGGCACACCGCGAAGACGATCGAAGACGACCACGTCGTCGGGTCGGATGGTCGGAGCCATCGACCCCGAGGAGATTCTCGCCGTACTCAGCCCCGCGAGATTCGGGATCACGACCCACGCCAGCAGTGTCAGGACGGCCGACAAGACCGCGCTGAGGAGCGCGACGAACGCGAGACGCGCAGTGGAACGAGCCCGGCCCAGCCGGGCCCGGCGGGAGTCCACTGGCCCTAGACCTGCGCTTCCCAGGTGTAGGTCGCCGATGCCGTCTGCGACTGCGCAGCATTGTCACTCTGCACCGTCACGGTGAATCGGAACACACGGCTCGTCGGATTCGCGTTCGGCGACCATCCCGTGGCCAAGCCGTTGGCCCATCCACTGTGGTCCGTCGCGAAGTCATCGACTTCACCGGTGTAGATCGTGGAGTTCGCCGTGAACCCCGCGCACGACGCGAACGTTCCGCCGGTTCCCTCGTCCACCGTCAGATCGAGGTACTCGCCAAGACCGCCGCTGGCCGTTCCGTGCAGCTTCACTGCCACACCGGTGGTCAACGAACCCGAGTACGTCACCACGATGCACTTCGACAGCGACGCGCCGCCGGCAAGGTTCGTCGCGTTGAACATGACCGACCCGCCGTCGTCGTCGGTGAGGGCAACAGAACCGGTCGTCCAGTTGTTCGCGCCGTCGTCGGTCGACGCGGTGAATGCGGCCCGCGAGGTTTGCAACACTCCGAACGTGACCGATGCTGCGGCGATGGCCGACGCCAACAGCGCCGTCCCCAAGAGGGTCAACTTCGAATATTCCGTTCGTGTTTGCACATGAACGGTGTCGTCGCTGCGCCTCCGGCGATTGACCTGACTCATTCATTCGCGCTGGGGGTTCATGCGATTGCATGAGGGTCAGGGTGACGGCCGTCACCGCTGCGCGCGTTTCGTCCAACGCAGCTCCGGACATCCGATCAACCTTGGGCGTCGAGATACGCACCCAGGCGCGGTGCCTTCTTGTCGCAACGCGGGCACCACTGCGCCTTGTACACACCGATACTGCGCGCGACGGTGGAACTGGCCCCGAACGCGCGACACGCCGGTCGTGTTCCGAGACGACACGCGATCGGTCGTTCGCCGATCGCCCGCAGCCGAGTACTCGGCCTGGCGAATCAGCCGGCGTAGTTGTTGAGGCGGTCGACCGCGTCGATGTACTCCTCGACGAGTTCGCGCACGACGTCGCCCGCCTTGCGAACCCGCGTCATCTGACCGACCACTTGACCGACCGGGTTGAACATCACGTCGGTTGCCTTGTCGGCGTACCGACTGCCACGCGCGACACAGTCACCCGACACCATGTACTGCAACGGCATCGGCAGCGGGTCGGGACTGTCGGCGCGGTCCCACGCGTCGGTCCAATCGTTGCGAATCATCCGGCACGGCTTGCCCGTGAACGACTTCGATCGAACCGTGTCGCGGGAGCTCTTCTCGAGCAGCTGTTGCTTCTGGGCCGGGGGAAGGTCGGCTTCTTCCGTCGTGAGCCACAACGAACCCGACCACGCTCCCTGCGCGCCCATCGCCAATGCCGCGGCGATCTGGCCGCCGCTGCCGATCCCGCCGGCCGCGAGCATCGGCGTGTCCCCGACCGTCGCGATGACCTGCGGCCACAACACGATCGATCCGACGTCGCCCGTGTGGCCGCCACCTTCGCCACCCTGCGCAATGACGAAGTCGAGACCGGCTTCGACGTGACGTCGTGCCTGTTCGGGCGATCCGCACAGTGCGCCGATGAGTCGACCCGACGATTGGATCTCGCGCACGATCTCGGCCGGCGGCGTGCCGAGCGCGTTGGCGATCAGGCGGACCTTGTCGTGCTTCAACGCTTCGAGCACCTGCGGTGTCGCCGTGGCTTCCGTCCAGCCGAGCAGCTTCATGCTGTTGCCTTCTTCGGCGGGCAGTTCGGGAACCCCATGGTCGGCGAGCACTTTGCTGGCGAACGCCAGGTGCTCCTGGGGCACCATCGCGCGGAGTTGGTCGGCGAGTTGATCGGGATCGGTCTCGCCCATGCCCTCGTACTTGCCGGGGATGACGACGTCGACGCCGTAGGGCTTGTCACCGACGTGTGCGTCGATCCAGTCGAGTTCGATCTTCATCTGTTCGGGCGTGATGCCGACCACGCCGAGCACGCCCAATCCGCCCGCCTTGCTGACCGCAGCGACAACATCGCGACAGTGCGTGAATGCAAAAATCGGGAACTCGATACCGAGCCGGTCGCAGATGGGGGTACGCATGCAAATGCTCCTTCAGAGGTGATGCTGGTTCGGGGGGCGATCGGGGACCTATTCGGGGGGATACGGCTCGAAGCCCTCTCGGGCCTGCACCGCGCGGACGTACTCGATGATCGCGTCGACATCGCCCACGCTCAAACCAGGGACCGGGTCCATGTCACCGAACTCCCAGTGATGCGCGCCGACTCCGTTCGCGATCGCGTTGCGAAACGAGTCGTCGGAGTGGTGGCCCGGTTCATAGACGATCGACAGGTGCGACGGACCCTTGTCGGTCCCGCGCAGATCGGCGCCGTGGCACTCCGCGCAGGACTGCGCATACACCTCGGCGCCAGGAAGTTCGCTGGGGTCGACTCCACCGGTCGACGGGGTCGACGGCGATGCCTCGTTGTCGTCACTCCCGCACGCGCCGAGCATGACGACACCGCCCGCGAGGAGGAACGCAAGAAACCACGGTTTCGTGACCACGGCCCGATCCTTGCACATCGCCAACGCGTCGGGAACTCGCCATGAATGCGGTCGAGGCTCCGCTGTTCGAGGGAAGCGCTGCGGTGCCCGGGAAGGGTTTCGAACCCTCACGCCCCATGACAGGGCCGGCGGGTTTAAGCC
>SXIR01000114.1 GCA_005772765.1 Actinomycetota bacterium
GCGCCCGTTCTCGAGGACATCGCTGGCGAGCAAGCCGGCAAGTTGACCGTCGCCAAGGTCAACGTCGATGACAATCCCGACACGGCGCGGCGCTACGAGATCTTCAGTATCCCGACCCTGCTCGTGTTCCGGGGTGGCGAGATCCAAAAGCGACTCGTCGGTGCGAAGGGCAAGGCCCAACTTCTCCAGGATCTCGCCGAGTACCTCTGAGTTGCGATCTTGACCGATCATCACGACCGTCCGATCTTGCGCCGCGGGGCCTCCGGCCCCGCGGTGTTCGCGTTGCGTGAGCATCTCCGACAACTCGGCCACAAGTTCGGATCCGAGCGGGACTTCGGTGACCGTACCGAAGCAGCACTCATCGACTTTCAAACCCGACGCCGCCTTCGTGCCGACGGAATCTGCGGGCCGCAGACCTGGGCAGCTCTCCACGAAGCCGGTTGGGCACTCGGTGATCGCATCATTGCGCTGCGCCGTCCCAACGTGCGCGGCGACGACGTCACCTCGTTGCAACACCGGTTGAGCGCGCTTGGTTTCGATCCCGGTCGACCCGACGGGATCTTCGGTCCGAAGAGCGAGGGCGCGCTGCGAGAGTTCCAGCGCAACGCGGGAATCGCCAGCGACGGAGTGTGTGGGCCGGCCACCATTACAGCGCTTGATCGACTCGATGCGTTGGCCGCAGGTTCCGTTGCCGAGGTCCGTGAGCATGAAACCTTGGCGGGCCTCGCGCGCACCGCCTTGCACCGGCGCGTGACACTCGTGGGCACCCGCGCCGAACACGATCTCGTCATGGCCATTGCCGAACGCCTGAGCATTTTCGGCGTCGATGTCGACATCATCGACGAACCCGGCGTCGCCGCCGCGCACGCCAACACCCACGACGTCGATCTCGTCGTCGCGATCGCCGAACCCGAGTCGGGGGCCGAAGCGATGCTCAGCTATTTCGGCAACGAGGGCTTCCGATCCGTTGGTGGGTTCACCCACGCGTCCCGAATCGCCGAGGAACTTGCGGGCCACGGGGTCGAAGCGACGCTGTGTGCGCGCACGTCAGCGCTGTTGCGCGAGACGCGGATGGCCGCGGTCGCCGTCCATCTCAGCCCCGGCGGTGTTCCAACCGACGACATCGTCGCGGCCATTGCCGTCGGGATTCGTCGTGGCTTCGACGAGGCGCCGCTGCAGCCCTGAACTCGCCGGGCGCAGCCGCGACAACCGACTCCTGCCAGCCAGGGTCGACGGCGGTCCGGTCAACCGCCGTTCGGCTCAGTGCCGACCGCTCTCGGTCATCACGCGGTAGATCCGTTCGAGGTCTTCGAGGGTCGCGAACTCGATCGTGACCTTGCCCCGCCGGTCGGTCATCGTCACCGAGACTCGGGTGTCGAGATAATCCGACAACAACTCCTCGAGTTCCATCAAGCCCGGTGGACGAAGTCGCTGCGACGGCTGTTTCTCCACGATCGCCGCAGGGTCCGCCTCGCGGTCACGGATCGCTGACTCGACCGCCCGCACCGAGAGATCGTCGCTGACGATCCGGCGCGCGAGCTGCTCTTGGAACGCCCGATCCGGCGTCGACAACAGGGCACGAGCATGGCCCATGCGTAGCGTGCCGTCCCGAACAAACCGCTGAATCGACGGCGGAAGTTGCATCAGCCGCAAGGTGTTCGTCACCGTCGCCCGGCTCTTGCCGACCCGCCGCGCCACATCGTCGTGGGTCAAGGAGAAGTCGTCGATCAGTTGGTGGTACGCGGCGGCTTCCTCCAACGGGTTGAGCTGTTCGCGTTGCACGTTCTCGACGATTGCTTGCGCCAACGCCCCGGCGTTGTCGGCGTCGCGTACCAACGCGGGGATCGTCGCAAGACCACATCGTTGCGCGGCTCGCCAACGCCGCTCGCCCGCAATCAGCACGAAGGTCTCACCGTCGGGCCGAACCAGAATCGGTTGCAGCACGCCAAGCTCTGCCACCGAGTCGGCCAACGCGGTCAACGCCTCCTCGTCGAAATGCTGGCGAGGCTGATAGGGATTGGCGCGGATCGCGCCCACGGGAATCTCCATGAGGCCCGCGCTCGTGTTCGCCGTCGGTGCCGGCGCCGTGTCGACTCCCTCACCCGTGGGGATGAGCGCCCCGAGTCCTTTACCCAGTCCGCCGGGTCGCGCCACGGCTCACCTCCTTGGCCAACTCCCGGTACGCGATCGCGCCGCGGGAGGATGCGTCGAACACGGTCACGGGCTGCCCGAACGAAGGTGCCTCAGAGATGCGCACTGTTCGTGGGACAACGGTTCGATAAACCTTCGGCCCGAAGTGCTCGCGTACCTCGTGCTCGACCTGCTCGGCCAACTTGGTGCGGGCGTCGTACATCGTGAGCACGATGCCACGAATGTCGAGAGCCGGATTCAGGTTCTGCCGCACGAGTCCGACGTTGCGCAACAGTTGGCCGAGGCCCTCGAGCGCGTAGTACTCGCACTGGATCGGCACGATCACGTCGGTGGCCGCGGCGAGGCCGTTGACGGTCAGCAGGCCGAGCGACGGTGGGCAGTCGATCAACGTGAAGTCGTAGTCATCTTCGACCTGCTGGAGCGCCCGGCGCAGCTTGAACTCGCGGCTCATCGCCGGGACCAGCTCGATCTCGGCTCCGGCGAGATCGATGGTCGCCGGCACCACGAAGAGGTTGCGTACCGCCGTGGGTTCGACACAGTCCTCGACGGGTGCGTCGTTCATCAGGACGTCGTAGACCGAGCCCTGCACCGTCCTGTGGTTGATTCCGAGTCCGGTCGACGCATTCCCCTGTGGGTCCAAGTCGACGACCAACACGCGGAACCCAAGCTCTGCGAGGCCCGCACCCAGGTTCACGGCCGTCGTGGTCTTGCCGACCCCGCCCTTGTGGTTGGCCACGGCAACGATTCGGGGGAGTTCGTAGGTGTCGTCCGCTGGAGTCGAATCGGGTTGCGGCTCCCGGGCCGCAGTTTCGGCTGCAGCTGCACCTGCGACGTCCGAGCTCGACATCTCCGGTTCGACCGCGTCGTTCGTTGGGGCTTCGGGTTCGATCGACGGTTCGATCGACGGTTCGATCGCATCCATGGGAGGGCTTCCATCTTTCGTGTCGCCGTGGCGAGGGGAGTCGACCACGGCGGGTTCGGTTTCGAGAACGGTGATCGTTTCGGGTTCGTCGACCACGATCTCGGGTTGGGGTTCGGACGTCACAAGCGGGTCGGCGTCGGACATCGTTGGGTTCGCGACGTCACCAGACGCAGATTCGTCGTGATCGGTCGCCGCGGTCGGGCGATCTTCCGCTTTGCGGAACAGGCGCATGAGCCAATGCCTCCGAAGTGCTCCGGGAACCCGCCGAATGTTTCACGTGAAACATTGGCTGAGGTGGCATCTGCGACCCTACTACCAGAGCGGTCGCTTCGCTGGCATTCCCGACCGTCGAGGGAAACGTTCCGGCGTTTGCTGCAGCTTCTGCATCGTCACGAAGTGGTATCCGTCGACTTCGAGCGCTATCAGGGATCCCAGCCCGAGTAGTCCGAGGTCCCCGGCTTGCCAAACTGGGAGTGTCTCGGGTCCGGCACTGACGACCAGGTGCCCGTCATCGGCGAGGATCCGGGCTGCGATCTCGGCGGTGACCGGCGGCGGACCGAAACCGCGTGCCACCACGAGGTGGGCGGTCTCGGCCTGCGTGCGCGCGACCTGTTCACCTCGGCCGTTCACGACCTCGACGTTCGCCAGCGACAGGGACGCGGCCGCCTCGGCCAGGAAGTCGGTGCGCTTGTGCATCGCATCGACGAGCACGTACTGGTGCTGCGGCCACAGCGCCGCCAGCACGAGTCCAGGTACGCCGCCGCCAGCCCCGAGATCCACGATGCGGCGGGGTGTCGCTCGGGCGACCTGCGCGGCCTCACCATGGGCGAGCGCGTGCTCAAGCGCCCGTTCCACCGGTCCAGGACCGAGGAACCCGAGGTGCTGACCGTGTTCCAGGAGGGTCACCAGTTCGTTTCGACGGTCTTCGCGGGCGGGCAGACACGGCTCCGAACCGCCTCCCGCTACTTCCGCCGCAAGGCCAAACGCAGAAGGGCCCGCACCTCGTGCGGGCCCTTCGTTCGATGTCGGTGTGGTCAGCGAGGAGTCTTCCGACGTGTTCACGGAAGGGTCCCTCGGGTGGCTCACGCCGGTCGGATCACGACCCGTCGACGGGGGTCCTCGCCCTCGGACGACGTGGCGACCCCGTCGATGTCTGCGACCGTGTCGTGCACAACCTTGCGGTCCGACGACGACATCGGCTCGAGCGCCTTGGCGACGCCGCTCGCGATGACTTCCTCGGCCAGTCGGGTCGCGAAGCCGGCCAACGCCTCACGGCGCTTGCGCCGGTAGCCACCGACGTCGACGAGAATGCGGGCGCCGCCTCCTCCGCCACGCACCACCACGGCGGTGCGAACGAGTTCTTCGACCGCCGACAAGGTTGCGCCTTTCGGGCCGACGAGTAATCCGAGTCCGTCGCCCTCGACGTCGACGAAGATGTGGTCGTCCTCGAACCGGCTCGCCACGGTCGCGGTCACGTCCATCGCATCGATCAGGCCCTGGGTGAACCGGTGCGCTTCGGAGAGCTGCTCGTCGATGGAGATGCTGGCTTCGGCCATGTCGTTGTCTTCCTGTTTCGCGCGACCGTTGTCGGCCGAGTTCGTCGATTGGCGGCGTTGGCGGTTGTTGTTCGACCGTGACTCGCCGGCGGCAGTCGCGGCGCCGTTGGCGGCACGGTTCGGACGCCGGTCGTTCTTCGCGGCGTCGGTGTCGTTGCTCGAACGGTCTTTGGGTTGGCGGGGCTGGCGATTGCGATCACCACCGGAACGTTCGGGCTTGCGCTCCGCGTCACGCTCCGAATCGTCCTTGGCTCCGCGAGCACCGTTGCCGGAGCCTTTGGATCCGCTCGAGCGCTTCGTTTCGTTCTTCCGGCGGCGGCGGCGGTCCTGGGGTTTCTCCCGCGAGATGGGTCGAACCCGAGCACGAATCCGGGCGTCGGACCGTCCGAGGCCCAAGAATCCGGTCTTCGGTTCAGCGACGACCTCGTATTCGAGTTCGTTTTCGTGCACTCCGAGTGTGTCGAGTGCGAGTTCGACCGCGGCCGGAACGTTCCGGGCAGAGATCTCGATCCAATCCATGAGGGTCAGCGCTTCTTCTTCTTGTTGGGTTGGGACCGTTGACCCGGCTGGGTCACGCGTCCCGACGAGGGCTTGGGTTTGTCGGCCTTCGGGGTGGGTTTGGCCGAGCGTGCCGACCCTTTCGGGGTCTGCTTCGAGCGTTCCTTGACCGACTCCTGCATCACCTTCTGGTATTCGGGGTCGTCGTAGAACTTGTTCAGCACGAAGTGCTGCTGCCCGATCCGCCAGCACGAACTCGTCAGCCAGTAGAGCGGGAGTCCGGCGGGCACGTTGATGCTGAACACGCCGATCATGATCGGAGCGATGTTCGTCAGGACCTTCATCTGTTGGGTGATGGAGTCGGCACCCACGGTGCGCCGTTGGCGCTGGATCGTCTGGAACGACTGATACCAACTCGCAACCACGACCAGCGCGACCAGCAGCAGCAGCGGAATGGTCACTTTCTCGGCCAACGAGTCGAACAGGTCGATGCCGAGGAACGAGGCCTTGGGTGTGCAGTCCGCCGACGTGCCACAAAGGTCCTGGTAGAGAGTGTTGAACTGACCGGTCTTCGGGATCTTGTCCTCGGGGTGACGAAGCACGTTGAAGAGCGCGAACAACACGGGCATCTGCGCCAGCAAGGGCAGGCAGCCAGACAGCGGGTTGATCTTGTTCTCCTGGTAGAACTTCATCACCTCCTCGTTCTGCTTCTGTTTGTCGTCTTTGAACTCAGCCTGGATCTTCTTGATCTGCGGGGCAACCTTTTGCATCGCGATCATCGAGCGCGTCTGCTTTGCGGTCAGCGGAAACAGCACCAACATGATCAGACAGGTGAGGACGATGATCGCCACACCGAGGCTCGCCCCGGGGATGATGTCGTAGATCGCGGCCAGCAGCCAGGCGATGCCTTTGATCAGCGCGTCGAACGGGTTGACAGCCAGCATGAAATCCCTCAACTCCTTGGCAGCGAGAGCGACGGATCGCTCATCGGTACCGGATCGAACCCGAATCCACCGCCCGGACGACACCGACAAACTCGTCGGATGCTGAGCCAGAGGCCACGCCGCACCCCGTGGGCGTCGAGCGCATCAATCGCATATTCCGAGCAACTCGGATGAAACCGACAAACCGGCACACGACGGGCGGACCACGCCTGATATAGACGGATCATCATCGTAAGGAGCCGGCTCATGATCGGCTTCCCGACAGCGCGGCGAGATCGTCGACCAAACGTGTGAACGGCAGTCGGTCGGCGCCCGGTTGCACCCTCACGAGATAGCCCATCCCGGGCTCGAGGGGTAGGTCGGCTGCCGCGGCGCGGATCCGTCGTCGGATCCGGTTCCGCGCCGGAGCCGATCCGAAACGGCGGGAGACCGCAAAGGCCAGCCGAGGCGGGCCGTCATCTGCGAGACGGGTGACATGCACGACGAAATACCGGGACCGGCGGGGTGGGGAGCCGGCCAGCGCGGCGAACTCCGCTGCCGACCGGACGCGCCAGATCACGCCGAGAGGCGCTTGCGGCCTTTCGCGCGTCGTCGACCGATGGTGGACTGACCCGCGCGCGTCCGCATTCGCAGGCGAAAACCGTGCTTGCGCTTGCGCTTGCGGTTGTTGGGTTGGAAGGTGCGCTTCACCTGGGCCTCCTCGAACATCGCTCACGCGGGAGTTGCAGTGGTGGGCAAACCGCCGACACTGCAATGGGACTCCCTCGCGAGGGACGATGCGAACGGTGGTGCAAAATGGCTTGAATTCTGAGACGTTTGACCGCACCGCCCGACAACGGGACGCGCGCGAACCCGTCGAGTCTAGAACGCTCGTGCGATGGCGCCCCAACCGCGCCCACCAGAAGGATCCGCGACCCGTCTGGGGCCTGTCTCCGAGTCGTTCTGGTCGCGCCCCTGCGTCTTCGCGACCAGGTCGAACCGCAAGTTGTGAGGTTGTCCACAGGCTGCTACGTTCCGGCGCCCCGAGCGACGTGGCAGGCGAGTACCGGTAACGGTCGCCCATCATCGAGCCGGGTCGCTCGCAGCATGACAGGGGGGAGGGACGATCGGGAATACCCGGTCGTCCACACGTGTGGACGGGGTTGTGGAGAACTCGCGGAACCAGCAGGTCGCGGCAGCCGAAGACCTATGGAGCCGGGTCAGCGCGGCCGTTCGCGCCCAATTGTCGGACGCGGTCTGGCAGACCTGGTTCCAAGGCATCCGTGCCGACGACCTCCTCGACGGCCAACTTGTCCTTGCCGTTCCCAGTTCGGTCGCGGCCGAACGGATCCGGTCGAACTACCTCGCCGTGATCCTCGATGCCGGCCAGACCCTCACCGGCGCCGCATTCGAGGTCGAACTCGTGGTCGATTCCGGCAGTCGCGCCGACGACATCGAGATCATCATCGAGGGCGAACCCGCCGCGATCGACCTCGCGGCGGCCGAACGAGCTCCCGAGGTCGACACCAGTGCCTGGGGGCCCACCACGTTGAACCCCCGGTACACGTTCGAGCAGTTCGTCATCGGCTCGAGCAACCGGTTCGCACACGCCGCCACACTCTCGGTCGCCGAGTCGCCCGCCCGCAGCTACAACCCGTTGTTCATCTACGGACCCGCCGGGCTCGGCAAGACCCACCTCTTGCACGCGATCGGACATCACGTGCGCCAGATCTTCACGACCAAACGGGTCCGCTACGTCTCGACCGAAACCATGATGAACGAGTTCATCGACGCCATGCGGGTCAAGACCATGCCCGCGTTCAAACGGCGTTACCGCGAGGTCGACGTGCTGCTGATTGACGACATCCAGTTCCTCGAACGCACCGAGCAACTCCAAGAGGAGTTTTTCCACACGTTCAACGATCTGCACACTCGCGGGAGCCAGATCGTCATCTCCTCGGACCGTCCACCGAAATCGATCGCCAAGATCGAAGACCGCTTGCGCAGCCGATTCGAGTGGGGGCTCATCACCGACATCCAACCTCCCGAGTTCGAGACTCGGCTCGCGATCTTGCGCAAAAAGGCCGACTCCGAGCACTTGCACGGCATTCCTGCCGAAGTCCTCGCGTTCATCGCCGACAACGTCAAGGACAACGTTCGCGAGCTCGAGGGGTCGTTGCACCGCATTGCCGCCTACTCGTCGCTGAACCGGGTGCAACTCGACGAAGAGGTTGCCCGCACCGTCTTGGCCGACCTCTTGCCGGCCACCCGTCCCCGCGTGATCACCCCCCAACTGATCCTGCGCGAGACCGAAGCCATGTTCTCGTGGTCGGTCGAAGACCTCACCGGGCCCCGTCGGCTCCGTCCGCTCGTCACCGCCCGCCAGATCGGCATGTACGTCATGCGGGAGCTCACCGACTGCAGCTACCCGAAGATCGGCGAGGAGTTCGGCGGGCGCGACCACACGACCGTGATGCACGCGGTCGAAAAGATCCGCGGGCAGATGGCCGAGAAGCGCCAGGTCTTCGAGCAAGTCAACGAACTCATCGCCCGCATCAAACACGGAGATGGTGGATAACCCTGTGGACAAGTGGGGATAAACCTGGTGAGAACCTGCGCGCGTTTGTTGGTGGACCAGTAACTTCCAATCCGCGACCGTGCAACGGTGGATCACTGGGGAAACCGTCGGGACAACAACATCCGGCGCGACCAGCACGAACGTCATGTTGTCCACAATCCACAGCCCCAACTATGACAACGAACGAATGACAAGGAGCCAGTGGTGAAGATCCGGTGTGAACGCGACACCCTCGTCGAAGCCGTCGCCACCGCCCAGCGCGCCGTCGCGAGCAGGACCGGCGCGCCGCCGGTGTTGTCAGACTTGCGGATCACCGCAACCGCCGACGGCATCGAGTTGGTCGGATCCGACTTGGAGATCACGAACCGGGTGCATGCGCCGGCCGAAGTCGAACGCACCGGTGTTGCCGTGGTCCCGAAGATCTTGGGCGAGATCGTTCGCAAGTTGAGCGGTGCGATCACGATCGAGGTCGACGACGGGGAAGCCACGATCTCGAGTGGCGACTTCTCGACGACGTTGCGATTGAAACAGGCCGACGAGTACCCGCGGATTGCGCCAAGTGACGGTGCAGGGGTTCGCATCGACGCAGGCTTGTTTGCGGGATCACTGAAACAAGTCGTGCGAGCTGCGTCGAAAGATGACCTGCGGCCGATCCTGACGGGCGTGTTGATCACCACCACCGACTCGGGTATCCGTCTCGTGGCAACCGACTCCTACCGCTTGGCAGTACGCGACCTGGTCGGCATCAACGTGCTGGGTGATCGTCAGAAGGTGTTGGTCGCAGCAAAGGGACTCGCCGAGGTCCAGCGACTTGCCGGCGATGGCGAGATCGAAATCGTGCTCGGCGACCGCGATGTTGTGTTCCGCACCGGTCGTGCCGAGGTGACTGCCCGTCTCATCGATGGCGATTTCCCGAACTACGAGCAGCTGATTCCGTCGGGGTATCCCAACCGCCTGACCGTGAACCGTGCCGCGTTTCGTGAAGCCGTCGAACGCGTCATGGTGGTCGGACAAGGACGCGACAACGCGGCAGTGAAGCTGTCGATGCGATCCGACGGTCTCGAACTCACAATGACCGCGCAAGACATTGGCACATCGCAGGGGATGATCGAAGCCAAGTACGAGGGCACCGAACTCGTCGTTGCGTTCAATCCGGCGTTCTTGCTGGACGGTCTCGATGCAATCGAGTCGGACGAAGTCGCGCTCGAGACGATGGACAACCTGAAGCCGGCCACGTTGCGGACGGCCGATGGCGGCGATTTCCTCTACCTGCTCATGCCTGTACGCACCTCCTGAGGTTCGCATGGAGGGCGCGACACACATCGCGCGGTTGTGGCTGGATCGATTCCGTGCAATCGATTCAGCCGATCTCGATCTGAGTCCGGGCCTCACGGTGTTCGCGGGAGCGAACGCCCAAGGCAAGACGTCGTTGCTCGAAGCAGTCGGTTGGATTGCGCGGGGCCGGAGTTTTCGTGGTGTTCCCGACCACGTGTTGGTCCAGAGCGGTCACGCGCAGGCGATTGTGCGGGCCGAAGTGGTGACCGAGACCCGCACCCAGTTGTTCGAGGCCGAACTCAACGCCCAAGGCCGCAATCGTGTGCAACTGAACAAGTCGGCCGTGACGCGCCGACGCGACGTGCACGACCTCGTGCGGGTCAGCGTGTTCGCGCCCGACGATCTTGACCTCGTGAAGGGCGGACCGATCACCCGACGTGAGTACCTCGATGACCTGTTGGCCGCGGTAGCGCTTCGCTACGACGTCGCCCGCAGCGACTACGAACGGATTCTTCGGCACCGAAACGCGTTGTTGCGTGCAGGTGTTCGTGACGGAACCGATCGGGCGACCCTCGATGTCTTCGACGAGCAACTCGTGGTCGCAGGGAGCGAGGTCTTGCGCGGCCGATTGCGACTGCTCGCCCAACTCGACGATCGGATTCGTGTCGGGTATCACGCGCTGGCCGGATCGACGATTGCTGTCACCGCGACGTACAGGGCCGAGTGGCACGACGGCGATCTCGAAGGTGACGACCTCGAGGGGTTGCAGCAGGCGCTGCGATCAGCGCTCGAACGAACCCGCGGCCGCGAGCTGGATCGGCGGGTCACCCTCGTCGGACCGCATCGCGACGAGGTCGTTCTGCTCGTTGGGAACCTCGACGCGCGTACCCATGCGTCGCAGGGCGAACAACGAACGTTGGCGCTTGCGATGCGGCTCGCTGGCCACCATCTGGTCGCGGCACTCACCGGTGTCGTACCGGTCTTGTTGCTCGACGACGTGTTCAGCGAACTCGACGATCAACGCGCCGGCGCGCTCGTCGAAAACCTGCCACCTGGGCAGACGCTGCTGACTACCGCCGGAACCTTGCCCGCAGCGGTGCATCCCGATCGGACCGCGACCGTGGTGGCCGGCAAGGTGCTGGCGTGAGCGGCGGTGCCCGCCGCGCGCGTCGGTCGGGGCCGAACGATCCGATCGCGGTCGGCGAGGCCGTTGCGCGAGTCAGTGCCGATCTCGGGTCGGCGCCGCTCGATCTGGTGACACAGGCGGGAGCGGCGCTCGGGGAGTGGCTCGGCAACGACCGCGACCTGGTTGTGCTGCGGTCGTTCGTCGATGGCGAACTCGTCGTCGAAGCAGCGGACGCGCGCTTCGCGGCCGACCTCGGCTACCGCCGCGACGAACTTCGCGAGGTGCTCGCAGCGTGCTTGCCGACGGGGTCGCTGCGCCGGGTCCGCATCGTCGTGAAGCGGCGCTGATGAACCCCGGATTGTCGCAGCCCAGTGGTACACTGTCCTGACCCTGATTACCCGGTCTGACCTGGACTTTTGTGCTCGCGTCCCGGTCATGAACGGGGTTCGTCCCACCCCCCGTTGCACCAGTCGTTGCACCAGCCGTGACGGGCGGTCGGGCAAGGGTCGAGCGGAGTCGAGCAAGGGGTCGGACCGGGCGTCACGAGACGCGACCGGGCCGTCCGACGAACCAGCAGCAGGGGTGGAACGTGCCGAGCGCACACCGCCCGGAGAAGGGGTAGCCGTGGCCTACGCGGCCAAGGACATCACAGTTCTGAAGGGCCTCGAACCGGTCCGTGAACGACCCGGCATGTACATCGGGTCGACGGGTCCGTCGGGGCTCCACCACCTTGTGTACGAGGTGGTCGACAACTCGGTCGACGAGGCGCTGGCAGGGCACTGCACGCGCATCGACGTGACCTTGCTCGCCGATGGCGGATGTCGGGTTCGAGACAACGGGCGCGGGATCCCCGTCGACGAACATCCCGAGTACCCAGGCACGTCCGCCGCCGAGGTCGTGTTGACCGTGCTCCACGCCGGCGGCAAGTTCGGCGGCGAGGGTGA
>SXIR01000115.1 GCA_005772765.1 Actinomycetota bacterium
AGCGGCCTGTGGCCCCTCGCAGTCCGCGCGCCGTTCGCGCTCGTCGCGTCGGTCCTCGGGATGCGCCTCATGGACGAGTGGATGGCGTTTCTGCCTTCCGGCGCGTTCGAGGCTTTCCGTTCCGAACTCGGTCTGTCCTATCGGGGCGCCGCGACGATCATCACGTTGATGGGTGTCGGCGCAATTGCCGGCTCGGCGTTCACGGTGCTCGCCGACACGCGCAGTCGACGGGTCATCGCGGCGATTGGGGGTTACGGCTACGCGGCGAGCATCGCGACCTTCGGGCTCGGTCACTCCCCCGTCGTGCTCGCGATCGCGGCGATCGGCATCGGCATGTTCTCGACGGCACTCGTCGACGCCATCGAGATCGCGTTGGTCGATGTCGCGGGAGAACGACTCGAACTTCTCCTAGCGAGGATCAATGTCGGTGCAACGCTCGGTGATCTCGCCGGCCCGGTCGTCTTGGCGTCGATCACCGCGATGGGAGGCTCGTGGCGCACGGCGTTGTTGGTCTCGGCCGCCGCGATGGCCATGTTCGCAACGATGGTTGCGGCAGCACCCCTGCCGGCCCCAGGTTCCGTGCCACACGCCAACGATGGCGGCCCCGACCAAGGAGCAGGCGACGACGCGGATTCACCGGACCTGGCGCACGGTATCGCCGCGATTCTCGCGGTCGCTCGCACGCCGAGCGTGTGGTGGGCCGGGCTCCTCGGCGCCGGTCTCGTCGCACTCGACGAGTCGTATCTCGGCTTCATCATCGCCGGGTTCGAAGAAATCCGCGGCACATCGCCCGCTGCATCGGTTGCGCTCGGATCCACCAGCGTGGTCGGCGCGGCCCTCGCGTCGATCTGGCTGGCCCGCCGGGTTCCGACATGGGCGCCGCGTCGCCGCATGCTCGCGACCGCGGCGATCATGGTGTGCAGCGCCGCGCTGTTCGCAATCCTGCCGACGGTGTGGCTTCCAGCCCTTGCCATCGTGGTATTCGACGCCGCGATGATCGGGTTCTGGCTGCCGTTACAGGCGCTCGCACTCCGACTGATTCCGGGTCGGGCCGGCACGACCAAAGCCGTCATCGGCGCAATCGAGATGCTCGGTCTCGCCGTGCCGGTGGGGATCGGAGCCCTCGCTGACCGCGTCGGGCTCACCACCGGCCTCCTTGCCTTCGCATTGGTCCCGGCCGCGATGCTTTTGCTGACGCTCGCGGGCCGGCCATCCGAGGCTGCCTGAACCGGCGCTCGAAATCGTCGGCCGCGCAGCTCAGGCGAGCATTGCTTTGGCGATGTGGGTGACCTGGATCTCGTCGGTTCCGGCGTAGATCTGGAGGACCTTGGCGTCGCGGGCGAGTTGTTCGACCTCGTACTCGGCCATGTACCCGTTCCCGCCGAACAACTGCACTGCTTCGAGAGCAACTTCGGTCGCGGCCTGCGCGCTGTAGAGCTTCATTGCGCTCGCCTCGGCGAGACCAAGTGCCTTGCCGGCTGCGCTCATCTCGAGCGTACGGAAGACGAGGTTCTCGACGTTGAGTCGCGCCACCTCCATCTTCGCCAACTTCAACTGGATCAACTGGAAGTTGCCAATCGGTTGACCGAACTGCACGCGTTCCTTCGCGTACGGCACGCAGAGTTCGATGCAACGTTCGATCATGCCGAGCGCCATCGCCGCAACGCCCGTGCGTTCGATCGTGAACGTGGCCTTGCTCGCGTCGCGACCGACTTTGCCGGAGTAGGCATCGAGCGACTCACCGAGCAACCGGTCTTTACCCACGCGCACGTCGTCGAGGAACAGCATGCCGGTCGGCGAGCTGTGCATTCCCATCTTGCGCAACGGCTTGCTCTGCTCCAACCCGGGCATGCCCGAGTCGAGCACGAACTGCACGACCCGACGCTCTGCCGGCGGGTTGCCTTCGTCGAGCTTGCAGATGAAGATGATCGTGTCGGCATACGGACCGTTCGTGATGAAGGTCTTGCTGCCGCTCAGCACGAACTCGTCGCCGTCAATACGCGCGGTGCTCTGCATGGAGCCGAACGCATCGCTTCCCGAGTTTGGTTCCGTGATCGCCCAGGCGCCGATCTTGTCCATCGTCAAGATGTCGCGCGCCCAACGCTTCTTCTGCGCGATCGTGCCCTTGCTCATGATCGACGCCGACGCCAACCCGACGCTGACACCCATCGCCGTCACCATCCCCGGCGAGCACTTGCACAGCTCGATGATCGGCAGCAGGGTCATACCGCCGCCGCCTTCGCCGTCCGAATCCGACGCGGGCCGCCCCGTGTCGCCGGCTTCCTCTCGGGCGATGCGCCGGTCGAAGCTCGCGGCCGCCATGGAGTCCATGCCGAAGGTCTTGTAAAGCTTGCGCAAGATGTCGTAGGGCGCAAGGTCGCCGTGTTCGAGCTCCTCGCGGTGCGGTCGGACCTCCTTGTCGACGAAGTCACGCACCGCTTGGCGGATCATCTGGTGCTCTTCGGACCATTCGAACATACGTACCCCGCGATCACAAACGACAAACGACCTGTCATCGTACGCAGCAGCGGCCGGAAACCTCTGGCCGCGCGACGTCTGGGGGAACGATGCAACGAAGAGGCTCAGTCGGCCGTCGATCGATTCGAATCCGAGCCATCGCCGGGACCGTGTTCGCCCTTGCCCTCGCCGGATGCACCGCGGGAAACGACGACAAGTCGGCGTCAGTGGCCGACGTCTCGCTGGAGTCGGGCGGAGGCCTGAGCGAAACACCGGCCGAGGCCGGAGATCTCGATCCGAACTCCATCGAGCGCGACCGCGCGCAAATCATCCACAACGCCAAGCTCGACATCGCGACCAAGCGGGTCGACGACGCGAGGAACGACGCGATCGCGATCGCCGAGAGCAACGGCGGCTTCGTCGACTCCGAAGACTCTCGACTTGGCTCGCGCCCGGCAATCACGCTCGTGCTGAAGGTGGATCCTGATCGCTTCCGCCCCGCCCTCGACGCGCTGCAAGAGCTCGGGACAGTGCTCGAACGCAGCGAATCGTCCGAAAATGTCACCCAGCAGGTCGTCGATCTTGACGCTCGCATCGAAGCAGCCCGCACCAGTACCGATCGGCTGCGCGAACTGCTCGAAGGGCAGGGAACCCTCGACGACATCGTGAAGCTCGAGGGCGCGCTGTCCCAGCGTGAGGCCGACCTCGAGTCATTGCGCGCGTTGCGTCAGGCGCTCAGCGCCGAGGTCGATCATGCGACGATCACGGTGCATCTCCGCACGCCACCCAAGGCGCCGTCCGACGGTGAACCCAGCGAGAAGATTCCCGGTTTCCTCCGAGGCTTGAAAACCGGATGGGCGGCGTTCGTCAACGTCGTGCTCGGGCTCGTGACGGTGGCGGGCTTCCTGTTGCCGTTCGTGGCTGCGATCGGCGTGGTCGCGCTGTTCACCACCCCGCTGCGGCGTCGTATCACGCAGCGACGTCGTAACCGCAGGTCAGCGACCGCATCTGCGACGACCGTCGACCACAGGGAGTGACTCGCCCTTCTGCGTGAAGAATCCGGGGTTCAGTCGCCCCCGACACCCGACCGATAATCGGGATGCCAGGGGAGGTGCGGAGGCCATGGAGGGTCGCCAAGCTCACGCGCGTGAGCATCCGATCGAGGTCGCGCGGACCGTGCGGCTGAACGCCGTCGAGTTCGCCGACGCGCTCGTCGGGCTCCGCCGCGAGATGACGGGCGGCGAGCACCGATTCCACCTGGCCGCGCTCGGCACCTTCGAGGTCGACGGACAGATCGTCACTCCCGGCAATCGAGCCGGGTATCGGTCATCGATACCCGGTCGGCTGTGGTCGAACGGCGGCGACACCGTCGCTCCCGTCGACATCGAGGTCGTGGCCGACAGCGCTGTCTCGTTCCTCACGCTGCGATCGCGCGGCGACCTCCCGCAACGTTGGCAGCGCGACATCGACGCGTTCTTCGATCTCGCCCGCGCCGCGCTCGATGAGCTGTGCGAGGAACTCTTGTTCCACGCTGCCGCCCGAGATCGTCGCGCCTGATCCGCGACCCGCTAGGTCCCAGCAACCGGCCGGTGGACCACCCAGTACCGCAGGTCGACGATCTCGTTGCCCGCGAACGCCACCACAACATGCGGACCGACCCGTAGACCGAGCAGGTCCAGACCGGCACCGCAGTCGACAAAGCGCGCCATGTCGACAAAACACCTCGTGATCACACCGCTGGTGCCGAAGCTCGCAGAACGTTGCGCGGTGACGCCGAGCGGACCACCAATCAGCCGCGGACCAACCGGCGCGCCTGCGTACCAGACGCGGAAGTCGGATGGGCCGGGTCTGCCGCCGGTGATCGACTGCACGACCAACACATGGGTGGTCGTCGACAAGCCCGAGTAACTCGGCGTCGCATCACAGGGCTCGAACGGCCCCAGATCGAGCGAGCATTGCACGGTCGAGCCCGGCGGAACATCCACAGTGAAGTCCGCACTCGTCGACGTCACGAACCCGACCGGACCGTCGACGATCTGAGCGCCCGGCACCCCATCGGTTCCCGGCGCGAGGTCGAACAGCACGCGTGCGCCCGCCGGATCGAGGTCGTAGCGGCTGCCGTCGAAGAGGCGCACGACGGCTCGCGTGCCATCGAGGGTCACTCCGGTCAGCCCGCCGCCATCGACGCGCTCCCAACCGCCGCTCGCAGTACGCAGGTAGAGCGCCTCGGGCTCGTGCGGCAAGTCGATTTGGAGCGGCACGTTGCCTGCTTGGTCGAGTCGACCCGTGAGTACACCATCGGGGAAGTCGATTCCGACTGGTTCGGTCACCAACGCGGGATTGCGCAACGACATGAATCGCAACGGCGAAAACCCGCCCGTCAACCGTCGCACCGTGAACCACCCACCCGCAGCACCCGGACGCGACATCACCAGACCCGAACCTGCGTCGTCGACACCGTCGCCGTCGTGATCACCGGCTTCGTCGGCGTTGGCCATGCCGTCGAAGTCGCCGTCGGCGCGCAATGTCGGCGAAATCGTCATGCCGCCCGCGGGCACCTCGACATCCGCGAGGATCGCCGTGGCCGCACCAACCGCGCGGGGCGCACGCACGCGGACGTCGTAGCGACCGGCCGCGATCGGACCGATCTCGAGGTGACCGCCACGACCGACGACCGAATACCAACATGGCGGCGCGCCCACGCGGCACACGTCGACCGTGAGCACGTCCTCCCCCGGAACGTCGATCACGAGCGCGGGCGCGGGATCGAGCGCCACGTCCACACTGCGCACCTCGTCGGCCGCGAGCGTGACGGTCGCCGATCCCGTGGTGAGCGGCGTTCCGTAGGGCGGCGCGAAGCTGACGACGTACTCCCGGCCGGGTTGCAACCCGAGCTCGTAGCTGCCATCCGGTTCCGTTGCGGCGTACTCGGCAGAGCAGGTCGCACAGTCGGCCTGGATCGATACGTCGCCGATCGGCGCTCCCGTGTCGCTGCGGGTGACCACCCCACGCAGCACGCTGCGGGTGACGACGAGGTCGAAGTCGAACTCGTCGCCCGCAACCGCGTCGAACTCGACCGACGCTGGTTCGCCCGGTACGACGACTGCGAA
Organism: Actinomycetota bacterium; assembly: GCA_005772765.1. Taxonomy (GTDB): domain Bacteria; phylum Actinomycetota; class Acidimicrobiia; order IMCC26256; family PALSA-610; genus SXJQ01. Next base: position 5,568 of record SXIR01000115.1, read on the forward strand.
GGCCACGAGCGAGTAGGGGCCGGGCGGAACCGCGTTGCGGAACTCGTAGCGCCCGATCTCGAACTCGTCTGGGTAGATGCACCCGAACGGGAAGTCGACGTTGCAGAGGGTACCGACGTCGATTGCCGTTGGGGCCCCGTTGGCGAGCAGCGTGAACGCGACGCGTGCGCCGATTTCGAGTTCGACATCGAGCTCGGTCGTACTCCCTTCGTCGATGACCGCTTCGAGCGGTTGCAGGTCAGGGCTCCACGGCACCGGGACGTAGGCCGATGTCGGCGGCGGCGTGACGCGCACGTCAACGTGTCCCCGCTCCAGGCCGTCGATGCGGTAGTGGCCGGTCGAATCGGTGGTCGCCGACCCGCAGGTTCCGAAGCAGTCGAGTTCAACCTCGGCACCCGCGACGGGCTCGCCACCCGGACCGGTGACCACCCCTTCGATCGCCCCAGGCAACGGCGGCACGAATTCGAGTGGCACGGTCACGAAATCGATCACCGGACCAAGGCTCGCGACAGCGATGACGCAGTTGCGGGGTTCGTCGCTGCAATCGATCGTGCCTTGCGCTGTATTGATGTGCCGCTTCACGGTGATCTCGACCAGAAACGGATCGGAGCTCGTCACCTCGCGTGTTTGCAACGTCGCGAAGTCACAACCGCTCCCCGATGTGTCGCTGAAACGCGAACACTGGATGACGTACACCAACTCTCCCACGCCGGTCGCGGTGACGGTCACGTCGACGACCGATCCGTCGACCAGCGCCGTTGTCGGCGTCGCCACCGCCGAGACGGCCGCATCAGCCGGTGTCGCGGCGAGCAACAGTCCACCCATGAGCGTCGCCGCGACGGCTCCCCGCGCCGCGCGTCGTCGTGTGCGCACGCTCATGATGGCCCCTTCGTGGTGCTCACGCGCCGTCCACCGGCCGATGCACGACCCAATAACGCAGATCCGTCAGTTCCATCTCGTGCGAGCCACCGAACACCAACAGCACGTGTGGACCGACGGCCAACCCAGATCGGGCAACCGTCGATTCGCAGTCGACGACCTCGATGAAGTCGATGACGCACAGCGTTCCGCCAACTGGCTCGGGACCGGTCATGGTGAACGTCGCAGTACGCGATGACGTCACGCCGGTTGGTCCGCCGCTCGCCCTCCGGCCACCTGGGGCGCTGGCGTACCACCACCGAACGTCTGCGGTTCCGGGACGGCCTGCCACCCATGGCTGCACGACCAAGACGTGTCCGCCGCCTTCGAGGTCGTCGAACGATGGCGACGCATCGCATGCGACGAAGGGGCCAAGATCGAACGAGCAGCGCAACGATGCTCCGATCGGCGCAACGACGGTAAAAGCAGCATCGTTCGTTTCGACGAAGCCGACCGGCCCACCGACGATCGCCGCGCCGTCGACCCCGTCACTCCCCGCCGCGAAGTTCACCAGCACCCGATTGTTCACCGCACCGTCGAGGTCGAACGCGCCGCCGTCGTTGACGCGCAGCGTCGCCCGAGCGCCGTCGATCGTCGAACCGAAGAACCTCCCGTCGGCCCGCTCCCAGCCTCCCGACGTCTGGACCCACAGTGCGTCGGCGGCACTCGGCAACCACATCTCGAGCACCGCGTTCGACACCTTGTTCACGCGCGCCGTCATCACGCCATGCGGGAACACGATCCCATCGGGCGGCGCCGGCGTTCGGTCAGATGCGCGCGCGGCGGCAAACAACGCGAACGAGAACGGATCGAGCACTGGGTCGATGCCGCGTCGCTTGACGGTGACGAGCGAACCGTCCGACGCTGCGGTGGAGACGACGCCGAGTTGCTGGTTGTCGGCAGTGCCATCGCCATTGCGGTCACCAACCTCGACCGAGTTCGGTTGACCGTCGCGATCGGTGTCGGCTTCGAGGGTGACGTCGATCTGGTTCGTGCCTTCGCCGACGTCGACATCGGTCAGGACGGCACCACCGAGCGCGGAGCCGCTGAGCGGCATGATGCCATCGACGATGACGTCGTAGCGGCCAGGTCCGGGGACGATCACCTCGACTCCGGTTCCGGCGTTGAAGCTTGACCCGCAGAATGGCCCGTCGACTGCGCACACATCGATCCCGACGATCGGCGCGCCCGCCACCACGACCTTCACCTTTGTGGCCGCCAAGAGCGCGACGTCGATCGTGACGTCATCTCCGTCGGCGAGGGTGCGGGTCTCGCTTTGGACCGGTAGGTAGTCCGACGGTACGTGGACGACCAGGGTCATCTCGCCGGGCGGTACGTAGTAGTCGTACATCCCGTCGGCGTCCGTCGAGGTTCCGTTGCCAGAA
>SXIR01000116.1 GCA_005772765.1 Actinomycetota bacterium
GACGACGAGTTCGAAGCCTTCCTCCTCGAGATCCTCGCCGACTGGTCGATCACGGTTCCCGAGCTCGGCACCCGTCGTGCCGTCACCCCACCCGTTGCCATCCTCACCTCGAACCGGACTCGCGACGTTCACGACGCCCTGAAACGTCGCTGCTTGTATCACTGGATCGATCACCCCGACTTCGAGCGCGAGACCGCCATTCTCCGGCTTCGGGCGCCCCACGTCGGCGTCGCGCTCAGCGCCGACGTTGCGGCTGCGGCCGAACGCCTCCGTGCCCTCGACCTCTACAAGCCGCCGGGCATCGCCGAAAGCATCGACTGGGCGGTCGCACTCACAACCCTGGGCTGCACGCGCCTCGACGAAGCGCATGTCGAGCGCACGTTGGGCACGGTGCTCAAGTACCGCGAAGATCAGCAACGGGCGCGCGACCACGGGCTCGGTGCGATCGTGGCCGGCGCGCTCGCGCGCTCGGCCTGAACGAGGTCGCAATGGCCACGCGCCCGGATCATCACGCCGACGTCCGCGACCACCTGCCCATCGACGAGGCGTTCGAACGCGTTGCGGTGGCGTTCGCCCGGAGTTTGCGCAGCGCCGGCCTCGTCGTGCCCGTCGACGCCACCGTCACCTTCGCTGACGCACTCAGCCGCGTCGGCCTGTCGTCGCCGAGCGCGACCTTCTGGGCCGGTCGCGCCGTTTTCGTGCGCCGCCCCGAAGACATCGCGATCTACCGTGCCGTCTTCGGGGCATTCTTCGGAGGTCTTGCCGCGGGCATGATGCCCGCGGTGGCCGTCGCGCGTACCGCGGTCCTCGACGTCGACGACACGAACGGCGACGATGACGAACGCTCGCACCAGCGCGACGACGACCGTCATGACGATGTGCAAGCAGTTCGGTTCTCTCGCCACGAAGTGCTGCGGGCGCGTGACTTCGCGGAGTACGACGCCAACGATCGCGCCGACGCAGCTCGGCTCTTGCGCGCGTTGCGAGTCGATCCACCCCAACGACCGAGCCGCCGCCGCGCGACGAGCCCGCGCCACCGGGGCCGCCCCGACCTTCGAGCATCGGTCGCACGATCGCTGCGGACCGACGGCGAGATCATCGACCGCCGGTATCGTCGCCGAGCGCAGCGACCGCGACGGCTCGTCCTGCTACTCGACGTCAGCGGCTCGATGGAGGCGTACGCACGCGAGTTCCTGCGCTTCGTACACATTGCGGTCATCGGACGACGTTCCGTTGAAGCCTTCGCCCTCGGCACCCGCCTCACCCGAATGACGCGTGACCTCGCGAACCGAGACCCCGATGCCGCCCTCGCCGCGGCCGCAGTGCGGGTCGTCGATTGGTCGGGCGGCACCCGACTCGGTGACACGCTGGCCGCGTTCAACGCCGAATGGGGCGTGCGGGGCATCGCCCGCGGCGCGACCGTGGTGGTGTTGAGCGACGGATGGGACCGCGGCAACCCCGAGCGTCTGGCTTGCGAGATGGAACGGCTGCACCGCGTCGCCCATCGTGTCGTCTGGGTGAACCCGCTGAAGGCATCGCCGGGCTACGTTCCGCTGGCACAGGGGATGGCCGCGGCGCTGCCGTTCATCGACGAGTTCGTCGAAGGACACTCGGTCGCCGCACTCGAACGGGTCGTCACGGCAATTGCGCGAGACGACAAGGGGACACCGCGTGCGTGAAATTCTCGACGATATCGATCGCTGGCGAGCCGCAGGCCAGCGGGTCGCAGTCGCACGCGTCGTGCAGACCGAAGGGTCGTCGCCACGCGAACCCGGCGCCGCCATGGCAGTGAGCGAGACCGGCGAGGTCGCAGGATCGGTGTCTGGCGGTTGCGTCGAAGGCGCCGTGGTCGGTGCGGCGCTTGACGTCCTCAGCGGCGAACGCACTCGCGGCGTGATCACGTTCGGGTACAGCGACGACGAAGCCTTCGCAGTCGGGCTCACCTGCGGCGGAACGATTCATCTCTACCTCGAGGTGCTCGACTGGTGACGCTCTACGAGACGCTCAGCGCTGCGTTGCGGACGCAGAGGCCCGTCGCGTTCGCCACGGTCACCGACGGGATCGGCCTCGGCGCGAAGCTGCTGGTCGAGGCCGACGGAACGACCCAGGGCTCGCTCGGGAACGTCGATCTCGATCGCGTCGTCGTTCGTGACGCGTTGGGCGAGCTCGCTGCCGGTCGATCGAGCGCCCGTCACTACGGCGCACATGGCGAGGCGCGCGAACGCGACGTCACCGTGTTCATCGAGTCGTTCGCACCACCGCCACGCATGATCATCTTCGGGGCGGTCGACTTCACCGCCGCGTTGGCGCGCAGCGCGAAGTTGCTCGGGTTCCGCGTCACGGTGTGCGACGCGCGGGCAGTGTTCGCGACCGCACAACGCTTTCCGATGGCCGACGAGGTCGCGAACGAGTGGCCCGACAAACATCTCGAACGCGTCGGCTCGTTGCTCGGTCCGCGCGACGCGGTGTGCGTGTTGACGCACGACGCGAAGTTCGACGTTCCGGCGATCACGTCCGCGGTCAAGACCAGCGTCGGCTACCTGGGCGCGATGGGCAGCCGCAAGACCCACGACAAACGCACCGAGCGCCTCCGCGACGCCGGCCTGACCGATGCCGAGTTGGCCCGGGTGATGTCGCCGATCGGACTCGACCTCGGCGCGCGGACACCGGAGGAAGTCGCCGTGTCGGTTTGCGCCGAGATCATCGCGTTGCGCACCGGCCGTGTCCCTCGACCGCTGCGCGACACCGACGGACCGATACACGAGCCGGTCAGCGGACGATGATCGCCATGGAGCAACCGACGGAACACAACGGAAGACGAGTGGGGTAGCCATGGATCTCGGAATCGCCGGCAAGCGCGCAATCGTCGCCGCAGGTTCGAAGGGTCTCGGATTCGGCGCCGCAGCGGCCTTGGCCGAGGAGGGCTGTCGGGTCGCGATCTGCGGTCGCGATCAGCACGCGCTCTCGGAAGCGTCGACGCGCATCGGCGCGATCCCGTTCGTGGCCGATGTCAGCGAACCCGCCGACGCTGCGCAGTTCGTCCGCGACGCGACCGATGCGTTGGATGGAGTCGACATTCTGATCGCGAACGCGGGCGGCCCGCCGCCGGGCACGTTCGCCACGACCGATCTCGACGCGTACCTCGCTGCGTTCGAACTGAACTGCCGGGCATCGATCGCGATGTGTCAGGTCGCCATCCCTGCGATGCGCGAACAACAGTGGGGGAGGGTGGTCGCGATCACCAGCGTCGGCGTCAAACAGCCGATCGGCACGTTGATCGCGTCCAGCACCGCCCGCGCCGCGCTCACGGCGTTCCTCAAGATCACGGCACGTGAGGTCGCGGCCGACGGCGTCACCGTCAACAGCGTCTTGCCCGGCTTCCACTCCACCGATCGGATCACGGGCCTCTACGACGAGTCGGGTCTCGAACAACTCGCCGCAACGGTCCCCGCACAGACGATCGGTGATGCCGCTGACTTCGGCAAGGTGGTCGCGTTCTTGTGCGGACGACCCGCGAGATACATCACCGGCGAATCGATCCTCGTCGACGGCGGCGCGTACGCCGGCCTCCTGTAGTTCTGCCGAAAGGGACTCCATCATGACTTTTCGTCACGTCGTTGCGCTCCAACTGAAGTCGGAGACCGCAGCCGAACAACGCCAAATGATCGTCGCCGCGTTACGTGAACTCCCAGGGTTGATCCCGACGATCCGCAGCTACGTCGTCGGCCAAGACGCGGGTATCAACGACGGCAACCACGATCTCGTCGTCGTCGCGGACTTCGACGACGCCGACGGCTATCTCGTCTACCGCGACCACGCCGAACATCAACGCGTCATTCACGACCACATCGCCCCGCACGTCGCGGCGCGCGCCGCCGTGCAGCACGAGGTGTGATTCGCCTCGGCGCGCAGCGAAGCACTGCTCCACGTCGGCTTGCCCACGATGCCGGTTCGCCCGGGCTGCCATCCGGCTCGATGCAATGACCATGCGCGCACGGTCGAGACCGAGTCGCGGTGAATGCCTCGGCTCAGTTGTTGGCGAGGTCTTTGGCCCAGCGGTAGTCGGGCTTGCCGCTGGGGGAGCGGACCATCTCGTCGACCACGACGAGGCTGCGCGGCACTTTGTATCCGGCGATGTGATCGCGGCAGTGGGTAGCGAGCGCGTCGAGCTCGGCCGACTCGCCGGCGCGGAACTGCACGACGGCGCAGACGTGCTCGCCCCACCGCTCGTCCTTGCGCCCGACGACCGTCGCGTCGAACACCGCGGGGTGGCTCTTCAGCGCGGCTTCGACCTCTTCGGGGAAGATCTTCTCGCCACCCGAGTTGATGCACTGGCTCCCGCGTCCGAGCACGGTGATCGTTCCGTCGGCCTCGCGGATCGCTTTGTCGCCCGGGATCGCCCAACGCGTACCGTCGCCCGCGGTCACGAACGTCGCGGCGGTCTTCGACTCGTCCTTGTAGTAGCCGAGCGGCACATGACCCCGGCGAGCGAGCATGCCGGTCTCACCGATGTCGACCACCTCGAAGTCGTCGCCGATCACGGTGGTCCACTCGTTCATGCGGAATTTCGGACCCTTGTCGGTCACGTCGACCGAACCGTTCGCCCCGGTCTCCGACGCGCCGAAGCTGTCGAGAATGAACGCGTTCGGAATGCGTTCGTTGAACTCCGCTTTGATCGCCGGCGAGAGGATCGCCCCGCCGGACACGATCGCGAACACCGTCGCCGGCGCCGGACGGTTCGCCAACGCGTCGACGAGCGGGCGCGCCATCGCGTCACCGACGATGCTGAGTGAGTTGATGCCTTCAGTGTCGCACAAGTCCCACAGCGCGTCCGCGTCCATCTTGCGTTGGCAGTTCAACACGAGCTTGTTGCCGCCGAACAACGTGACCATCGCCGTCCATTGCGCGTTGCCGTGCATCAACGGCGCGAATGCCATCGAGGTGGTCTGCTGTTCGCCGATCTTCTCGCCGATCTCCTGCGGTGACGTAATCGGTGGACCGCCGTAGTTCCCCCCGCCGAGCGCAGCGAAGAAGATGTCTTCGGCTCGCCACATCACACCCTTGGGCATTCCGGTCGTTCCGCCCGTGTAGAGCACGTAGAGATCGTCCGCGGACCGTGGTGCATCGTCGCGTCCGTCGGACGCCGTGGCCAGCGCCGTCTCGTAGTCGTCGGCACCGAGACCGTCGGTCGTGCCGGTCACATCGTCGATGCGCACGAACGTCTGGAGCTTCGGCAACGCCGCCGCGACCTGTTCGATCCTCGGTCCGAAATCGGCCTCGTAGATGATCGCGACGAGGTCGGCATTGTCGAACAAGTACCGCAACTCGTCCGCCACGTAGCGGTAGTTCACGTTGATCGGTACGGCTCGAGCCTTGAACGCGCCGAGGAAGCACTCGATCCACTCAGCGCGGTTATACGCGTGCACGCCGACCCAGTCGCCGGGCTGGACGCCGCGGGCGCGCAACAGATTGGCAACGCGATTCGCGCGGGCGTCGAGCTCGGCGTAGGTGAGACGTCGATCACCGGCGACGAGGGCGACCCGGTCGGGCACCGTGTCGGCGACGATCTCGAAGAGGTCAGCAAGATTGAAGGATCGATCGGCCATGGCGGGCGACGCTAGTGGGATCAGGCGACTACGTTCCGAGCCGTGGCGGCGCAGGCGTTCAGTCGAGGAGTTGTGGCGACCCCGCACTACCTCGCGTCGACCGCAGGACTCGAGGTCCTGCTCGCGGGCGGCAACGCCGTCGACGCCATCGTGGCCGCGAACCTCACGCTGGGAGTCGTCGCCCCCTATTACTGCGGCTACGGAGGCGACATCCTCGCGATCGTGCACGACGGCGCAGCACACGGCTACCGATCGACCGGCCGCAGCCCAGCGGCCGCGAACGCCGAGGCGCTCCATGCCGCGGGCCTCGACACCATGCCGGTCTTCGGACCCCACACGGTCACCGTGCCCGGCGCAGTGCGCGGCTGGTTCGAACTGTTGGAACGGTTCGGCACCCGTTCGTTCGGTGCGCTCGCGGCCCGAGCAATCCAGATTGCGACCGACGGCTTCGTCCTGACCCGTCCAGGTGCGTTTCGGATCCGGGGTTCGCTCGCCATGATCGACGCGATGTATCCCGAAGGCGCCGAAGCGCTGCGCGGCGCGTACGGCGGGGCCGAAGACGGCGCTCGGCTTCGGTTGCCGGCGCTCGCGCGCACGATTGCGACCTTGGCGGCCGACGGACCGGATGCGTACTACCGAGGCCCGATCGGCGCGACCATTGTCGAGACGCTCCAGGCGCACGGGTCACCAATGACCACCGGCGATCTCGCCGGACACGAGAGCGCATGGGTCGATCCGCTCGGCACCGACTTCGCCGGACGCACGGTGCTCGAGATGCCGCCACCCACCCAAGGCATCACCGCACTCGAAATGCTCGCGCTCGCCGAGGGGTCCGACGCGACCCGCGCTGGCGGAGTCCGACGCGACCACGAGCACATCGAGATCGCGAAACTCGCGCTGGCCGACCGCGATCGATTCGTCACCGATCCCGACCACATGGACGTTCGTCCCGAATCGCTGTTGATGCCGGAACACATCGCGACACGACGGGCACAGATCGGCCACGACGCCCGCCCACTCGAGCCGCGCCGCACCCCCAACGGCGGCACCGCCTATCTCTGCGCAGCCGACGCCGACGGCCTTTGCGTGAGCTTGATCCAGTCGAACTTCACGGCCATCGGCGCGGGCATCCACGTTTCGGAGTGGGGGATCAACCTCCACAATCGCGGTTCGTCCTTTTCGCTCGACGGCGATCACATCAACGTGCTCGCCGGTTCGAAGTTGCCACTGCACACCCTCATCCCTGCGTTGGTGCTGCGCGACGACGAGGTCGAGTACGTGTTCGGCACCATGGGGGGCCACGCGCAAGCGCAGGTGCATCTCCAGGTGCTGACCCGTCTGCTGGTTGATGGCGACGATCCGCAATCGGCCATCGACGCGCCGCGCTGGTCGGTCGAACCGTCCGACGCAACGGTCGGACACGAGTCGCGCTTCTCGTCGGCATGGGTCGACAACCTGGCCGGGCGCGGGCATTCGTTGCGGGCATTGCGTGGCTATGACGACGGCGTCGGGCACGCGCACGCCATCGAACGAACTGTGCACGGCATGCGCGCGGGCTGCGATCCGCGCGCCGAGAGCGCCGCGATGGGAGTCTGACGACATGGATGGACGTATCGCGACCTGGCCGAACCTCATCTCGCTCGTGCGCTTGGGCTGCGTGCCGTGGTTCCTCTATTTGCTCTGGGGAGCGGAGCGACCGGCCCAGGCCGCGTGGCTGCTCGGCCTTCTCGGCGCGACCGACTGGATCGACGGTTGGATTGCTCGCCGTTACGACCAAGGCTCCGAACTGGGCAAAATCCTCGATCCCACCGCCGACCGCGCCCTGCTCGTTGCTGGCGCCATCGCGTTGCTCGTCGAAGACCTGCCTGGCGCCGTCCACGCGTTCGTGTGGCTCGTCCTCGTACGCGAGGTCGTCATCGCCGTGGTGACGGTCGGCCTCGCAGCGGCGGGCGCTCGCCGCATCGACGTGGTCTGGGCGGGCAAAGCGGGCACGCTCGCGGTGATGTTCTCGCTGCCGCTGTTGCTGCTCGCCCATCATCTCGACGGCGATTGGGCGACGCCGACCTGGATCGGGGGCTGGGGCTTCGGGATCGCGGGGATCGCACTCGGCTACTACGCCGCGGCGCAGTACGTACCCGAAGCGCGACGGGCGCTCGCCGAGGGACGCGCGGCTCGCAGGCACGACTAACTTCACCGTCCGACCCGCCCGATCGTTGCCCGGCCATTCGCCAGGCATCATTCGCCCGGAGGCAGCCGTGGAGTACCCCGAAGACCTGCGTTACAGCGCCGAGCACGAGTGGGTTCGGCGCGCTGGCGACACGGTGACGGTCGGCATCACCGACTTCGCTCAAGACGCGCTGGGCGACGTCGTCTATGTGGCGGCCCCCGAAGTCGGCCGTGCGATCGCCGCGGGCGAGAGCATCGGCGAGATCGAGTCCACCAAATCGGTGTCGGAGATCTACTCACCGATTGCAGGCGCGGTCGTAGCGGTCAATGCGGACCTCGAACAGCGTCCGGAGTTGTTGAACTCCGACCCGTTCGGCGAGGGGTGGATCGCCCAGATCCAGTTGGCCAATGCCGACGATCTCGACCACCTGATGGACGCCGCCGCCTACCGCAACTTCGTCGAAGGCTGAGCGCCGCAGGCGGGTCATCGGCGACGACCCGCCCGGGCCCTAATCTCGACCGCGTGATCTGTGGTCGTTGCGCGCACGACAATCCGGCGAAGTCCAACTTCTGCTCGAACTGCGGCGCGGCACTGCATCCGCCCGAGGAGACGACCCTGACCCTCGCCGCGATCGAGGCGGGCGAAGACGCTGACGACCTCGCCCATTACCTCGATGGCCTCCCCGCCGGGGTCGGCCTGTTGGCGCTGCGTCATGGTCCGGCCGTTGGGTCGAGTTTCCGGCTCGATGTCGACCACGTCGACATCGGACGCCATCCCGATTCCGACATCTTCCTTGACGACATCACCGTGTCGCGCCGTCACGTCGCCATCGATCGCAGCACCGACGGTTACGAGCTGCGCGACGCCGGTTCCTTGAACGGCACCTACGTGAACCGGGAGCGGGTCGAACGGGCCCGACTCGCGCACGGCGACGAAATCCAGATCGGACGATTCCGGCTCACCTTCGTCGTCGGCGACGGGGGTAGCGCCTGATGGCCGATCATCTGTCGATCGGCGATGTGCTCGAAGCACTCCGTGAAGATCATGCCGACGTCTCGATTTCGAAGATTCGATTTCTCGAGAGCCAGGGACTGATCTCGCCCGAACGAACTCCATCGGGTTACCGCAAGTTCTACGCCGAAGACGTGACCCGGCTGCGTTGGATCCTCGACCAGCAGATGAACCACTTCCTGCCGCTCAAGGTCATCAAGGAACGTCTCGACGCCATGGACCGCGACGGCCTCAAACCCGGCAGCGATGCAGCGAGAGCGCACGGGGCTCGAGACGCGGGCAACACCGCGGCCGTCGCCGATATCGCACCAGGCCCGGCCGACAAAGAAACCCGCGAGACCGCGGTGCACGCCTTGTTCGAGTCGGCCCGTCGAGCCCAACTCGACGCCGAGGCCCAGCGTCAAGCGGCGATTGTGGCCGCCGCCGAGCTCGACGACGAGGTCGACGAGCTGACCACCGGCCCGACCGGCGTGAGCTTGACCCGCACCGAACTCGCGCGTGCCGCCGGCATCGAGGAGACCGATGTCGCCGATCTCGAAGAGTTCGGCTTGCTGGCGCCCACCTACGACCACCCTGACCGGCCGTTGTTCGGTGACGAGGCGTTGGCGATCGCGCGCGCCGCCGCCGGATTCATGCGCTTCGGCATCGAACCCCGCCACCTACGCATGTATCAGCACTTCGCCGAACGGGAATCGTCGATGTTCGATCAGGTGCTGCTCGGCTTCCGGCAACGTCGCAACCCCGAGGCCCAAGCACAACTCGAAGAGACCCGGCGCGAGCTCACAACGCTCGGTCGCCGCATGCGGTTCGCGCTGCTCGCCCAGGTCGTGCGACGAGGCAACTGAACCGCCGACGCCGCGGCCGCGCGCCGCGGCTAGGGTCAGCGACGTGATCCCGTTACGCCTCGTCGGGGTTCGGGTGGAGCTCGAGTCCAACCAGCCGATTGTGCTGCTGCGAGAAGCGAGTGGCACGCGTTACCTGCCGATCTTCATCGGATCGCCCGAGGCAACCGCGATCGTCTACGCAATGCAGGGGCTCGACACGCCCCGACCGATGACGCACGACCTGATGAAGCAGGTGCTCGACGATCGCAACATCGTGTTGCGTCGCGTCGACATCACCGCGCTCGAGGCCCGGACCTTTTTCGCCGAGTTACACCTCGACGCCGACGGTGAGCTGCGCAAGATGGATTCACGGCCCTCCGATGCCATCGCGCTCGCGGTGCGCTACGGCACCGACGTCGTCGAGCTGTTCGCGAGCGAAGCGGTGCTCGACGAGGCCGGGGTCGAGTTACCCGATGAGGACGACGATCCTGAGGCCCAGGTCGAGGAGTTCCGAGAATTTCTCGACTCGATCAACCCCGAAGATTTCGCCTGATCTCGTCGTTTTCGACGCGCTGACCTGGGCCGATGCGCCCGGAGCGATCTCGACCTCTGGTCGAGGGTTGCAACCCTCGACCAGAGCTTCACGTTGACGGCGTCGAAGGCTTCTGCTTACCTTCACATCCTCGTAACTACCAACACGTCGTCGTAACTACTGCGATGTGATCCGGCGGTCGCGACCACACAGATCACCAGACCAGATCACCAGACCAATCATTCGGGTGCTGCCTTGCCATCCGACCGTTCGAAGGACCCTCGCGCATGACGCACACCCATGCCGCAGCGGCACCGACCCCAACTGGCGCATATCGCGGACCTCAGGTCTGCAAGATCGTCGGGATCACCTACCGCCAACTCGACTACTGGGCTCGCTCCGACATCATTCGCCCGTCGGTGCACGATGCTGCCGGTTCGGGGACCCAACGCCTCTACGGTTACCGCGACCTCGTCGAGTTGAAGATCGTGAAGAACCTCATCGACGCGGGCGTGTCGCTCCAAACCGCCCGCAAGGCAATCACGTACCTCCGCGACCACCTGGGCGAGGACCTGGCGAGCGCGCACCTCGTGCTCGAGGGCGACCGCTCGATCATCGCGTTCACCGACGACCAGATCGTCGACCTCGTTCGCGAGGGCCAAGGCGTGTTGAACATCATTCCACTCGCTCCGGTAAAGGCCGACATCGACGCGATGATCGGCGACACCGTCATCGACATGCCGCAGTTGCCGTTCGCGGCGAACTCTTGACCCGTTCGTGACCGCGTTGCGTCACAGTCCACTCGACGATCGTCATCGAGCGCTCGGCGCTCGCATGGTCGAGTTCGGCGGCTGGGACACCCCCGGCCGACCACCAGGCCGACGAGGAGGGGGAAGGTGAGGTAGAAGAAGGCCTCCGTCGCGAGCGACCAGCCCGGCGCCAGCACGGAGAAGTTGAGCGGGTAGTC
>SXIR01000117.1 GCA_005772765.1 Actinomycetota bacterium
AGAGCAGCGCCTCCGGGCGCGGCGGGCAGCCGGACACATAGACGTCCACCGGCACGACCTTGTCGACCCCCTGCAGGACGCTGTAGGTCGGGAACGGGCCGCCGGCGTTCGAGCAGCTGCCCATGGAGATGACCCACTTGGGCTCGACCATCTGGTCGTACACCTGGCGTAACACCGGAGCCATCTTCTGCGACACGCGACCCGCAACGATCATCAGGTCGGCTTGCCGCGGGCTGGCCCGAAAGACCTCCATGCCGAAACGCGCAAGGTCGTAGTGAGCCGCGCCGGCCGCCATCATCTCGATCGCGCAACACGCCAGCCCGAACGTCGCCGGGAACACGCTGTTACGGCGCGCCCACCGCACGAGATCTTCGAGTTTGCCGGTTGCGAAGCTGTGCGGAACCGCTTCGAGGCCAAGATGGGGAAGACCGCTCACGCTGCCGCTCCACGGTGACGGGCCGCAACGTCGTCTCGCGCCCCTGGGCCCTCGGATTCGGCCGGGTCGAACATCGCGGTCTTACGCCGCAGGACCGGAGTGGCCTGGCGGAAGATCTGCTGTACCGGACCCCACGCCAGCGCGCCGACCGACAACAGGTATGCGAACGGGATGAGCAACACGAGCACGAACACCGAAATCGCGACCATGCCGAACGCTCCGAGATCGCGCATCACCGTCACGAACGGATAGAGGAACACGATCTCGACATCGAGCACGATGAAGCTCATCGCCACCAAATAGAACTTGACCGGGAATCGTTCGGCCGGCTCGAGTTCGGGGACGATGCCGCACTCATAGGGAGTCTGCTTCGCCGAGTTGGGATTGCGGGGTCCGAGCAGGATCGACGCGACGAACGACAACAGCACGAAGGCGATGACCAAACCGATCATCACGAGCAGCGGCAGGTAGTCGCTCACAGCCGGAAACTATCCCGTGACCCCGCCAGCGACGCACATCGGGAGCACGACGACGCATCGGCGACCCAAGACAACGAGGACCCGACTGTCGACGACCTCGATGGCGCCAACATCGGATTGGTGGCAACGTAACGCCGTGAATCGTCGCAGCGCCCCATCGGTCATGGCAATTCCCGAGGCCGGACGTGAGCCCGCGATCGAAGGGCTGCGCGCGGTGGCGGCCGGGTTCGTGCTCGTCTTCCACCTCATCGGCGCGATCGCGATCGTGCGCCCCGATCGCATCTCGCGCCGCTTCGAGTTCTGGACCGACCAGTTCGGGCATTTCGGCGTGGCGCTCTTCTTCGTGGTCAGCGGATTCGTGCTGTACCGCCCGTGGCTGCGCGCCGAACTGGGCGTGGCACCACGCCCCCAGCTCGGTCGCTACTTCGTCCGGCGGTTCGCGCGCATCTACCCCGCGTATTGGGTCGCCGCGATTGTCTATCTGGCCTGGTTGCTCACGCCGGAGCCGATTGGCGTCTCAGCTTGGGTCGAGTACCTCGCCCTGGTCCAGAACTACCGCAGTGGTCACTTCACCGCCGGGCTCGGCGTCGCGTGGACGCTCGTCATCGAGGTGAGCTTCTACCTCTGCGTTCCGGTCGTTGCCTGGTGCGCCCGCTCGGTCACACCGTCACCTCGCTCCGTCGTTGTTCGGCAAGGCATCGCGATCGGCACGCTCCTCGCCGTTGGACATGCGACCCGGTTCATCGCATTGCACCTCGAGCCCGTTCCGTCGGGTTCATGGCAATTCTGGCGATTCCCGTGGGTGACCTTGCTCGGCTTCGTCGATTGGTTCGCCTTCGGCATGGGGCTCGCACTCATCGCGGCCGTGAACGAGCGCGCCGGTGCCAATCGGGCTGCGGCCTTCCTTCGCCGCCACGGAAGCGGCCTCCTCGCGGCAGGCGTCGTGATGTATTGCGGCGCGCATCTCGCCGACTTTCCGACCGGCCGTGGCGTTGCGATGAACGACGCTCAACGGCTCATCCGCGGCGGTGTGATCCCGTTCGCCGCTGCACTCGTCGCCGCGCCGGTGTTGCTGGCGGCACCCATGTGGCTCACCCGCGTCCTCGCCCGACCCGTGGCGGTCTGGCTGGGCACAATCTCCTACGGCCTGTACCTCTGGCAGATTCCAGCGATCAGGTTGGTCCGCAATCTGATCGAGGACGGCCACCTCCCGGCACGTCCGGAGCTGCTCGTCGTCGCCTCGACCACCTTCACCGTCGGGGCCGCGACCGCGTCGTGGTATCTACTCGAGCGTCCGACCATGCAGGTGATCGGCAGGCTCCGCCCCGGTTGAGCTCCGCGTGGCCACCGAACGCGCGGCGACGCAGCCACCGTCGCGCTGACCTCAGGGCTCGGGCGCGACCTTCACGATCTGGGCCACGACCTTGTAGACGGCCTCGGCCGGGCCGAGCTCGTCGGGGCGCAACAAGTTCGCCATGATGCGCAACACCCACTCCATCAACGTGCGGTTGTGCATCCCGACGCGTGCAAGCTCGCGCATGACCGCCGGATTGCCGATCGCTTTGACGAACACGCGGGCGACCTTGAAGTACAGCCCGTAGATCGCGACGAGTTGGTCCTCGTAGTACCCCAACGCGAGACCATCGTCTGCGGTGAGCGCCCGATCGACCGCGTCGGCCGCGATTCGTCCGGTTTCGTAGGCGACCGAGATGCCCTCGCCATTGAAGGGGTTGATCGAACCCGCGGCATCGCCGATCGCCAGCCAGGTCGGTCCGACGTGGGGCATGACGCAGCCGCCGGTCGGCAATCGACCTCCGGTCGGGGCACCTTGTGACGTTTCCGGCGAAATCCCCCACCGCTTCGGTGCGGTGTGGACGAACGCGTCCATGAGTTGGGTGGTGTTGATCGACTTCCAACCCTGGAAGGTCGACAGCAGACCGCACCCCACGTTGATCATGCCGTCACCAACCGGGAATATCCACCCGTATCCGGGCAAATGGTTCCCGTCTCGGTCGACGATGTCGAGGTGGCTCTCGATCCATGGGTCGTCATGGTACGGACTGGTGAAATAGCCGCGAATCGCCATACCGAGTGGGTAGGAGCGATCCCGGGCGGTACCGAGCGCCCGCCCGAACCGACCGTTGGCGCCGTCGGCGATGACCACATACTTGGCTCGGATCTCGGACACCCCGCCGGTCTGCTTGTCGCGCACCGTCACGCCCCGCACGACACCTCGTTCGAGCAGCGGCCCGAGCACCTCGGTGCCGGTCATCAGCTTGGCCCCGGCCCGCTGGGCGGTGTCGGCGACCATCTGGTCGAGGTCACGGCGGCGCACGACGTAGCCGTACGACGGAAACTCGGGGTGCACCGGCCAGGGCATCTCGAGCGTGATCCCGTGGGCGATGGCCCGCAGCCCGTCGTAACGGAGGTGCCCGTCGGCGAGCCGATCGGCGAGACCCATGTCGTTCAGCTGGCGTACCGCGCGGGGAGTGAGACCGTCACCACAGGTCTTGTCGCGCGGGAAGACCTTCTTTTCGAGCGCGACCACTCGGTGCCCGCGCTGGGCGAGCCAGTAGGCGCACGCCGCACCCGCAGGTCCGGCACCGACGATGGCGACATCGACATCGCTCACCACTGCATCGTCGCGCAGCGGGAGGGCCCGCGCGCCATCGGCCAGTCCGATCCCGCCGCGCCAGTCGATGCCCGTGGAGGTCGCCGAGCGCGCCGAATGACGCCGGCGGTGTGAGCGACTGTGCGCATGTGAATCCGTATGTGAATTCGTGCGTCGCGAACTGGCGAAGCTCGCAATCGCGCGCTGTTCCCGCCGATGTGTGGGTACCTCATCTAGCGTGGTACAAAGCGCGTCCGAGTCGTTGCGTTCGGGCGGCACGCGTACCACCGATTCGAACTGCACCGACACCCATCACGACGCAAGCGAGCTCGATCCGGGGGAGCCGAAGAACATGCAACATCTGCTCGGTCTCGAAATCCCGAACTTCTTGCCCGATGTCTTTGGGTTGCGCGCCGCGGGCCGCCTCATCTGGACGACGTTGCTCTTCGTTGCAATGATGGTTCCGGTCTTCGCACTCCTTCGCCGTCCGAAGTCGAAGCACAAGACGACGTGGGCCCAAGCAATGGGTGGCGCCGTTTACGTGTGGGCCCTGTTGGTGCTCGCGTACGGCAGCATCCCGCACGAGTGGTTGACCTTCGCCAACGGGCACCTCAAGTGGGACGAGTCGCACTTCATCCTCACCTCGGGCCAAGAGATCGGGCCCTTCCGTTGGTTGAACTTCGAGGTCGACAAGCGCGCGATCGCCGACACGGTTGCGTCCGTCTTGTACATCGTGTTCCTCGGACTCAACATCTCGCTGTTCGCGAAGTGGCAGAAGCGCCCCGACGCGCCCGTCGACGACACCGCCGCGAGCGGTGAAGACAAGGTCACTGGCACCTCCGCATTCGGTCGACCCGTTTCGGCGAAGGCCTAAGCGATGGCGAAGAACGACGCGAACCCGCCGCTTCCGGACTTCAGTACCGACTACGTGCTGCAAGAGGTCGACCCGAACTGGTTGACCAAGGCGGTCAAACCCAAACAGTTCCTCCACATCGATCAGGCCGAGTGCATCACGTGCGAAGGCTGCGTCGACATCTGTCCGTGGAAGTGCATCCACATGTTGTCGGTGAACGCAATCGCCGACAGCACCAACGCCGATCGGCCGGGCGACGACCCGCTCGACTCGGTGTTCTTCGTCGTCGACGAGGATGTCTGCACCCGTTGCGCGCTCTGCGTCGACCGGTGCCCCACCGGCGTCATCGTGCTGGGCAAGGTCACCGACAAATGGTCGGAGGGTGACCCCAGCGACCGAACCAATCGCCACGGCTACGCCTACGGCGTCCGCTTCTAGGAACAACGGAGAGTCTCGTGGCCAACGAGAACGGCAACGGTAACGGCAACGGTTCCGGCGTGGGAGCCAAGGTGGCCGAGCGCGCCTCGAAAGTGTGGGACGACACGCGCGGGTCCCAGGCCTGGAACTCGATCTTCCGACCTGGGTCGATCTATCGCAAGGGTTACACCGACAGCCCCCGTAACCGCAGCTACGTGATCATGAACAACGTGCTGTACCACCTGCACCCCGTGAAGGTGAAGCGGCACGCGGTGAAGGTGTCGTACACGCTGTGCCTCGGCGGACTCTCGTTCTTCTTGTTCATCTTGCTGACCGTGACGGGCATCTTCTTGATGTTCTTCTACCGGCCGACCGCCACCGAAGCGTGGGACACGGTGAAGGACCTCGAGACGGTCGTGGCCTTCGGATCGCTCGTACGCAACATGCACCGATGGGGCGCGCACCTCATGGTGCTCTCGGTGTTCCTGCACATGAGTCGCGTCTTCTACCACGGTGCCTACAAGGCCCCCCGCGAGTTCAACTGGGTGATCGGCATCGTCTTGTTGCTGCTCACGTTGTTGCTCTCGTTCACCGGTTACCTGCTGCCCTGGGACCAACTCGCGCTCTGGGCCGTCACCGTCGGAACGAACATGATGGGTTATACGCCCGTCCTCGGATCGCAGGTCAAATACGTCTTGCTCGGTTCTCGTGAGATCGGAAACGACACGTTGTTGCGCTGGTACGTGCTCCATGTACTCATGCTGCCGTTCGTGATCGTGATCTTCATGGCCGTCCACTTCTGGCGCGTCCGCAAGGACGGCGGCATCTCCGGACCCCTCTAGGCCGAAAGAGCAACCAATGGCTGAGGTTCCCGAACACCTACTGCGCCGAAGCGCCGAGCGTCGCAAGTCGCTCGCGGGCGAAGGCGACGACGATTCCGTCGAAGCGACGGCGGCAGCTCCGACGGAGGAGACCGCCGTCGAGGCGGCACCTGCGGCCGCGGCCGCCGTCGAAGACACCGGCACGCCGATTACCGAGAGCAAGGGCGGAGTTCCTGCCCACCTGCTCGAGCGGGCCCGCAAGCGCAAGCTCGCCGCTGAGGGCGGCGACGCTGGCGGCGGCGGAGCAGTCGCGGTCGCGACGGCCGCGAAGGCGCCCTCGATGACAGCCGGCGCGCCGAGCGGCAGCGGCCCGGGCGGTCACACGCAGCGTCTGCTGACCGTCGTCAAGGCCGGGTCGATCCAACAGACCAAGGCCGAGGCCCAGGACAAGGTGCACACCTGGCCGCACCTGCTCGCGATCGAATTCGCCGCGACCATGATCATGCTCGCCATGATCACGATCTTCTCCGCGCTCGTGAAAGCACCACTGCTCGGACTCGCCGACATCAACAAGACGCCGAACCCGTCGAAGGCCCCCTGGTACTTCCTCGGGCTGCAGGAGTTGCTCACGATGTTCCACCCGATGGTGGCCGGTGTGACGATTCCCGGTGTTGCACTCGGCGTCTTGGCGATCGCGCCATATGTCGACAAGAACCCGTCGAACAAGCCCAGCGACCGCAAGTTCGCCATTGCAATGATGACGCTGTTCCTCATGCTCTGGGCGGTGCTCGTCATCATCGGTTCGTTCTTCCGGGGCGAAGGCTTCAACTTCGTGTTCCCCTGGAACAACAAGGTCTTCTTCGAGCTGTAGGAGCACTTGGTGATCATCTTCGGCATCATCGCGATCTTCATCCTGGCGATCGTTGCGCTGCTCGCCATCACGGCGACTCGGCGTACGACCCAGGGCAGGTTGTCGCGCGAGACGCGCTCACGCGACGCGGCCGCACACGCTTCGAGCTCCTCGACCGAACTCGAAGCGACGGCCACCGCCGAAGGACGCGCCCGATCGGAGGAGTCCCAAGGAGCTGCCGCGGCTGGCGTGCCCGCACTGCGCGGCGAAACCGGAGTCACCACCTGGACGCCCGCCGACGAAGAAGAGCTCGGTGTCATCCGCCGCCAGTTCCTCAACCGCGCCATCTTGTCGGTGATCGGAATCGGCACGCTGCCCGTCTTCGGCGTGTCGCTGATTGCGTTCTTGTACCCCGGAAAGGCCGGCGGATTCGGTGCGCCGATCAACATCGG
>SXIR01000118.1 GCA_005772765.1 Actinomycetota bacterium
CATGATCACGTCTTCGATCAGCGCGGGATCGAGATCGTTGCGCTCCTGCAACGCGCGCAGCACGTGGGCGGCGAGATCGACCGCGTGAACGTCTTTGTACTTTCCGTTCCGGCGACCGAGCGGGGTTCGGACTGCATCAACGATGACGGCGGTAGTCATGGCGACCTCCAGCAGGCGAGGGTGATGGGGCGCGGCATCGAACCCGTCGGCACCGGCGACGCGCAGACTAGACCGATCGGTCAAGTTTCGGCCAGGCCGGTCCGCGACCCGTTCGGTGTGCGGTCGAATCCGAACGTTGGACGCGCGCGAAACTCAGTGGTGCAATCGATCCTGGTGCTCCGCCATGGTGAAACGACCTGGAACACCGCGGGGCGTTGGCAGGGCTGGATCGACATCGAGCTGTCCGACACCGGTATCGCACAAGCGAACGCACGGGCCGAGACGCTGGCCGATGCCGGCATCACCTTCGGCACGGTCGTCAGCTCGGATCTTGCCCGGGCGGCTCGCACCGCCGAGATCATCGCTGCGCGACTCGCCGCACCGGCCGTCGACCGCCACTGGGGTCTGCGTGAACGCTGCGGCGGCGAGTTCGAGGGCCTCGACGCCACCGCGATCGATGCCGGCTGGCCCGGCTTTCGCGAACGATGGCGGGCCGGACTCGAAGACGCCCCGCCGGGGGGCGAGAGCGACGACGTGCTGTGGGAACGGGTACGGGCAGTCCTTCGCGAACTGCACGACGCCAACCGGGCGGGCCCCATCTTGGTGGTGACCCACGGCGGGGTCGCCCGGGTGCTCTCCGACCGCAGCGGGTGCCCCACCCGCAGCGTCATCCCGAACGTGGGTGGCCGTTGGTACGACTGGGACGGGCACGTGCTCATTGCGGGTGATGCGCTCGAAACCATCCCCGACACCGACCGGACCAAGCCAGCAATGGAGTAACTGGGGTTCGAACCCGACGGGCGACACCGGCGACGGGCCTGACAGAATGTGGTCCGTGAGATCTCGTCGGGTCCTGCTGTGCGTCGTGTTCACGGCGGTGGGAGCTGTCGTGACGCCGATGACAGCCCGAGCCGAGGAAGTTCCGGCGCCCGCCTCGCCCTACATCGTGAACGGCGACAGCGCCGCGATCGGTGACCACCCGTACTACGCGCAGGTCTTTTCCACCGTGACCGGGCAGGGAACGTTCTTCTGCGGCGGCAGCGTCGTGGCGCCGACCAAGATCATCACGGCTGCCCACTGCGTCGACGGTGTCGACCGGATCGAGGTCATCACCGGATCCGATCGCCTGGGAATCGGCCGCGTGACCCGAGTGGCACGCTGGTCGCTCAACGGGTGGCGGCCGTCGACAAGTCAGAACGACGTCGCGGTCTTGCACCTGGCCCGATCAGTTCCGAACAAGCCGATCAAAGTGGTCGGACCCAACTCCGACTATCGCTGGGCCGGCTCCGGCAACACGCTGACGGTCGCGGGCATGGGCTGCACGCATCCGCTCGGATCCGTGTGCAACTCCGGCGCGGGCGGCCCGTCCGACATCTTGTACGCGGCCGACATTCCGTCACGTTCGGACACCGCATGCGACGGTGACCTTGCGCTCTGGGGCGGCATCGACGCACGGTCGATGTTGTGCGCCGGAACCGTCTCGAGTCCGTTCGGGTCGCACAACGCACCCAACGCTTGTTTCGGCGACAGCGGCGGCCCGCTCACGGTCGAAGGTCCCGGCGGAGCACCGCTGCTGGTCGGTGCGGTGTCGTGGGGCGCCAACAACTGCGGCGACTACCCCGTGGCGTACGCGCGACTGGCGCGCTTTCGTAGTTGGTTGCGCAGTCAAGGTGTCCCCGTCGATCGTGATCCATTCGCGGCAGGCGACGCTCCGGTTGCCGATTGGGACAGCGAACCAATCGTTGGAGATTTCAACGGCGACGGCCGCGACGACATCGTGTGGTTCGAGGTCGCGGCGGCGGTGCATCGGTTGCGGATTGGCACACGTTCCGGCGGGTTCATCAGTCGGCCCGGCGTCACGTTCTCGGCCTCGCGCGCCCCCCTCGCCGGCGACTTCGACGGCGACGGACGCACCGACCTGCTGATCGACGAACCCGGCACCGCAAACGACGCGATGATGCAGAACAAGACCACGGGTTGGGTCACTGGTCCGAAGCCGCGCGTTGGCGACGCCACCTTCACACGCGTTGGCGACTTCGACGGCGACGGCCGCGACGATGTGATCGCGTACGGCGCCGGAACGTTGCCCGACGAACTGCGCTACGGGACGAAGTCCGGCTTGCTGCGACTCGGCCCTGCTTTCAACGTCAAGGGCGTCTACGACGATGGCGTCGTGCTCGACCATGACGGCGACGGCATCGACGACGTGCTCTGGTTCGGGCACGGTTCAGCCCTCGACGCGTTGCGATACGGGACATCAACGCTGACCTTCCGTAACGGGCCCGCGCTGTCGGTCGCTTCCTCACGAGTTCCGATTGTCGAAGACTTCAGCGGCGACGGGCGCGACGACATCATCTACTTCGACCCAGCTGGCGAAGACACCCTGCGCGAGTCCGGGCGATCGGCGCCCTTCGTGACCGGCCCAGAAATTGTCCTCGACGGCGCGG
Organism: Actinomycetota bacterium; assembly: GCA_005772765.1. Lineage (GTDB taxonomy): Bacteria > Actinomycetota > Acidimicrobiia > IMCC26256 > PALSA-610 > SXJQ01. Next base: position 2,607 of record SXIR01000118.1, read on the forward strand.
TCATTCCGGTCGGCGGCGACTTCGACGGCGACGCGGTCGGCGACATCTTGTGGTATCGGCCGGGAGTTCCGAGCGAACGGTTCTGGCTCGGTCTCCCTGCGTAACGTTGACGCCACACCCGAGACGGAGGGGCCATGCGCTTCGGAAAAGACAAGTCCGCCATGCCAACCACCGACACCGCGCTTGCCGGTCGCGACCACCGACCCTTCGATGTCCCGGCAACGCACTTCGTGCTCGGAACTCCACTCGAAGGCCCGTGGAGCGACGGTCTCGAACTCGCGATGATCGGTTTGGGGTGTTTCTGGGGCGCGGAGCGAAAGTTCTGGCACCTGGGTGACGGCATCGTCACCACTGCGGTCGGCTACGCAGCCGGACTCACCCCGAACCCCACGTACCAGGAGGTGTGCACCGGTTCGACCGGACACAACGAGGTCGTGCTCGTGGTGTTCGATCCGGAACTCGTGACCTACGAGTCACTACTCAAGACGTTTTGGGAAGCTCACAACCCGACCCAAGGCATGCGCCAAGGCAACGACGTCGGTACCCAATACCGCAGCGGCATCTACGTGTACTCGGACGCCCAACGACTCGCCGCGGAAGCATCCAAGGCGGCCTTCGAACCCGTGCTGCAGCGCGCCGGCTTCGGTGCGATCACCACCGAAATCCTCGACTCGCCCGAGTTCTTCTACGCCGAGGATTACCACCAGCAGTACTTGGCGAAGAACCCCGGCGGTTACTGCGGGCTCGGCGGGACCGGGCAGTCGTGCCCGATCGGTGTCGCCTCGACCTGATCCGTCGCTGCATCCAGGGGTCTCACCGCAGCGAGAGGAACAACCGTCATGTTCGACCTCACCGGCCGCACCGCACTCGTCACTGGTGCGGGCCAAAATGTCGGAGCCGGAATCGCGCGTGCGCTCGCTGCGCAAGGAGCGCGCGTGTTCGTGAACGACATCGACCCGACCCGAGCACACACCACCGCGGTCGACATCACCGACGCGGGCGGTGTTGCACGCGCGGTCGTGTTCGACGTCACCGACCTCGTCGAGGTGCAGACGGCCATCGACGGCATCGATCCGATCGACATCCTCGTCAACAACGCGGGGACCGGTGGAGCGCACGGCATGGTTCCCCAACCGTTCCGCGACATGGAGCCCGCGGCGTGGGAAGCCCCGATCCGCGTGAATCTGTATGGCGTTTTGCACTGCGTCAAGGCGGTGATCGACGGTATGTGTGAACGCGGGTGGGGCCGCGTCATCACGATCTCGTCGGGGGCAGGCACCCGCGGCGTCGGAATCGGCGTCGCGCCGTACAGCGCTGGCAAAGGTGGTGGCATCGCATTCACCCGAACGCTCGCGCTCGAAGTGGCGACGAACGGGGTGACCGCCAACTCACTCGCGGTTGGCTTGATGGGGATGCCCGACCCGAAGGTCACCGCCCACTTGGCGCGAACGATTCCGGTACAGCGCACCGGTGAACCTGCCGACATCGCCGCCGCATGCGTGTGGCTCGCCTCGAACGAGGCCGCGTGGGTGACTGGTCAGACGATCGAGATCAACGGCGGCGCGCTCACGACGTGAGATGCTCGCTGCACGTCGGACCCGAGAACAGCAGATCGATACAACGCTCCACCGACCGATCGACCTCGCGGATGCTGATGCGCCCCTGCGCCCACGAACGAAGTCGCGTGACCATCACGGCATTCACGGTCTCGACGATCGCAGCCGCGTCCTCGGGCGTGATTGAGGTGAGCGCCGCGGTGAGCGCGGCAACGTTGCGCTGTCCGAACTCGTCGAACAATGCCCGCACGTTCGGGTCGTTGCTCGGCTCGACGACCATCTCGGCTCGCATCATTTGCGGGTGTCGTTCGAACGCGCGCACGGCGCGCCGCATCAAGGCTCGCAGGCGGGCTTCGTCGGAATCACCGGGCACTCGCAATGGGGTTTGGTGCGCGGGGAAGGCCTCCGACCACTGCAACAATGCGGCCGCATAGAGATGCTCTTTGGACGAGAAGTAGCGATAGATCGTGGCGAGCGCAACCTCGGCCTCCTCGGCGACATCGCGCATCTGGATGGAGTCGTATTCGCCGACCTCGAGGAGCGCGATGGCCGCGGTGACGATGCGGGCCCGGCGCTCGCGCTGACCGCGCGGCAGGGTCGAAGGATCGGGCGGCGCCAGGGTCACGTCGGTCATACTAGAACCGGATTCTGGAATGAAACCGAGTTCTGGTCTATCCTCGTGGCGTCCGATCGACCGCAGGAGACCACATGGCTTCGAGCACGAACTACACGATCATCTCGTCCGACACCCATGCCGGCGGGAGCCACGAGCAGTACCGCGAGTACCTCGACCCGGCGTACCGCGACGACTTCGACGCGTGGCGCGAGAAGTACAAGAACCCGTGGAAGGATCTGCGCGACACCGATCTGCGTATCCGCAACTGGGACGACGACCGTCGCGACGCCGACCAACTCTCCGACGGAGTCGTCGGCGAGGTCATCTTCCCGAACACGGTGCCGCCGTTCTACCCAGGGTTCGTGCTGTTCGCGGGACCACCGAAGCCCGACGACTACGAGCACCGACGCGCCGGACTGCAAGCGCACAACCGGTGGCTCGCCGACTTCTGCAGTCGCAAGCCCGCCCAACGCGCCGGGGTCGGTCAGTTCTTCTTGAACAACGTCGACGACGCGATCGAAGACGTCAACTGGATCAAGGCGAACGGGCTGCGCGGCGGCGCGCTGCTGCCGACCGTCGCGCCCGACGTCACGTGGGTACGGCCGCTCTACGACCCGATCTACGACCCGCTCTGGGCAACGATCCAAGACCTCGACATGCCGCTCAACCTGCACGGCGGCACGGGATCCCCGAACTACGGGCGTTACCCGTCGGTCCCCGCGATCATGATCAGCGAAGTGGCGTTCTATGGCTCGCGTCCGTTTGTCCACCTGTTGCTGTCGGGCGTGTTCGAACGGTTCCCGCGCCTGAAGTTCGTCATGACCGAAAGTTCGGCGGCAGCGATTCCGCAGTTGGCCAAGCAACTCGACCCGGTCATCCAGCAGATCCGCGGCGGATCGATCGGTGAACTCAAGTACACCTCCGAGAACGCGCTGCCTCGTTCGGCGACCGAGTACGTCCAACAGAATGTGTGGTCGGGTGCCAGCTTCCCCGGGCCGGCCGACTGGGAAGCGGCGAAGTTCCTCGCCCCCAATCGCTTCATGTGGGGCAGCGATTACCCCCACGACGAAGGCACTCCGCCGTACTCGCGCGAGAACCTGCGCGCGGTGTTCAGTGAGGTCGGCGAAGCCGAGCTCCGCAACGTGCTCGCCGAGAACGCTGCGGCCTTGTACGACTTCGATCTCGACGCACTCGCGCCGCTCGCCGAGCAATACGGGCCGACGGTCGAGGAGATCGCGACACCACTGACCGAGCTCCCCGACAAGCCGAACATGGCCTTGCTGAAAGCCGTGAAGGGCAAGCTCGCCTGAGCGTTCGCGAGGCCGCCTCGCGTTCGTTCGAGCGAGCGCGTTCGCGTCCAGACCTCAGTGATGAATCAGGCCGCCGATGGGGGTGTCACCGCGTCGAACGGATCCTCGCCGTGCTCGACCTGCCCACCCGGAAGGGTCCATGTCGTCGATCCCCGCGCGAGCAGCACGCGTCCCTCGTCGATGCAAACGGCATCGGCAGCGAGTCGTCGATCCATCCGCCGAACCTACGGCCGTCACGCACGCCGTCCACCGTGTTCGCAGCAATCGAAACCGTGGCGGTCACTGAGACGGGAGCTGGCTGACCCCGGAGCAATGCCCTGGCGGTCGTCTACGAGCTCTGCGTTGTCGAGCGTACGCGGCGTGTGTGCGCGAGCGAACGGACCGGTCCCCGTCGTCATCGTTCAATCGTCCTTGGGGTCGACCGGGCTCCACAACCAAGGAGGACGTCATGAGCTTCACATCAATCCACCGTCGGATCGACCAGCACTCTGCACCCACGCCGGGCGAGCCGACCGTCGAGCAATCTCGTGGCGCGCGGGTACGCCGCCTGGCGCGCGTCGCATCGATCGGGGCACTGCTGGCCACGGTCGGAGGTGGCGTACTCGCGCCGTCAGCCTCCGCTGCAACGCTCGCCACGTCCGGGACGGTCGGCAGCGTCGGCCTGCCTACCGGAAAGTGCACGCACTACCCGACCTGGAAACGCCTCGACGTGACGACCGCGGCACCCAGGATTTACGCACCCAACCTGCGCGCCGGCGGGGGCAACGACTCGGCCTGGGTCCGTTACCAACTTCTCGTTGTCGACAACAACCGGAACCTCGTCGACGCGTCGACCTACAGCGGTTGGTCCGCGGCGTACGACAACCAGGCGGCGAGCTTTACGGGTTCGAACCCCACGTTCATGAACATCCCGAACTACAGCCGGGTGTTCATCGTCGTGGAGTGGTACGGCATGGGGAGCGCGGTCTACCAGCTCGACCAGTACCAGATCTACGTGAAGGGACTGTCGCTGCCGTACGGCCCGGCGGATTCGTGCGCCAAGTACACGCCGCCCGGTTACATCTCGGCGTGAGTTTCCTGCGGAACGGGGACCGACAACGGAGTCGGTCCCCGTTTCCGCCGACGACCTCGCGAAGCGCTTCGAGGACTACGAACCCGATCCCGCCGAACGCGGGGCGCTGCGACAAGGTGGACGATTCACGACCCACCGCACCACGGAGACCGAGGCTGGCCTGCTTCTCCAAATCGACGGCGACGCCGTCGGCCGGAGCGAGATCAACGACCTCGTCACAAGTGCCTATCGCTGCACCGCTCCCCTCTGAAGACACAGCGAACTTCGTTGGTCGCGGGCACCGCCCTCGATTTCACGGAGCGTCGAGCAGCCGGTCGTGGATCCAGTCAAGGATCACCGCGTTGTAGTCGGCGGGCCAGGCAGGGTCGGTGTTCACGCCGTCGGTCGACGTCACGACATGTCGGTTGCACGTGAGCACGGGGTCGGGCGCTCCCTGCACGCATAGGCCGAGGCTGAGCGAGCGACTTGATGCACCTTGCGCGGCGACGGCGCGGCGGAGTCGTTCGTTCATGCAGTCCATGCCCCCGACCGTCACGGTCGCGTTACCGCGCAGCGGGCACTGCATCATGCGACCATCACAACCGAACGGGTCCTGCTCACTCCACACATGCAGCAATGGCACGGTGAGGCGGCCGCTCGACACGAGCAGGTCTGGTTCGTTGAGCGGATCTGCGAGTTCCGGGTGGAGTCGTGCGCCCACGGCTTGGAGCGTCGCGGCGGTCATGGGTACTCCCGTGCCCGGGCACACGATCGACTGTGCCTCGATCGCCAGCACGTAGTCGGAGTTGACCACGTAGGAATCGCCGACGATTCCGGCAGCCGGGAGCCCCTGACGCTGCATCGCCCAGCCCACCGCCATGGCGCCGGCGGAACCGGCGCTCGTCCCGGAGATGAAGTACTTGGTCGTGGTGAAGCGACCGAGCGCGAACTGAATCGCTGCTTTGGTCGCGAGCAACCCGTTCGTGTTGCGCGGCAGCCCGCCCGGCAACAGGTTCGGGTTGTTGGGATCGACGAAGCCGCCGCCCCCGTAGATGTCGCGGTTGCAGTACGAGACCGAGACCATGCGAAAACCGGCGGGATCCGTCAACACGCGGAGATTGAGGCCCGTCGCGTAGATGAGCGAGTTCAGCGACTCCTCCGTCATCAGCCCAGCGTCGGGTTGGGGTTGGCCGTTGGCGTCGAACCATCCGACGCCGCCGCCGTGCATGTGGGTCCACAACGGACGGGCCGTCGCGTGGGCAAGACCGATCGGGTAGGCCAGAAGGAAGGTCTGGTACCCCGAGATGCTGCATGGATACGCAAGGTTTCGGTAGTACTCGATCTGGAAGCCTGACATCTGCGTCGTGCTCACGAGTTGGATCGAGCTGGTCGAACCCGGCGCTTCGATGCCCGGCTGGACAGCACCGTCGTCGTCGTGAACGGTGATCGTCGCCTGCGTGTCGGTGCTCGCGGCACCGACGACCGATCCGACGGTCAGGCCGAAGGTCTCCGTGCTCTCGGCCACGGTGTCGGGCACCAGCGTCAGCGTGATGGCCTTCTTCACCGAGCCAGTCGCGAACGACAGGTTCTTGGACACGGCGACGAAGTCGGCTCCGGCGGAGGCGCTGCCGTTCACCGTCGTGACCGTGAACGTCACCGGCGTCGGAGCGGGGCTCGAGAGGTTCACCCACACTTTCACCTGATGCTTGCCCGAATCCCCCTCCGCCACGCTCGCATCGCCGATGGCGAGACGAACACCGGCCGCGACGTCGTCGTCGTACACGGTGCCCACCGCACGAGATCGACCGAGTACCGCACCGCCCGTCGGCGAGAGCAGGGTCACGAGCACGGTCTCGTCTCCCTCGACGACGACGTCGGGCTGGACCGCGACCGAAACGAATTTCAGGGTCTGGCCGGGATTGAACGTGACCGTCCTCGTCGTCGCCCCCGTGTAGTCGGAAACGGCCGCCGCGGTGACGGACGTAATCGTCGCCTTGACTGTGACGACCGTCGGGTGCGGACTCGACAACGACACGGCGAACTGCAGCGACCGCTTGGCACCTGCGTCACCTTCGTGGATGGCCGCGTCACCGATCGTGATTTGGGTCCCGCTGGCGGCAACGGAAGCAGTCGGCGCCCAACTCGGTGCCATGCCACCGAACAGTCCGAGCACAACCACGATCCCCGCGCGCCAGCGCCAATTCCTCCAATAGCGTTCCACGAGGAGGAAGGGTATCGAAGCCGACAAAACACTTTCAATCCTCCGGCGATGGAGTGTCGGAAGCCATGACTCAGCACGGGGGCCGACTACTTCCCGTGCGACCATGCACCACCGTCCTACCGGCACAGCAAGTGGCGTCGGGTCGAATCGCACCGGATGCATGAGCGCGCCTGAAACGAGGCGTAACCCGCTCAACGTTTGTGCGATCGACACCGGCAGCGAGGGACTCGCGGGTTTCGTTGGAGCTGACTGCGTCGAGTGCGACTCCGTCGAAGGTCAGTCCGAGAATCTCACCGCTACCCGCGACGAAGATCGACTCGATGCCGCGGTCCGGGTTCGCCTCGCGTGTGACCGCAACTCGCGACGAGTCGGTTTCCGTCACCACAAGGAGGTGACTCGAATCTGCCAACACCAGGACACCCTCGTTCTGACAGCGGACTTCGAAGATCTCGCCAGACAAGAATCGCTTCACCTTCAGAGGCTGAAACTTGACGCTGGACGAGCGCGATCCCAGAGCGCGTACCGCACCGATCGCGGTGCGGAAGGCAGCGGTCGCTCGTGCGAATCGAGATCACGGTGTCGTTCCCTCCGCACATCGCCAGCCTGTCATCGCCTGGACTGACAGCACCGACGGATGGCACCTCCGAAGAAGTGGATTCACAATCCCGACCGCGGGCAGTCTTGGTCGGACTGCATTTGTTTGGTGGAGACGATGGGACTCGAACCCACGACCCCCTGCTTGCAAA
>SXIR01000119.1 GCA_005772765.1 Actinomycetota bacterium
CCGCGGCGTCGAGATCGCCTACGACGTCGCCGACAGCGACGTCTCGCTCATCACCGAACAGGTCACCAACGGCGTCGCGGTGCGGATGGCTGTGCTGTACGAGTTGCTGGCCAACCCGAGCGGAACCGGAGCGTGATGCAGACCTATCTGATCCGTGGCGGGACGGTGGTCGACTCGACCACCGCCGGCCGACGCGCCGACGTGTTCGTGCGGGACGGCGTCGTGGCCGAGGTCGGCGACGCGCTCGATGCGGCCGGTGCCCAGGTTCTCGATGCCGAGGGTTGTGTCGTTGCACCCGGGCTGGTCGACATCCAGGTGCACTTCCGCGAGCCTGGCCGCGAGGATTCCGAGACGATCGAAAGCGGATCTCGGGCCGCGGCGCTTGGTGGATTCACCGCCGTCGTGTGCATGCCGAACACCATGCCCCCCATCGACGACGCGGCGGTGGTCGAGTGGATCGTCGGCCGGGGACGCGACGTGGGCCTGTGCGATGTACGCGTGGCGGGTTGCATCACGCGAGAACGGGCCGGTCGCGAGTTGGCACCGCTCGGCGAGCTGTACGACGCAGGCGTGCGGATCTTCACCGACGACGGCGACTGCGTCGCCGACGCGAACCTGATGCGACGCGCGTTCGAGTATTCGATCGCGCTCCCGGGCGCGGTGATCGCGCAGCATGCCGAGGACCCCAGCCTCGTTGCCGGCGGTCATATGCACGAAGGGGAGTGGAGCGCGCGTTTGGGCATACCTGGCCGCCCCGCCGAGGCCGAGATCGTCATCGTTGCCCGCGACCTCGCGCTCGCGCGGCGAACCGGTGCGCGCTACCACGTCTTGCACCTGAGTACCGCGGGTGCTGCCGATCTCGTGCGCCGGGCCAAAGCCGAGGGACTGCGCGTGACCGCCGAGTGCACGCCGCAACACTTCACCCTCACCGACGCGTGCTGCGCCGACTACGACCCGTCGTTCAAGATGAATCCGCCGCTACGTGGCGCCGACGATCGCGACGGTGTCCGCGCGGCGCTGATCGACGGCACCCTCGACGCCATTGCAACCGACCACGCACCCCACGCGCCGGAGACCAAGGCCGTGCCGTTCGAAGACGCGCCTCCGGGGATGCTCGGGGTCGAGACGGCTTTCGCCGTCGCGCACGGCGAACTCGTTGGTTCGGGCCAACTCACGATGCAAGCACTGCTCGCTCGTCTGAGTTGGCAGCCCGCCGCGATCGCAGGCCTTGGCGATCGCCACGGACGGCCGGTCGCGACCGGCGAACCGGCGAACCTCACCGTGCTCGACGTCGATCGGCACTGGGTCGTCGACGAACGCGCGGTCGCCTCGCAATCACGCAATACACCGTGGCACGGCCGTGAACTGCACGGCCGAGTCCGCCACACCGTTCTCGAAGGAGTCGCAACCGTGATCGATCAAGAAGCTGTGCGGTGACCGTGCGTCGAGAAGCCGCACTCGTGCTCGCCGACGGTGAACTGTTCGAAGGCTTCGCAGTCGGGCACCACACCGACGATGCCGTCGCGGCGGGCGAAGTCGTGTTCAACACCGCGCTATCGGGATATCAAGAAATCATCACCGACCCGAGTTACGCGGGCCAGATCATCACGTTCACCTATCCGCACATCGGCAACTACGGATGCAACCCAATCGACGACGAGTCGGTACAGCCCCGCTGTAGGGGCATCGTCGTGCGTGACCTTGCCCGGCGCGCCAGCAACTGGCGAGCCAAGGACGACCTCGACGCGTTCATGCGCCGGCACGAGATTCCGGGGATCGCAGGGATCGACACGCGACGGCTGACGCGCCATCTGCGCGACTCGGGCGCGATGCCCGGAGCGTTCGGTACGGTCAGCGAATCGGCCTTGCTCGACGCGGCACGGGCCGACGGTGGGACCGACGGCAAAGATCTCGCCAACGAGGTGACGACCGTCGACGGCTACGCCGACGGACGACCGGATGCGCCCTACTACGTGGTCGCCTACGACTTCGGGATCAAGACGTCGATCGTGCGACAACTCGTCGGCGCGGGTTGCCAAGTCGACGTCGTATCGGCGTCGACGCCAGCGGCCGAGGTCTTGGCGCGCGAACCCGATGGCGTGTTCTTGTCGAATGGACCCGGTGACCCCGCCGCGGTCGCCGGTGCGATCGCGACGGTGCGCGAACTCATCGGGGCGGTGCCGATGTTCGGAATCTGCCTCGGCCACCAGATCATGTCGTTGGCACTCGGCGCCGAGACGTTCAAGCTGCGCTTTGGCCACCATGGCGGCAATCATCCGGTCCGTAACCTCGCGACCGGTCAGGTCGAAATCACAAGCCAGAATCACAACTACGCCGTGCGCGCCGAATCGCTGCCGACCGGATCGTTCGTCAGTCACGTGAACCTGAACGATGGCGACATCGAAGGTGTTCGCAGCCCCGAACTGCGATGTTTCAGCGTGCAATACCACCCCGAAGCCGGGCCTGGTCCGCACGACGCCCGCTACCTGTTCCAGGAGTTCATCGACCTCATGAAGGCCGGCTGATGCCCAAGCGTGACGACATCCACACGATCTTGCTGATCGGGTCGGGCCCGATCGTGATCGGCCAGGC
>SXIR01000120.1 GCA_005772765.1 Actinomycetota bacterium
ATGGCGCCCGCGATCATCATCGAACGCGTCTAACGCTCACCCGCCAGTCGAATCACGGGTACCGCCCCTTGCATCGGGCGCGGCGCATCCGGGGCTCCCGTTCGGGGTCGAGTTGTCAGCAGTGGTGGGTTCCCTCGTACGCTGCGCGCCGGAGGTCTCGTGTCGAGGCCCCGAACGACGACGGGAGCGTGCGCGATGTCGATCGCGATCACCGAAGAACACCGAACCCTTGCGGAAACTGCCCGCGATTTCTTGACCGCGCGCAAGGTGCTCGATGCGGCGCGTGCGACGCTGATCGAGGCGAACGAATCGCTGCCGCCGTTCTGGTCGGAAGTCGCGGAGATGGGCTGGCTCGGGTTGCACCTTCCCGAGGCCCATGGCGGCTCCGGCTACAGCTTGTTCGAACTCGCAGTCGTCGTGGAGCAACTCGGACGCGTCGTCGCGCCGGGGCCGTTCGTACCGACGGTCATCGCGAGCGCGGCCATCGCTGCAGCAGCGGACGACGCGACCAAGGCCGACCTCCTGCCGCGCCTCGCCGACGGCACGTTGATCGGTGCGGTCGCTCCTGACGCGACGGCCACCGTCGTCGACGGCAAGGTGCGTGGCTCGGGCGGCGTGATCATCGGCGGTGCACTCGCGAACGTGTTCGTCGTCGGGGTCGGCGACGACGTCGCCATCGTCGAGGCCGGTGCCCGCGTTCGCGTCGAAACCCCGACGAACCTCGACTTGGCGCGTCGCGCGTCGCGGGTTGACTTCGACGACGCGCCCGCAACGATCCTCGCCGGCTCGCGCCAGACGTTGCTCGCCCTCACTCGCCTGCTCTTTTCGGCCGAAGCCGTGGGCATGGCCCGCGAGTGCACGGAGCAAGCCGCCGAGTACGCGAAGGTGCGTCAGCAGTTCGGCCGTCCGATCGCGATGTTCCAGGCGGTGAAACACCACTGCGCCAACATGCTCGTCGCGACCGAGCTTGCTACGAGCGCGGTCTGGGACGCGGCCCGGGCTGCGGATCTCGACGCCGACCAGTTCAGCTACGCCAGCGCAATGGCGGCAACGTTGGCCGCGCCGGCGGCCGACCTGTGCGCGAACCTCGACACGCAGGTGCAAGGCGGTATCGCGATGACGTGGGAGCACGATGCCCACATGTACATGCGACGGGCGACCGTGTTGCTCGGTGTGCTCCAGGCCGAACGCGCCGCGGCCGACCTCACTGACCTCACGCGTCGAGGTGTGGTCCGCACCAAAGACGTCGATCTGCCCCCGGAGGCCGAAGCAATCCGCGATGAGGTGCGCGCGTTCGCGCAGAGCCTTCGCGACCGGACGCCCGAGGAACAACGAGCGCGGTTGATCGAGACCGGGTACGTCATGCCTCACTGGCCGAAGCCGTGGGGTCGTGAAGCTGGTGCGGTCGAACAACTCGTGATCGAGCAAGAGTTCTCGGCCGCGGGTGTGAAACGGCCGGGCTACGGCATCACGGGCTGGGTGCTCCTGACGCTCATCCAGCACGGCACGCCGGACCAAGTGCAGCGATGGGTGCCGCCCGCGCTGCGCCAGGACGTCATCTGGTGCCAGTTGTTCAGTGAGCCGGACGCGGGTTCGGATGCCGCAGGTATCACGACCAAGGCGACGCGTGTCGACGGCGGCTGGAAGATCAACGGTCAGAAGGTCTGGACTTCGGGCGCTCACGTCGCGGGCATGGGATTCGCAACGGTTCGCACGAATCCCGACGTACCCAAGCACGAAGGCATCACCATGGTGGTGATCGACATGCACGCCCAGGGCGTCGAGGTTCGCCCGCTGCGGATGACCACCGGACAATCCGAGTTCAACGAGGTGTTCTTCGACGACGTGTTCGTTCCCGACGAAGATGTCGTCGGACCGATCGACGGGGGTTGGACCGTGGCCCGTGCGACACTCGGCAACGAGAGCGTGAGCATCGGCGGCGGCGACGGCGGGCTGTCACTCCCAGGCGACGCGATGATCGCGCCGTTCGATGCGCACCCCGAGCGACTCGCCGGTGGCGCAGCGCGCATCGGTCGTTACATCGCTCAGCACCGAGCCATCGGACTCCTCAACCTCCGCAGCGCGAACCGTGCCGTGAGCAGTGGTGGTCCCGGCCCGGAAGGCGCGATCACCAAGTTGGTGCTGTCGGAGGTCGGCCACGAAGCCGCGGCGATCACGACGGCACTGAACGGACCCGATGCGGCGTTCTTCGAAGGCCCCGGCGCGATGTCGAATCTGTTGGTGCTGTTCCACCGGGGAATGTCGATTGCCGGCGGCACGTCCGAGATCAAACGCAACCAGATCGGCGAGCGCATCCTCGGTTTGCCACGCGATCCGCTGGTCAAATAGCGCCGGTCGACGCCGTCAGGTCGTCGCTCGGAAGCATCCGACGATCTAGCGCACTCGAACGTCGCGCTGTCGCAATGCGCGGTAGGTCGTGACGATCTCGCCGTCGAGCAACATCGGCGACGTGCGTCCGTGGCATTCGTCGAGGTCGGTGTGGGCGAGCGGACGGTACTGAGAAGCCTCGCAGGGCGGTCGGAAACCTCGCTGGGGCGCGCCTCGTCGTGGGGTGATGGCCACGCTGCTGGCCGGTGATCTCGGCTCGACCGGAGTCGGCGTGCGAGGATGGGCTCGCCATCCGCCGATCCGACGGATGCTCCATCGAACTCACGGAAGTGTCATGCCTGCAACGAATCACGTGATCATCTACACCCAGACCGACGAGGCCCCGGCGCTGGCCACGGCGTCGTTGTTGCCGATCATCGAAGCCTTTACCAAGACCGCAGGCGTCGGGGTGGAACTGCGCGATATCTCGCTGGCGGCGCGAGTACTCGCTGCGTTCTCCGACTCGCTCGAGCCCTCGCAGCGCGTCTCCGACGACCACGCCGAACTTGGCAAGCTCGTCGAACGACCCGAGGCGAACGTCATCAAGCTGCCGAACATCTCGGCATCGATTCCTCAGTTGAAGGCAACGATCGAGGAGTTGCGCGCGAAAGGCCTGCTGGTTCCGGAGTACCCCGACGAGCCGACCAGCGACGCCGAACGCGCGATCCAGGCCAAGTACGACCAAGTCAAGGGTTCGGCAGTCAACCCGGTGCTGC
>SXIR01000121.1 GCA_005772765.1 Actinomycetota bacterium
CTCCTCGATGGTGCGCGCCTCGCCATGACCGAGGAACGAGGCGAGCACCGGGGCCAACCGGTCCCGTTCTGGATGCGCTCCAAGGAAGCGTTCGATCGCATCGATCGACCCCGATCCGGCGGCGGCTCGGAGCAGGTCGGCAATCGGGGTGAAGGTCGTGGAGCCTCGGCGTTCGAGGCGCAGGTCGAACGATCTCGCCTCGGTGTGCACGCACAGCTCCCGGGCGAGGCAGGTCTTGCCCACGCCAGGTGCGCCGATGATCGTCGCGAGCCGAGCGGACGATGTCGCGACTGCGTCGGCGAGCACACCACCGAGCCTGTCGAGCTCCTGCGATCGCCCGACGAAGACGGAAACGTCGTCGCCCTGTTCGAACGCGCCATCCTCCTGCTCCACCACCTGGAAGGTCGCCACGGCATCGGCCTTGCCCTTGACCTGCACCTCGTCGAGTACCTCGTAGACGACGTGGGCGCGGGTCAGCCGCCACGTGTCCTCGCCGACCAGCACCCGACCGGGCTGACACTCCGCTTCGATCCGTGCGGCCGTGTTCAGCACATCGCCGACCAGGTCGGCATCGCCGGCACCGATCACGAGTTCGCCGGTGTTGATCCCCACCCGCAGGCCGAGTTCGATTCCATGTTGTTCACGGATCTCGATGGCGAACGACCGGAACCGGCGCTGGAGCTCGACCCCGGCGGCCACCGAGCGCAGCGCATCGTCCTCGGCGACCTCAGGCACACCGAACAGCGCAAGCATGCCGTCACCGAGGAACTTCACCACCGAACCGGCGTGGTCTTCGATCGTCGACCGCAGCAACGTGAAATAGCCCGCCAGGCTCGACCGGACGGCCTCGGCATCGAGGCGTTCTGCGAACGATGTGGAACCAACGAGGTCGGCAAACAGCACCGTGACCCGCTTGCGCGATGCGTCCGGAGACGCGGTACCGGCCGGCGCGCGTGAGGGCGCCACGGTCAGCGACGTGCCGCACTCATCGCAGAACTTCGCCGTCGGCGCTCCCTCTTTGCCGCACGACACGCAAACGAGCACGAACGCGGTACCACATTCCGAACAGAACTTGGCGGTCGGCTGGTTGGCGTGTCGACACGTGTCACAGATCATGCGTGTGCGACCTCGGAGCGGCGCGTCGCTCCGCAAACTTCGGACCGACGGCTTTCGGGTTCCCCGATCCCGGCTTCAGTCGAGCCCAGGACCCAGTCACGCTCCATCTTGCGCGTGCTCGTCATGCGGACCGCCCGATGCTGACCGCTCATGTCCGCTGCGGCCACTCTTCCGTGGTGACACGCGCTCGAACGCGGGCGAGCGACGCCGGTGCGACCCGCGCCAGGTCGGTCACGATGCGTTCCGAGAACACAGGTCTTGCTCAACCGGGGTCATCCGTTCGAATTCGGCTGCCCTGGTGCCCCTCGGCTCCATGTCGCGATCGTACCCACGCGGTGCGAGAACGTCGCCGCTCGTCCCCTCCACTGGCGCGTATCGCAGCACGGGTCGGCGTGCAGCCACGAGTTGGGGAGTGCCAGCAGTTCTTCGCGCTGACCACCCGAGATTGGCCGTTGACGGCCGCGTCGAACGATCAGCCCCGAGCTCGCTCGAAGTTCTTAGGTTACGAGGAGCGACCGGCGGTTGCGATCGTGATGGCGGCACGGGCAGTATCCAGCCGTGCCGAGCGCCACTCGCAGTGATCGGACCCGACCGGCGAGGCTCTGGCACCTCGCGACTGCGGTCGTCGCCGGGTTCGCGTTAGGCGTTCAGTTGTTCAGCAACATTGTCGAGGCGCCGGGGCGGGGGTTTGCTCCGGATCCTGATGCGTACGGATCCCCGTTGCAGCGAACGATCACATGGCTGAGCTTCTTCACGACCCAGAGCAACATCTTGGTGCTCGTCGCCGCGGTGCTGCTGGCGGCCCAGACGCGTCCGTTCGATTCCCGAATGGCCTTGCTGCGGCTTTCGAGGCTCGTGGGAATCTCGATCACGTTCGTCGTCAACCTCGTCGTGCTCCGTCCGATCACCGCCGACCTGTACTCGGGCATCTGGGTCGTGACCGACTTCTTGCTCCACTACCTGACGCCGGTGATGGCAGTCGGCGGCTGGCTGTGGTTCGAGCCGAGGCCGAGCATGCGTTGGCGGACATTCCAAGGCTTTCTGATCTGGCCATCCGTTTGGCTCGCGTACACGTTTGTTCGCGGTGCGATGATTGGTTGGTACCCCTACCCGTTTCTCGATGCTGGCCAACTCGGATACCCAAAGGCGTTGACCGCAACTGCGGTCGTGCTTCTCGTTGGGGTCGCCGCGGCTGCGGGCTTCGTAGCGCTCGACCGAGGTCTCGCGGCGCGAACGCTCCAAGGCGCGGACTGAGGACGCGGACTGAGGACGCGGTCCGGCGGGGTAGGCCTCGTGCCGCCTCGGTCGGTCGACGGCCTGCGCTCGATCATCACCGACTCGGTCGTGAAGCCCTGGATCAGACTGCCGGAGGTGTTCTTGCTCACGATCGATCCCGACGTGCTCGCGCACGCCAGCCACCTTCTCTCGGCGACCGGCGCGACGATCGAGCGACCCGAATCCTGACGGGCAGACGGGCGGGCACGCGTCGCGGAACCCCGGCTGCGGCGTCTCGGTCACTCCCAGGGCTCGAACAGGCCCTCGAACTCGAGTTTGCCGTTGCGCACGCGACCGTAGAGCAGCCAGTCGCCCCGAAACATGCCATGTTCGTAGGGGGCGCCCGCGATGTGGGTGCGGGGTCCGCCGGTCGCGCTCGGCATGAACCGGATCGATTCGAGCCCGGTCTTCAATCCCGGCCCCGACAGGATCGGCGCGCGGAACAATCCCTCGGTGAGAACCCGCGCGGTGTCGTAGGCCAGCACGGGAATCGCGTTCGGCCACATCGGCGGCGACGCGCCATGCTTCGCCACGAACGCGTCGTGGAACTTCTGCGCGAGCACATTCGACGGATCGAACTGGTCGATCCCCACCCAACCTTCGAACAGATCGAACCCCATCAGGTACCACATGAACGCAGTGCTCATGATGCGCGGCGGGTCCCACGCGAGCTCGTCGAGCGCTCGACGAAGATGGCCTTGCGCGGCGAGCATCCCGTAACCCATGTACGCGAGCGCGTCGGCGTTGACCTGCCGCAGGTGGTCGAGGTTCTCGGCCAGGTTCGTAGGGTTCTGCGGGACGCTCTCGACCGCGGCGATGCTGATGCCGCGCCGGCGACACTCCTGGCGGAAGTAGCGGAAGTACTCCTCGCCGTTGGGTGAGATCTCGCTCAACACCGCAACTCGGGTGTACCCGTTGCGAGCGAGCCACGCAACGCACAACGCGGCGTCACCGCCGACGTCGCCATTGCCGAGGCGAAAGCAGTACTCCCCCGCCAACCGTTCAGTGCCCGCCCACGAGATCAGCGGTACTCGCAACTCATTCGCCAACGGCGCACACGTGATCGCGTTGTCGGAGCTGTACGCGCCGGCGATCCCGATGCACCCTTCGTCGACGAGGTACTTGAACCCATCGGTCGCGTTCTTCGCCGACCCGCGGGGCAGGCCGTGCTCGCCGTGCAAGACGAACTCGTACGGACGGTCGAGCACACCCGCCTCGACGGCTTGATCGAACGCGAGGCGATGAATCTTGTCGTACCCCCCACCCGGCCCGTCGAGGCACGATCCGAGCCAACCGATTTTGATGGGTTCCATTGTTCCTCCGCATCGCCGCGGCGATCTCCGTCACTCGGGGACCACTTCGTGTGAATGTACGTCGTACCCAATGCGCGACCGATCGGGCCCGTCACGACAACCCGAGGCGAAGGTCAGGTGCCGACGGCGAAAAGGCGCCAGGCGCCGTCGATGCCCTTGAGTGCGTGCTCGCCGCGATCGTCGAAGTGCATCGAGCTGCCAAGCAGCATGTCGCGCATCGTCGACGACGCCCACAGCTCGCCGTCGGCGGCGTGCTGTTCCACTCGCGCCGCCAGGTTGACGGCGATCCCTGACACGTCACCATCGTCGTGCACCTCGATCTCGCCAGCGTGCACCCCGGCTCGAATCGTGACGTCGATCGCGCGCAGTTGCTCGCAGAGCGCCAGCCCGCACTCCACGCATCGCGACGGGGAATCGAACACCACGAGCAGCCCGTCCCCCGTGCTCTTGACAACCCGACCCTCGTGCTCGTCGACGAGTTTGCGGGCCAGGCGATCGTGGTCCTCGAGGATCGAGCGCCATGCGCTGTCGCCGACTTCGGCCGAGCGATGGGTCGACTCGACGATGTCGGTGAACAGCACCGAGGCGAAGCGGCGCGTCACCGTACGCGCCGGCCGGTGCCCGGTGAAGAACTCGATCGTCGGGTCGATCAACTCTCGCCAGTTCGGTAACGCCCACGAGAAGTGGTCGGGGCCGTCGACCTCGACGTACTGCGCGTCGGGGATGAGGTCAGCGAGCAGACGCCCCATCGCCACGTGGAGCACGCGGTCGCCCTTCACGTGCAGCACCAAGGTCGGGCTCACGATGCGCTCCGGCGAATCACCCGGGTCGAGGGTGAAGACCGATTCGACTTGTCGGCGGAAGTCGCGCGGGCTCGCGGACAAGCGCTGGAGTCGGCCGACCCAGCGCACGAACGACTCGTTGTCGGCCTGGTCGGGCATCATCCACTCGACCATGTCGTTCGGGCGGTCGGGCCAGCCATCGGCCATTGCGCGAAACCGGTTTGCGACCTCCGTGTTGTGCGGCAGCGCGACGTCGCCGTCGCGGACGTAGGAGTACACCCGACCGTAGTAGCGCGGCGAAACCGCGGTGTTGTGCAGCAGCACTCGCTCGATGCGCTCCGGATAGGTTGCGGCGAAGAGCTGGCTCATCAATCCGCCCTCCGATACGCCGAGCAGCGACGCGGTCTCCCAACCGAGCGCATCCATCACGGCAACGATGTCGCCGATCCGCTGCTCGAGCGTCGGGGGTTCGTCGGGCCGGTCCGACAAGCCGATCCCCCGCTTGTCGAAGCAGGCGAAGTGCAGGTGCCGACCAAACATCTCGTTGATGCGCACGAAGTACTCGTGCTCCCACATCAGCTCGACGTTGGAGAGCAGTCCCGGCACCGCGAGCACGCGTGGCCCTTCGCCCCATTCCTGGTACGCAAGCCGCAGCCCGTCGGCCGATCGCGCATACCTCGTTTCGGGAACCCGCACATGGGGATCCTCCCACAGATCAGCGCAGCTCGGCGACCGTCATTTCGCCGGTGCCCGCGAGGCGAAGCAGATCCTCATGCCCGATCTGGCGCAACAAACTCGCGCCGTCGAGATAGACGCGTTCGTTCGTGATTCGGTCGTCGTCGAACGAGAACACCGCGATCACGGGCACACGAAACGCCTTGCCCGTGGGTGGTTGCTGCATGAACCCACCGGTGTTCGTGCCCACCAGATCGAACTCCGCGATCACGGTGTCGTCGTCAGCAACGTGCATGCGCACGTGTTCATGCCGTTGGTCGGGAAACGCCGCGCGCTGATTCTGGTGATACACAATCACCGCGTCGCGACCCTCGTGCACCTGACCGGTCGCGACGATCTCGTAGCGGGGTGCGCCCGCAAACGTCGAGAGACACGCCTCCCAGTCGTGTTCGATCTCCGACTGGAAGTGCGCCGCCAACACGGCCAACCGTCGCTCCCGCAGATCGTCGGTCACCGAGACGTCACATCCCCGAGCGCGCCGCGAGGTCGTCGATGATCGCGTTGAGCGTCGCGCTCGGACGCATGGCCTTCGTCACTCGGACCGGATCCGGGTAGTAGTAGCCGTCGGTGTCGACGGGCGACCCTTCGGCCGATTCGAACTCGCCCGCGATGTTCGACTCCGACGCGGTCAACGCCGCTGCCACCGGAGCGAAGAGCGCAGCGAGTTCGGCATCGCTTGTCTGGCGCGCCAGCTCTTGAGCCCAGTAGAGCGCAAGGTAGAAGTGGCTCCCGCGGTTGTCGAGCTGACCGACCTTCCGTCCGGGCGATTTGCCGTTGTCGAGCAGGGTTCCGGTCGCGTGGTCGAGCGCATCGGCGAGTACCTGCGCCCGCGAGTTGTCGCTGACCGCGGCGAGGTGCTCGAGTGACGCGGCCAACGCCAAGAACTCGCCGAGCGAGTCCCAACGCAGGTGGCCTTCCTTCACGAACTGCTGAACGTGCTTCGGCGCCGAGCCACCCGCACCCGTCTCGAAGAGGCCACCGCCGTTCATGAGCGGC
>SXIR01000013.1 GCA_005772765.1 Actinomycetota bacterium
GCTTCACCCTCGACGCCATGCCAGGCAAGCCGATGGCGATCGACGCCGATTTGAACGCTGGGATCATCGACGACATCGAGGCGAAGCGACGCCGCAAGGAAGTCGCCGACGAAGCCGACTTCTACGGAGCACTGGACGGTGCGTCGAAGTTCGTGAAGGGCGACGCGATCGCGGCGATCGTCATCGTGCTCATCAACCTTGTGGGTGGTTTCGTCGTCGGTGTGATGCAGGGCGGACTTTCCCTCGGCGCGGCGATCGAGCACTACTCGTTGCTGACGGTCGGTGACGGCCTCGTCGCACAGATCCCAGCGCTGTTGATCTCCCTGTCGAGCGGTTTGATCGTCACTCGCGCCGCGACCGAAGCGGATCTCGGTACCGACTTGATCAGCCAGCTGATGGCGCAGCGCCGCACATTGCAGATCGCCGGCGCTGCCGTCACGATGCTCGCCATCGTTCCGGGATTGCCGAAGGTGCCGTTCCTCGCAGTCGGCGGCGCGATGTTGTTGTTCGCGTCACGCCTGCCCAGCGACCAAGAACGCGACCAACTGCTCGCGACCCAAGCCGCCGAAGATGCTGCGGCCGAAGCGGCTGCGACATCGACCGAGACTCCCGAGGCGATCGCGGTCGACATGCGCGTTGAGCCGCTCGAACTCGAGATCGCCTACGACTTGATCGATCTCGTCGATCAGGCCCGCGGCGGCGACCTCCTCGACCGCGTGCGGGCCCTGCGCCGCAAGCTCGCCCTCGAACTCGGAATCGTCATTCCCTTGGTCCGAACCCGTGACAATCTCGATCTGCCTGCCAACACGTACGCGATTCGGTTGCACGGCGTCGAACTCGGTCGCGGCGAAGCTCCTCCTGGGCACATGCTCGTCCTGGGTGACGAGCACCCGCATCTACCGGGCATTCCGACGCGCGAACCGGTTTTCGGGTTGCCCGCGACCTGGGTGCCTTCGGAGTTCCGCCATCAGGCCGAGATCACAGGAGCAACCGTTGTCGATCGCGCGTCGGTGATCACGACGCACCTCGCCGAAATCGTGCGGCGACACGCGGGCGACTTGCTGTCGCGCCAAGACGTCAAGATGTTGGTCGACATCGTGAAGCAGAGCGACCCGGTCGTCGTCGACGAGATCAACGCCGCAGCCGTCACCCACGGCGAGATCCAACGCGTGTTGCAGGCGCTCCTCGACGAGGGCGTCGCGATTCGTGACCTCGTCCGGATCTTCGAGGTCATCGGTGAACGGGCGCGAGTGACGAAGGACACCGAGACGATCGTCGAGTCGGTGCGAGCGTCACTCGGGGCCGCGATCACGTCGCAATACGCCCGCCTCGGACGCCTCCCCATCATCACCCTCGAACCGCTCGTCGAGCATCAGCTCGCCGAGGTGTTGCGGCCGTCCGAGCGTGGCAACTTCCTGGCGCTCGACCCCGAGATCGCCGAGCAGATCGCCTTGGCAGTCGCCCGCGAGGCTGAGTCGGCCGAGATGCGCGGCGTCGAACCCGTCTTCGTGTGCGCAGCGCAGCTGCGCGGTGCACTTCGCAAGCTGCTCCGCGCCGCGGCACCGCGCCTGCCCGTGTTGTCCTACACAGAACTCGGCGGTCACGTCGAGCTCGAAACGATCGGAGTGGTGAGCCTTGGCCAGCCGACAGCAGCGGTTTGAGGGTCCCGACCTCGAGACGCTCCTCGAGCGTGTTCGCGCCGACCTCGGCGACGACGCGCGCATCATCGCGGCGAATCGCGTCCGGCGCGGCGGCGTCGGCGGCTTCTTCTCGAAGGAGCACTACGAGGTCATCGTCGAACGCGAGCCCGAAGCCGCGCTCCCGATCGTTGTCGATCTCGACGACGACCGGACGCTCGCGGCGAGCCCCGCGGGCGCGTCCAGCGTGCTGGAACTCGCCGAGGCGGTGAACGGAACCGAGCGGGCGCGTCAGGGTCGCCGCAAGCGCCGGTCGAGTCTGGCCGACGACGTTGCGACATCTCCGGCACCGACCGCGGTATCGCCGACGAACCAGAACATCGAAGGCGAGCCGATGGTCGACCTGACGACCGCGGGTTCCGACGCCTCGGTTTCGACCGAATCCGAACGCTTCGCCGAGATCCTCGACCGGATCGCTCGCGACGTCGAAACACGAAGCAACGATGGCGGTGCGACGGGTCGCCCATCGCACGATGCGACCGCGGACATCACCCCGACACGGCCCTTGGTACGAGGCAACGACGGCGAGATTTACGTCGTGGACCGCACCGTCGACGATCTCGACGCGTCACTCGCAGTCGAGACTCGTGGGCCGGTGGGGACGCACGCTCGTGCCGACAGCGTTCGCCGGGCTGCTCGCGCACCGCGGCGACGCAACGACGTCGGCATCGACGACGACATCGCGGCGGAGGCCGAACACATCACCGGCACTGCGCTGGGAACCGCCGTCACGCCGTTCCTTCCACCTCGCGTTCGTCGCACACGCGACGTCGAAGTGATCGAACGTCCCGAGAATCTGTTGCATCGCCTCGGCGTTCCGGCGCGCTACGTCCCGCGCGGCGTGAGCGGCGCACAACTCCGCGGCGCGTTGATCGAGTCGCTCGCCGGACTGCCGGTTGCCGCTCCCCTGCCGGAAGCGAACGGCGTGGTGATCGCCGTGGTTGGTATCGGTGCAGCGCCCGTTCTGCTTGCGCGCACACTGGCCACCGAGCGCGGACTCGACCCGGACAACCTCGTTCTCGCCACCGCGCGCGAACTCGGCGAGGGCATCCCGAGTTGGTTGCAGATCTGTGACCCCGCCACGGCCGAAGAACGCCGCCGGAGCTGGCGCCGCCGCGAACACGAAACGTTCGTCGCCGTGTCGATCCCGTCGGTGACGAGCGGTGACGAGTGGGCGCGCACCATGCTCGACCATCTCGAGCCCACGCAGACGTGGGGCATCGTCAACGCCGCGTGGAAGGTCGAAGACGCCGATGCATGGTCCGACCGCCTCGGTGGATTCGATGTCCTTGCCCTCGAGCATCTCGCCGACACGGTGAGCCCGGCCGCGGCGATCGCGCTCGACACGCCGATCGGACGGATCGACGGTCGACCGGCCTCGGCGCTCACCTGGGCCGAAGTGTTGTGCGAACGATTGGCCGAACGATGAACCCCGAGCACGGCCCGAACCCGAACGGTGTACGGGCCGATCCACAGTTGGTCTTCGGGATCAGCGTGCTCGTCGCGCTCGCCATCAGCTGGCCCGGGCTCGCGGGCGCAATGCGCGGGTCGGCCGACATCATGACAGTGGGGGTGCGGTTCCTCATCGCAGTCGCAGTCGTCTGGAGCGCGTTGTTCTGCGTGGCGTCGCTGATCGCGGGCTTCGCGACAACCTCAGCCCGCGAGACCGATATGCCCGGGCCCGTCGGTCTCGCCGAGGTTCCCGGGTTCGCCCGCTCGACAACGGCCAATCCGCCGTTGACTCCTCCGGTGCTCGAGCTCGACCCCGCACAAGCGGCCGCGGCAGCGCAGATCGCCGCCGCAACCGAGACCGCAGCCGGTTAGCCGCGACTGGTTCGCCGCGACCGGGTCGGTCGCTCCGAAACGGGTCAACCGACGCGAGCGCTCAACCGACCAGCACGGTCAGTTTGCCGGACCCGTACTCGTCGAGCGTGACGTCGTAGTCGCGCCGAGCTCGCGGTGCTTTCATCAGCGCTTGCGTGTCATCGGGGAGGTCGCCCGGCAACGTGTGCGCCTTGTTCCACTTGAGATGCTCACAGTCGTCGCTGTTGAACAGCCGAGCCAAGATGTTGACGATCTCCGCGAGGTTCTCGAGGTTCATCTCGTCGATGACCGACTTCTTCACGGTGTCGTCGACCTGTTGGGGCGGAACCATCGTGAGTGCCGCGCCCAACGCGTTCGACAATCGCAGGTCGGTCATGCAGATCGCAACGATCGCGCCACCGTCTGCGATGTAGTCCGACACCACCGCAGGCGTGTCGCGTTCCAGCACGAAATCGTCGCCACGCACGACGGTGACCTCGCGGCCGAGCAGATCCGACATGATCTGACGAATCTGTTCGGGCTTCGGGAATGGGTAGTTCGTGGGCATCTGCGAGTCCTTTCGCGCGAGCCGAGTCGAATCGGTTGGTCAGATCACCCGTGCGATGATCGCTTGGAAGTCATCCGCGGTGAACGGCTTGGCAATCAAGAACAGCGCACCCGCGTCGAGCGCCTTTTCCTTCATGTGCGGCTGACTTTCAGACGTCACGAAGCCGAAGCGGACCTGGTTGCCTTCGGCCCGCAGCGCTTGCAGCAAGTCCATCCCGTTCATCTCGGGCATGTTCCAGTCCGAGAACACGAGGTCGGGTTGGTTGGCGCGCACGACGTCGAGCGCCTCCAGGCCGTTGCCGGCCTCGATGATCTCGAGGTCTGGAAGGCGCGCCGCCTCGACGTGGCGGCGCACGATCATTCGCATCGCCCTGCTGTCGTCGACGATGAGGATCTTCATCGAGGCGTCCTGTTCCCTTCGTGCCGTCCCCGGCACATCACACGTTCTGTCCGCCGATCAGTTGCACCCGCATCGGCCATACTTCGCACCGGCCAGGCTCGCTCCGGCCAGGCCTCGCACCGGCACAGGTCGGCCTGGATCACACCGACCCGCGCTGCAAGCGCAGCGGGAACCTCGACGATCGCCGCCGCATCGACAGAACTGGCGATCTGCACGCAGCCGACGGGCAGGCGGCCCACATCGTGCGCAGGCACGTAGGGCTCGTCGGTGAAAACGATGTCGAAACCGAGCATGGAGCTCCCGACGCGTTCGGTGACCTCACCGAGATCGACCTCGGTCAACAGCTGCATCGTTGCTCCCTCCACGACCGGTCGCCATCGGCGCCCAGCCCCCACGACCTCGGTAGTTGATCGGCCGATTTCCACAGCGCTTGAGTGACCTCCCACCCGGGAGAGGTCGACGGGGAGGGCGGGAGGGCCGCCTCGTCAGCTGCGCAGTTGGTAGCAGACGGCCTTGTCGATCTGAAGGCGTTGGAACCCATCGTGGAGGTTGACCGTCGTCTCGGCGGCGCCGAGGAAGAGATACCCATCGGGCTTCAAGAGCTGCGCAATTCGGTTGAAAATCCGTCGTTTCGTCTCGACGTCGAAGTCGATCAGCACGTTGCGCATGAAAATGAGGTCCATGCGCGGCAAGGGCGGCCACGCCGCCGCGAGGTTCATCTGGCGGAAGTCGATGTTCTGCTTGAGTTCGGGCTTGACGACCCAACCCGTGCCTGAGCGATCGAAGTACTGCACGAGCAGCGTCGCAGGCAGTCCGCGGTTGGTCTCGATCTGCGCGTATCGGCCTTCGCGCGCTTTGGCCAGCATCTCGGTCGACAGGTCGGTTGCGAGAATCTTGGTCTGCCAACCTGCGAGTTGGCCGCCAAAGTGCTCCTGCAACGTCATGTTGATCGTGTAGGGCTCTTGGCCAGACGAACACGCTGCGCACCAGATGTCGAGCTTGCGTTCACGTGCTCGCTTGGCGAGCAAGTCCGGAACAACGACCGTTTTCAGCGCTTCGAACGGGTGCAGGTCGCGGAAGAACGACGTCTCGTTCGTCGTCATCGCATCGATGACCGCGTGCTGAATCAGCACGTCGTCTCGGTGCAGTCGTTCGATCAGGTGACCGATCGTGTCGAAGCCTCGTTGTTTCGCAAGCGGACCCAATCGCGACTCGACGAAGTACTCCTTACCCGGATCGAGCACAATCGCCGACATCTGTCGCACGAAATCACGGACGTCGTCGAACTCAGCTGCGGTGATCGGCATATCCCTCACCGCCCGAGCCCGCGCCCGTCAGCGCATTCAGCGATGCTGCACCTATCGATGCTGGCTTGATCTTGACCAACAACACTCGCACCTCGCCCATTGCTTGGCTCACAGACCTCGAGTCGCCCGCCGCTCAGGCCCGCGAGGACTTGCGAATCTCGAGCTTGTCGAACAGCACTTCTTTCGTGAAGGGCTTCATCACGTACTCATCGGCACCGGCAGCCAGGGCCTCTTGGACCTTGTCGATCGCGGTCTCCGTCGTGATCATCATCAAGGTGACGTCGTTCCACTCCGGATTGGCGCGCACCGCCGAAACGAACTCGATGCCCGACATCTCAGGCATGTTCCAGTCGACGAGCACCAACTCGGGCGCACCCGCGTGCATGACATCGAGCGCTTCGCGCCCGGTGCCGACTTCGAGGATCTCCGCATAGCCACACTCGCTGAGGAGCCGCTTCAAAATGGTGCGCATCGGCTTGGAATCGTCGACGACCATTGCTCGCATGTGTTTCCCTGACCCTTCTTCGGGCAGCCGATCTGCCCGGTCTGATCGGCGTCGACAAAACGGACTTGCGAGGAAATGCTGCGAATTGATGCCGCTCAGGAACGTGAGTGTGTGAGGGAGTTCGACTGCATGTTCCGGCTTCGGTTCGTCGTCAACGACACCGATCCGGTCCCTCGACGGTCGCAGCTGCGGTGACCGTAGGCTCCGGATCATGGCGCTTCCGACCGTGGACGAACTGGCCGAAGCAGCATCCGGCGCGACGGGACTCGACGATTTCGGCGAAGACTCGTGGCGCGAAGGGCTCGGCGTGCTGGTCGCCGCGCTCGACGAGGAGGCCCAACTCAACGATCTCGGCCGAGCGGTGGCCGAAGGCGAACTGATCGGCTACCTCTCGACGAGACTCCAGGTCATCGAACACCGGCGTTCGCATCCCGCGATCGCTGAAGGCGCTATCACCGAGCCGATCGTGATCGTCGGCCAGGGCCGCACCGGCACGACCATTCTCTACGACCTGCTCGCGCAAGATGCGCGCCATCGCGTGCCACGCACGTGGGAGGTCGACTTTCCCGTCCCGCCGCCGCGCACGGCTACCTACGACACCGATCCGCGCATCGCACAGGTTGACGAGACGCTCGCTGGACTCGACATCGTCTTGCCGGGCTTTCGCGCGATGCATCCGATGGGAGCGCAACTCGCACAGGAGTGCGTCCGCATCACTGCGCTCGACTTCAAGAGCATGATCTTCCCGACCCAGTACCGGGTGCCGTCGTATTCGCATTGGTTGTTGCACGATGCCGACATGAGTTCGGCATACCGCTGGCATCGGCTCTACCTCCAACACCTCCAGTCGGAACACCCGGCCACCCGGTGGGCACTGAAGTCGCCTGGCCACATCTGGTGTCTCGATGCGCTCGTCGGCGAGTACCCCGATGCGCTCTTGGTGCAGACCCACCGAGACCCTCTCCGCATTCTGGCGTCGATCGGATCGCTCGTCGCGAAGCTTCGGACCCTGTCGAGCGACTCGTCCACGATCCCGATCGCGGCATCGGAGTTCGCGGAGTCCATCATCCTCGGACTCGATCGGTCGGTCGACCGTCGCCTCGACGGCACGGTGGCTGCGGATCGTGTCGTCGATCTCCAGTTCCGCGACTTCATGGCCGAACCGTTCGCCACGATTCGTGCGATCTACGACAAGCTCGGACTCACCTTGAGCGACACGAACGAAGCCGCGATGCGCGCGTTTCTCGCCGACAACCCACAAGGTAAGCACGGCGTGCACAACTACACGTTTGCGGCGACGAACCTCGACGTCGACGAGATGCAGTCGCGTTGCGCTCGCTACAACGAGTTCTTCGGTGTCGTCACCGAACCCCTCCCCTGACTCGATCCGACGGCCACGCTGGGGCGTCGTTTCGTTGCGAATAGCGCAACAAAAAGACGCCTCGGGTGGGCGTTGGTCAATGCAGTGGGGTGGGTGCTCCGTTGCGGCGGCGGACGATGCTCGACACGGCGGTCGCGATGATGAAGCCGACGATCAGGCCGACCACGGCCGAAAGTCCGGTGTTGACGAGCCAGGCCAGCACGCCCCCGATCCCGGCGACGTCGTCGACCTGTTGTTCGAGGTCGTGCACCCGGTCGTAGGGCCAGTGCCACCCGAGTTCGTCGAAACCGGCAAGGAGAATGTGTCCACCAACCCACACCATTGCGGCGGTGCCGACCACCGACAAGGCGGCGAGCAGCTTTGGCATCGCGTTGACGAGACCGCGGCCCATGTGCTGGGTCGAGGCTCGATCGGTCTGCACCATCCGCAAACCAACGTCGTCCATCTTGACGATCGACGCGACGACCCCGTACACGATCGCAGTGATGAGCACAGCCACGACCAACAAGATGATGGCGCGCGACACGAAGCCCTCGTCGATCACCTCCTTCAACGCGATCACCATGATCTCGGCCGACAAGATGAAATCCGTGCGAATCGCGCCTGCAATCGTTGCTGCTTCGTGTTCGGGCCCGGCGATCACGTCCGGGACGTGTTCGTCGTCGTGACCGTGCTTGGTCAATCGGTGGTGGATCTTTTCGGCCCCTTCGAAGCACAGGTATGCGCCGCCGATCATCAAGATCACTTCGACGAGCTTCGGGACGAACTCGCTGAGCACGAGCGCAGCCGGGAGAATGAACAAGACCTTGTTGCGCAGCGAACCCTTGGCGATGCGCTTGATAATCGGAAGTTCGCGCTCGGCTGCGAGGTTCCGCACGTACGCCGGCGTCACCGCAGTGTCGTCGACGACGACGCCCGCCGACTTCATGCTGGCTCGCCCCGCCGCCGCGCCGATGTCGTCGATCGACGCAGCCGCGAGCTTCGCCAGCGACGCAATGTCGTCGAGAAGGCCCGCGAGGCCACCGCTCATATCGAAGTCCCGCTCATGTGGTCGTCTCTCTCGGCCGAATTCCGACTGCAGATCGTAAGCGCCCGCGCCCACACGGCCCTCAGCGCAACGCGTCAGCCGACGTCGATGTCGCCCTCGCTGGCGATCGAATCAGTCGATGTCGCGAAATCATCGTTCGCGGCGACCAGCGGGTCGGCGTTGTCCGCGAATGGCTGGGTCAGGTCGGTCGCCAACGGATCGGGTCCCGAATCGGCCACGCCGTCGACACCAACATCGGAAATATCGGACGACGGTACTGCTGGCGCGACCTCAGGATCACCCACGGGTGGGTTCGCTGCGGTGGGCGGTTCGGCTTGGGGCGTTGCGGCCGATCCCGGCCCGGTTGGTTGATCGGCCGAGTTCGATTTCCAACCCGGAAGGCCGAGGTCGTCGATTTCCTGGTCGGTCATGTCGGCGGGGTTGCGACCAGGTACGTCGACCTCGACAGCCTCACCATCGACGACAACGTGCAGACTGGTTGCGACACCGCGATCGATTGCTTCGTTCACCGACTTCTCGATCGAGTCGGTCTGACGGTCGAGACTCGCGGCCTCGGCCTGGAGTTTCGCCGCGGCCGCGCTTTCGTTCGCCGCCGTCTCACGCATGGTGCGCGCTTCGTCGTTGAGTTCGGTGCCGATCTGGCGAAAGTCGGCCTGGTCGGCA
>SXIR01000122.1 GCA_005772765.1 Actinomycetota bacterium
GATCAGTCCATCTGGCGTGCCGAAGGGGACCGGAAGCTCGTCATCGATCCCGTTCTGGCACGCGATGCCGCCGGTGAGGGCGGTGGTTCCCTGCGTGCCGAGCGACAGTGTGCCACCGACCAGGCTCATGGTGAACGGCGCCGCGTGGGCTGGCGTCCCGGTACTCACCAACATGGCACTCGTCGCCGCCGCCCCCAACAGGCCCGCCACGACTTTGCGCCCGAAACTCGATCGCATCTGTATTCCCCCGGTGCATGGTCGACGTTGGTCTGCCGTTCCAGGGCGTGCATTCACTCGGCCGGGCGCTGACCAGATTCACACAATCGAGCGAAGTTGCAGACCTGTTGCAAACTCCGTGCATCATTCTCGGTCGCTTGCCGCTTGTCAACCACCGAGCGCGTTCGTACGACCATCGAACGCCGCCTCGTCTTGCGAAGCCCCCGATCGTTGTCGTCTGCCCCATCACCCTCAGAAGGCCCCGCGAGGAGCACGCATCGCATGGATTGGTGGTCTACGAACTGGGAACGGATTCGACGAGGGTCACGGTTGCATCGAGTTCGGCCTCGGTCGTCGCAACCGTGCCGGAGACCGGAAAGCGCACGTCGACCATCACCGGACCCGTGACGTCGGCGCCGAGCCCGACGTGGACGACCGCCTCGCTCTGGCCGAGGAAGTCGCTTCCCGACCCGACTGCTCGTCGAATCACGCGGTCGCCGACACGAACCGTCACCACCGCGCCGAGCGCGTCGGTGCCCGACGCCCCGCCCACGACGCGCACGCGGACGAAGTGCCCGATGCCGTCGGTCGCGTTCTGGAACAGTCGTGGCGCGCTGCCTGGTTGCACGAGCACCACATCGAGGCGGCCGTCGCCATCGGCGTCGAGCACGGCCGCGCCGCGTGCATTCGTGACGTCGATACCGCTCGCCGCGCCGAGGTCGACGAACTGCAGGTCGTCGCGCTGACGCCAATACCGCGTCGGCGCAGCGAGATACGGCGTCGCGATTTCTGCGATCAACAAGTCGATGCCACTGGCCTGGACGAGGTCGAACCGACCCGAGTTCGTCGCGTCGACGAAGACGCTTCCCCACCCCCACTGACCGTCACGCAGTCCGGTCGCGTCGGTGATGTCGACGAAGGCGCGGTCGCCGTCATTGCGAAACACGCGATTTCCCGTCGCGCCCCAGTTGCCGCCACGGGCGATGCTCGATCCGCGCTCGTCGTAGACCGACGAGACGAACCGATCCGGATCACCGTCATCGTCGATGTCCGCCGTCGCCGAGCCCATCCCGTTCTCGTCGGTGCCGACCCCGGATCGTTCGGTTGCCTCGGTGAACGTGCCGTCGCCATCGTTCCAGAACAACCGTGAGGTACCGAAATCTCCCGTGACCGACAGATCCGGCCATCCGTCAGCATCGAGATCGGCGAAACTCGCCCCGAACGCGTAGACCCGATCGAGCGCCGCGATCGATGCATCGGCCGCCTCGGTCACGTCGTCGAAAGTGCCCGGGGATTCGGCGCCCCGATTTCGCAACAACCGACCGTCAGTGGTCGGACCCGCGTCCGACGCGGACGACCCGAGGTATTCGGTCACGTAGAAATCGACGTAGCCGTCGCGGTCGTAGTCGCCGACCGCGATCGAGTACCCGGCGTGCAGCGCGGGCACATCCGGCGCGAAGCCTGCATCCGCACCGACCTCGACGAACCGGCCGTCATCATTGCGATAGAGCAACGGGCGGGCCGCGACGATCGTGTTCGCCGCAAGATCGAGATCGAGGTCGTTGTCGATGTCGGCGAACGCCAGCCCGCTCGTCGGCGGGTGGTCGCCCAAATCGAGTCCGAAGGCCTCGGTCGCGTCCGTGAAGGCTCCCGACCCATCGTTCACGAACAGCCGAACCGGACCGTCGAGGCGTGAGAACGCGAGGTCGAGGTCCTGATCGAGGTCGACGTCGCCCACCGCGACACCGCCGGTGAATCGTTCCATCTGACAGAACGCACCGCCCGCGGCGTCTTGGGTCGGATCGACTTCGGGAAAGGCAGCCAGCACCGCCGGTTGAGTAAGCCGACACGTCGGCGCCAAGCAAACCGGCTCGGGTGCGAGTGCCGCGACCGAGAGACCGGCAGCCTCGGTGACATCGACGAACGAGGGGTCACCGTCGAGGCGGGTTGTGGCATCGATCGGACGGTCGTCGCTCCCCTGGCTCTCCTGCGCCGCCGCCGGTTGACAAGCAACCTCAGCGACCTCGACGGTCGACGAAGGTGCCGTTGGGGCATCTGCAGCGCAACCTCCGCCACCGAATGCCACCCAGACGGCGGCCGATGCGAACAGCAGCGACCGCGAGCGTCTCACGATGGTTCCTCGACCGTCACGATCGCGTCGGCAATCACGTTGTGCAGTGTCACGGTCCGTCCGCTGCTTGGGAAACGCACGGTGAGCTGATCCACCGACTCCAGGTCGTCGAGCCCGAACCAGAGCAACGCCTCGCTCTGCGCGAGGTAGTCGCTCCCGTGACCGACGACGCGCACAAGGTCCGGTCGACTGCCGATTTCTGCAGTGACGACAGCACCGAACGCGTCGCTCCCCGATGTCGAACCTACGACGCGCACACGGAGGGCGTTTCCGGCGACACTTCGATTGCGCAGCAGTCGGGGTCGCCCGCCCGGTTGCACGACCAGCACATCGAGGCGCCCGTCCTGGTCGAAGTCGACCGTCGCGACGCCGCGACCGTGGCGGGTCCCAATACCCCCGTTGCCGGGCACCGCGGCAAAACGGCCGCGGCCGTCGCCGACGAACAACGCCGTTCGACCTGCCGCGAATGGCGTGGCGAGTTCGTGCTGCTGGTAGTCGAGGCCACTCGCGATCACGAGATCCAACACGCCCCGATTGCTGATGTCGAGGAGTGCGACCCCCCAACCCCAGCCGGTGTCACGGACGCCAGCGAGGTCGGTGATGTCGGCAAACGACCGGCCTCCCCGGTGCACGAACACTCGATTACCCGACGCGCCCCATGTGCCCCCGCGCGCGATCGCCGAACCACGAGCGTCGTATACCGAAGTCACGATCCGATCAGGGAGCCCGTCGCGGTCGATGTCGCCCGTGGCCGAACCCATGCCGTTCTCGTCGGTGCCCATCCCCGCCGAGACCGTGCCATCGACGAAACGACCGCTGCCGTCGTTCCAGAGCACTCGACTCATACCGAAGTCGGCGGTCACCGCGAGGTCGACCGCTCCGTCGACGTCGAGATCCGCGAACGACGCACCGAACGCGAACACCTGGTCGCTCGGTGTGGCGACACCGGCGTCGACGGTGACATCCTCGAAGTAGCCAGGGCGTTCAGCTCCCCGATTCCGCAGCAGGTGCACGTCACCCGAGGACGGCCCGGAGGCCTCGAGGGAGGCTCGGTATTCGGTGAAGAAGAGGTCGGCGTAGCCGTCCGAGTCGTAGTCACCCGCCGCGACCGAGAACGACACGTGCGGGCCTGTATCGAGCGCCGCGACCCCTCGCTCGACCGCGGCCTCGCGGAACTTCGCACCGCCATCGTTCAGCCACAACAGGTGTCGGGGCGACGCAATCGTCGCGACTGCGATGTCCGCATCGCCGTCGTTGTCGATATCGGCGACTGCGACACCGGCGGCCGGCTGCCACACAGCATCGAGCCCGGACTCCGTCGTGACGTCGATGAACTGCCCGCCGGTATTGCGCAAGAGCCGCGTTGGACCATCGATTCGTGGGACCACCAGATCGGGCAGGCCGTCCGCGTCGAAGTCGCCGACCGCAACGCCCCCGGTGAAACGCTCGACCTGACACAACACTGACAGCTCGGCGGACGTCGCCGGCTCCCGACCGAGCGCAACCGCGGCACCTTGCGCCGCGTCGGTGAGCCCGCAGTCGGGCGGCGAGCAGATCGGCAATGGCTCGAGTTCGAGTCCCGCACGTTCGGTCACATCGACGAAATCGATTCCGAGGTCGAGACCCCCGGCGGCGTTGCTATCGGCGAGGTCGGGCGCCGCGCACGTCGAGAAATCGACGGTCGGGCGGTACGTCGGATCGAAGGAGTTCAGGGCCGGTCGCGCGGTTGTGGCGGTTGTGGACGGGGTCTCTCCCGAGGCCGAACACGCCGCGGCGAAGGCGACGAGCAATGCCGCCCAGCGTCGCTGGCCCGATCGCATTCGCTGCACGCTAGGCGGGCTCGCACCTCCAACGAGATCGACTCCCCCTAGCGTGATCGGATCTGGACCGCCCGTGCCCCTGTCGCCATGCTCTCAGTACTGGCTGCGATCTCGATCGCGGCGTGCCGCGAAACATCGGACTCTGGCGAACGCACGGATCCTCGCGCTCCGTCGATGCCGACAAGCTCGAGCGTCCCGGCACCATCGGCGGCGGCGATCGCCGAGGCGCGCGATCGAGCGATCGCCTGGTCGGTCGATCACCTCGGCACGACGGATCCATACACCGTTGTGCTGCTCGACTACGTCCGCCGACGGTTCGGCCTTCGCGCGCTCGACGGCACCGCGGCACAACTCGACGCACAAACGGGCATCGCCGAAGGCCCCGAAGCCCGCTTGATCGACCCCCGCCGTCGACCCACCGAAGCCGATCTGCCCTCGGACTCGTACTCCCTCGTCGCGGCCGCGCTGGCCTGCGACGGTATCGGCGCACCCGACGACTTCTCCGAGCGCCTGACCGAGGCCGTCGATCTCGGCGGCTACGACCTCACCCACGCGCTTGTCGCGCGCCTCGTCGAACGTTCACTCGGTTGCCGTGAGCACGTATCGCCTGAACTCACCAACGACCTGGAGACCGCGCTCCGCGCAGAAATCGCAGCGAGCCACACATGGGACGATCTCGCGATCGAGCGAATCGCAGTTCTCGACACGGTCGCCGACGTCGATCCAGGCGACTTCGCGATCGCGGCCTTGCTCTCGACGCAACGCGCCGATGGTTCGTTCGGCGAACTGCCAGCAGATGACCTCGGCGTGCGGACGCATGCGACCGCACTGGCCGTGTGGGCGCTCAGCGCCGCGACCCTGCCCGCCGATCCGCAAGAACAGCTGCTGCGCGCCGAACTGCCGATGCGCGGTTGACGTCGATCGGCTCCGGGGCGGGTTGCGCCCCGGAGCCACCGGTTACTCCGTCGAGATGCCGTCGATGTAGCTGCGCAGGTCGAACGACCCGCCGCCGGAGCCGCTGCTGCCGGCGCCGCCGGCAACGCCACCGCCACCGTTGCCGCCGTTGAATCCGGCGTAGCAGCCGTTGCCGTTGGTGTTCTCGGCCTGGCTCGAGTTGCCGCGGGTACCACCGGTCCCGGCACCACCGGCACCACCGCCGGCTGCGCCCGTACCTGTGGCACCGACGGTTCCCTTGGTCAAGGTCACGCCCGACAGCGTCAGCGGGCCGGTGCCGTTCTCGTACGC
>SXIR01000123.1 GCA_005772765.1 Actinomycetota bacterium
ACGGCAAGCATCGCGTCGACCGTCGTGCGATAGATCTCCGCGAGACGACTCCATGGTGCCGTGATTTCCATCGTGTCGTACACGATGCCGCGTTCGACCAGGTGCGGGATGCTCGAGACATCGTTGCGCTCGTGCATCCAGTGCTCGACCAGGTCGTCGTCGAGCACGGCCGCGCCGACGCACTCTGCGGCAACGATTGCAAACGCCGCGTCGACCGTGAAGGCATCGCCTTCGTCGAGCACCAACAGCACGTTCTGGCCAGATTCGGTCTTGAACTTCGACTTCGACTCGTGTTCGTCGTAGAGCCGCAAGACCGCAGGTGACAACCCGCGACGCAGGATCCGACGAGTCGCGTCGAGTCCTCCAGCGAACGTCGCGAACGCGTACGCCCCGCGCCGTTCGTAGGTGGGCGCGGGCCGGACTCGGAGTTGCGCCTCGGTGATCACACCAAGGGTCCCTTCCGACCCGACGAAGACCTGATTCAGATCGGGGCCTTGCGCGGAGCGTGCGGTCCCGCCCGTGGTGATCACCCGACCGTCAGCCAGAACGACTTCGAGGCCGACCACCATGTCTTCGATCTTGCCGTAGCGGTTCGAGAGTTGCCCGGCCCCACGGCACGCCAGCCACCCGCCGACGGTCGCGAGGTTGAACGATTGCGGCCAATGACCTTGGGTCAGCCCGTGGCGAGTGCGCAGTTCGTGTTCGTAGTGGTCGCCGAAGGTCCCAGTGCGCACTCGCACCAACAGCGACTCGTCGTCCACGTCGACGATGCCGTTGAGTCCGCACACATCCAGCGCGATACCACCGAAGATCGGAATCGCGCCGCCAGCCACGCCGCTGCGACCACCCGCAACGGTGACCGGCACCCGGGCTTCGTTGCAGACGGCGAGGACGTCGGCGACTTCCTTCGTGGTCGTCGGCGCGACCACCGCGGCGGCCAACCCGCCGATGCGCCGTTCGGCGGTCCACTGGATCGACACCGGCCACCAGTCGCGCCCTGCGTCGGCGCGTGCAGCCAGATCCGCGTCCACCACGGCGCAGACTCCGCGCAGCCGTTCGATCACTGCGTCGGGAACTTCGACGGCGTCCGCGATCGCAACGACCTCGGCGGGGACGTCGCCCACGTCGGCAGGCAGATTGACGAGGAAGCTCGGCGCACCCGGTCCGAGCGTCGCGGGAAACGCTCCTGCGGGGACGTCGCGCTGGTATCCGGTGTTCATCGGTGTCCTCTCATCGAGCGTGGCGGAGGTTCAGAAGTTGAGTTTCAGTCCACCACGCGGGTAGTCGAACGCCACGACTCGCCCAGTCGCCGACAATGTCGCGTACGCGGTGCGCAACCCGTCGCCACCGAAGCACACGTTGGTCACCATTGGGTCACCCAACATCCACTGTTCGAGGCACTCGCCTTGCGGCGAAATAACCGACAGCGCGCCGGTCACGAGCGTGGCGACAACGACGTTGCCGTCGGCGTCGATCGCGAGCGAGTCGAGCAACTGGTTGCCCGGGAACCCGTGCACCATCATGCCGCCGGCACCGCCGAGCGGGTTGGCGAACTCGAGCTGACCCGGGCCGGTCACGTTCCACGCGTACACGCGGCCTTCGTGGGTCTCGGCGACGTAGAGCACCGAGCCGTCGGGCGACAGGCCGATCCCGTTGGGTGCGTGCAGCGGCTGCACGACCTCGCGCACGGTCCCGTCGACATCGCGGTAGTAGACCGCGCCGTTGTGGTGAATCCGTCCCGCGTTGCGGCCGTGGTCGGTGAACCAGATGCCGCCGTGGGCGTCCACGACCAGATCGTTCGGCCCGACGAGGTTGTGGCCATCGACCGCGGCACAAACGGTCTCGACGGCACCCGTTCCGAGATCGATGCGTTCCAGTCGCCCACCGGAGTAGTGCGCAGGAAGCTCGGTGACCGGAATCTTCATGCCCATGATGTCGTGGAAGTCCCAGCCCCCGCTGTTCGTGCACCACATTGCGCCGTCGGAACCGATCGCGAGTCCGTTCGGCGACCCGGCCGGGCCGACGACGCGGGTCACGGTGTGGTCGACGCCGATGCGGGTCACGAAGCCCGACAACTCGGTGACGTACAACGTCCCGTCGGGCATCCAAACGGGGCCTTCGGGGAACTCGAGACCCGACGCGACCTCGGTCATATCGGGGTGGATGATCTCGGGCTGGCTCGAACTCGTCATGGTCGGGCATCCTGTCACACATGGTGAAGATCCGGCTGGAGCCGCAAGACGAATACATGCACGCGTTGGAGGAGGCTTCGAACTTCAACGAGTCGATGTATTTCAACTGTTACGACCCGAACGAGCGCGTCGGCGGGTTCCTCCGGCTCGGCAACCGGGCAAACGAAAAGTACGCCGAGCTGACCACCTGCATGTACCTCCCCGATGGTCGCGTTGCGTTCGTGTTCAAGCGACCCGAGATCGCCAACAACGACGCGTTCGACGCCGGAGGAACCAAGTTCGAGGTGGTTACCCCGTTCGAAGAACTGCGCACCACGTACACCGGCAAAGTGTGCTTACTCGACGAACCGAAACAGATGGCCGACCCGCGCAAGGCATTCACCGAGAACCCGTGGGAGGAGTGCGAAGTCGAGTGGACGCACTACGGAATCTCGCCCATGTACGGCGGAGAGCCGGTCAACGACGACGGGACGCCGCTCGCTTCTGACGCGAGTGGGTTCGCCAAGGGTCACTACGAACAGCACATGCGCGTCAACGGACGTATCCGGGTCGGAAGCGACGAGTGGGAAGTCAATGGTTTCGGACTTCGCGACCACTCGTGGGGTCCGCGTCACTGGAGCGCGCCCTGGTACTACCGCTGGCTCACTGCGAACTTCGGCGACGACTTCGGCTTCGTCGTGAGCGTGATCACCGGCCGCGACGGCCGTCGCCACATGGGCGGGATGGTGTTGCGCGACGGCGAGTACGAGCACATCGAACACGCCGAGATCTCAACCGATTGGAGCGATGACCTCTACCACCAGTCGCTGCGAGCAACGGCGCGAACGTCCAAGGGCGAGTACGCCATCACCGGCAAGGTGATCAACCTGATTCCGCTGCGCCACCGACGCACATCACCAGACGGCGAAGCGTTGATGACCCGTATCTCGGAAGGCATGACCGAGTGGACGTGCGACGCCGTCGATCACCCCGGCTACGGCCTCTCGGAGTACCTCGACCAGATCATCGACGATCAACCCGTCGGCCTCGAAGGCTGACCCACCTCACGACACGCGTCATCGCCCGTGCGACGATCTCGGGTTGGGTGGCAGGATGGTCAGAGGGTGATGGAGGCGTTGGCGGCGCGGTATTCGGCGAGCTGTTCGACGGAGATGACCGCGATGCGGTGCTCTTGTGCGAACAACTCGAGGTAGGGCACCCGCGCCGGCGAACCGTCGTCGTGGAGCACCTCGCAGATCACCGCGACCGGGGGGAGCCCGGCGAGCCGCGCCAGGTCGACCGCAGCCTCGGTGTGTCCACGCCGTTCGAGCACGCCACCGGGCTTGGCTCGCAACGGGAACACGTGACCCGGCCGCACGAAGTCGCCTGCGGCGCTGCGCGGGTCGAGCACGCGCCGAATCGTGAGCGCACGGTCACCCGCGCCGATCCCCGATCCCGCGTCGACGTGGTCGATCGTGATCGTGAACGCAGTGTCGGCCGTGGCGGCCCCGGGCGGGCACATCGGGCCGATCTCGAGTGCGTCGAGCAACCCGCCGTCGCAGGGCATGCACACCAGCCCGCGCGCCCAGCGCAACATGAAGTTGATGGCGTCGGGAGTTACCCACTCAGCGGCCATCGTGAGGTCGCCCTCGTTCTCGCGATCCTCGTCGTCGACGACGAGCACCATCTCGCCCCGCCGGATGCGGCGAACGGCGTCTTCGATGCTGGACAGGCGCATGGGTGGGTTCCTTTCGGCCGCGGTCTCAGCCGCGAATCTCGGGGGTGAAGGGTAGGGGCGAACAGAG
>SXIR01000014.1 GCA_005772765.1 Actinomycetota bacterium
CGTGTCGTTGACCTGCTTGAAGTGGTCCAGGTCGATGAACAAGACGGCGGCCTGACCGTGTCCGTTGCGCTGCGAGTCCGACAGTGCTCGGTCGAGCCGTTCGATGAGCGATTTGCGGTTCGCCAGATCGGTGAGCGAGTCGTGGCGGGCATCCCGTTCGAGTTGTTCGGCGGCGCGACGCTGACCGTCGATGTCTTCGACGTGCGCAATGGAGTAGATCTGTTCGCCTGCTGCGTTGCGCACGACGTTGACGTTGACCCGGCACCACACGGGCGTGCGGTCCTTACGGACGTAACGCTTCTCGTAGGTGTAGCGGTCGCATGCTCCTCCCTGCAGACTGTCGTGGCGTTCGAGCGTTTCGCTGCGATCGTCGGGATGGGTGATGTCGGTGATCGTGCGATCGCAGAGTTCCTCGGCCGTGTAGCCGAGGATGGCGCAGAACGCCGGATTCACCCGAAACAGTCGGCGAGTGGAGGTCGCGAGCGCGAGTCCGATCGGGCCGTGCTCGAACACTTCTTCGAACAACGATTGCGTTTCTCGCAGCGCGTCGAGCACAACGCGATCGAATCGTTCCGAGTCGGTCATACCGACGCCCTCCCTTCGACGCTTGTGTCTGTGGAGTGATCGGCGCTCGTGCGTGTACGCGAGAGGGGGATTTGCTCGCCAAAGTGCCTCTCAATGTCGACCTGATCGCAGCCGATGTCAGTTCCAAGGAGGGCGGAAGTGGATACAGCGGAGCTACTCGAGGAGTTGCGGCGGCTGCCAATGCAGCAGTCTGTCGTGACCCAGGTGCTCGGTGTCCTCGATGACCCGAGTAAGTCCGCGGCCGACGTCGCGCAGTCGCTGCAGGTGGATCCCTCGTTGTGCGTTCGCGTCCTGCACCTCGCCAACTCGCCCTATTTCGGGCTGTCGGGCAAAGTCGGCAGTGTCGAACGGGCGGTGGTCGCACTGGGCAACTCGGTGATCCGCTCGCTGGCCGTGTCCACCGCCGCGGGTTTGTTCGCGGAACGATCCGACAACATCCCGGCGGGATTCTGGCAACATTCGGTTTCGACCGCCGCGGCCGCATCGCTCGTCGCGCAACTCACTCGGATCCCGGCCGGCGACGCGCTGTGTGCCGGACTGTTGCACGACCTGGGGTCGGCCCTGCTGTTTCGCCACCTTCCCGAGGAAGCCACCGAGGTGTGGGACCGCCCGGTCGATGAGATCATCGAGGCCGAACGGGCCGCGTTTGCCCACGACCACGCCGAGTTGGGTGCCCTGGCGCTCGAGGCCTGGAAACTCCCGCCGAGCGTCGTTGCCGCGGTGCGCGATCATCACGTACCGGTCGACGTTGCCGAGGGCCGGCTCACGAAATGCGTCATCGCGGCCGAGGCGTTGGCCAACGAGATCGCGGGCGAGCACGGTCCCCGGCTTGCCGAACCCGCCCCGGATCCTGCGGCGGCCCTCGCTGCGATCGGGCTGCCCGAGACTGATGTCGCGGCGCTGCTCGAACGGATCGGCGAGGACGCTGACGGTCTCGGCGGGATGCTCGCCGCCTGACAAGTTCGTCGCCCGTGCCATGCGGCGGGCTTCTATCCTGTCGCCATGCCGATGCGATCGGAATGCAAGCACTACGAGAGCCGCTCGTATCCCAACGGTGACACCGTGCGGAAGTGCCGGCTGGATCTCGCGCCCGAGGCACCCTGGCGGTGCCCCGAAGACTGCCCGTCGTTTGCGAAACGCCTCGTGGACATCGGCTGGAGCTACGGCTCCCTTGCCGACACGATGGCGACACCACCTCCCGAGCCCGAGGTTGCGGTCGATGCGGATGTGGCGGCACTGCTCGACGCCGCCGAAGACATCGTCAATGCGGCCGGGGTCGACATCTTGGCCGAGATGCAGGCGAAGCAGCGCAAGGGCATGTTTCGCAAGAAGAAGCGGCGCCGCTGACGTCGTTCAGCCGTCACCGAAGACCGCAGCGAGAAACGCGGCGCGCGCGGGTTCGTCGATTCGGACGGTAAAGGTGCCATCGGCCTCGCTGATGTGCAACAGCGGGCAGAACCAACTGCCATGTTCGGTGACGAAGTGGGGTGAGCCGACGACGCCGAGGGCCGTGCCGCGATCGTGATCGGCGTGCACGCGACGTTCGGCTTCGTCCGTCGGCGGAACCGCGAGACCGTGGCGGGTCGCGATGGCGGCGAGCGCGCCGGGGTCGCCGATGTCGACGCCAGCTTCGAAGACGGCCTCGCGTACCTCGAAACCAATCGCTTCGCCGACGTCGTCGCCGCGTTCGTACGCGGCGTCGACGAGTGCGAGCGCGGCGATCGACGTGCTCGCGAACGTGTCGCGGCGAAAGCCGGTGAACAGGTCGGGGACGACGCTGCGGAGACCAGCGACTTCGGCTTCGACAAGACCTGGGTCGAGCGGACGACCGTTGATCCATTCGAGTGGCCACGCTCGCATCCGGAACGGAACGTCGACGCCGCGCTCCGCTCGCTCGTCGCGCAACATTTCCAGACCCGCGTAGGTGAACGGACAGAGGACATCGCCGAACACGGTCAACATCATGAGCCCGCCCGCCGAGCCAGGACCCGGTCGATCATGCGGCGATACGTCTCGATGTCCTGCGCGCCCGGGATCGGGAATCCGTTGATCACGACGCTCGGCACGGCGTGGACATCACCTTCGATCGCTGTGTTGTGTTCGTCGATCACGCGGCGCGCGAGTTCTCCGCCGTCGCGCTGGAGTCGCATCCGGAACTCGTCGCGTTCGATGCCACACGACGCGGCGACGTCACTCAAGACGTCAGGGTCCGAGATCGTGCGGTGTTCGACGAAATAGGCGCGCATCGTCGCAAGATGAAACCGGTCGAACGCTGTTCGACCGAACCCCAGTGCAACCTTGCCGGCAACTGCGGCGGGAAGCGAGTGCGTGGGCGGCTCGTCGTCGGACTCGGTCCAGGGAACGAATCCGCATTCGGGGGCTTGTTCGCCGGGTCCGCCGGGTGCCAACCATCGAGTCGTGTAGGCGATGAACCGGTCACGCGGCTTGGGTTTGGGTTGAGGCTGCAAGAGGTACGAACGCCATTCGACGCTGACCTGCCCTTGGTACTCGGCTTCGAGGATCTCGAGGCGCACGGCCGCGACGTAACACCACGGTCAGAGAAAATCCGACCACACTTCGAGGATGAGCGTGTCGTCCATCAGCCCGTCACGCTAGAAGCCGGAGTTCGTAGCAGCGGCTATCGGGCGAGTCGGCGTATTCGCCGAAGTTGGCGATGCGGGTCCAACCGCTCGATTCGTAGAGCGAGATGGCTTCGGGGAGTCGGTCGCCGGTTTCGAGGATCAAGCGCTCGTAGCCGAGGTCGCGGGCGGCCAGCACCAGGTGCGCCATGACCTTGCGGCTGAGGCCGCGTCCGCGCGCCGAGGGGGTGACGTAGACGCGCTTGACCTCGCCGGTCGTGACGTCGTGGCGACGCAGGCCGCCACACGCTACGTCGGCGCCATCGACGTTGACGACGAGGAATCGGCCATCGACGCCACGGTATTCATCGGCGTGTCCGCCTGCTCCGCAGGGAGGATCGTCGTCCCAGCGAGCGGCAAGTTCGGCTTGCTGGGCAAGCGCCAACGCGGCCGCGGCAGGAGCGTCGTAGTCAGTGATGCGCACCGTCGGCGTGTTCGACAGGGCAGCAATCGCGCGGTGGAGGTCGAGTTCCGCGAGCGACGAAACCACGACATCGGCAATCGCGAAGTCGAGGTGTGCGGTGAGCCGGGTGGGGACCGCAATGACGGACATGCCCGCGCGTTTCGCTGCGACGGTGCCGTTGATCGAGTCCTCGATCGCAACCGCAGCAGATGGGTGAATGCCGAGTGCGGCGAGACACCGCGTGTACAGGTCCGGTGCCGGTTTTGGCGAGAATCCGACGTCGGGTCCGTCCCAGGTCGACAGGTGCTCGAAGTGGTGGGCGATTGCGTGGCGTTCGAGGTGTGGTTCGATCCACCAGCGCTCGGAGCTCGACGCGATCGCGGTGCGAATCTGCGCGTCGGACGTCGCTTGCAGCCATGAAGCGACGCCAGGCATCAACGCCAGGTCGGCGACGGCTGCGTCCTGG
Source organism: Actinomycetota bacterium (assembly GCA_005772765.1). Lineage (GTDB taxonomy): Bacteria > Actinomycetota > Acidimicrobiia > IMCC26256 > PALSA-610 > SXJQ01. The sequence continues at coordinate 4,094 of SXIR01000014.1, forward strand.
AGCGGCTGCTTCCATGCGCGCAACGCGCGATTGTTCGGCGCCGGTCGGCCGGTCTTTTCGGTGATGAGGGCTGAGAAATCGATCGCGCCGCGTGTGCCGATCGAGCGCACGAATTCGTCGAGGGTGAGCTCGGTGCCGTGTTCGGCGAACAGCTGATTCCAGATCTCGAACGCCGACCATTCGGTGTCGATGATGACCCCGTCGAAATCGAACACCACTGCTTCGAGCACGTCACATTGTCGCGTGCCGGGAGGCTCCCGTAAGGTTCGACTCGTGCTGACCCCGATGGACGACTATCCGATCCACCAAACCGCGTTTCCGGTGGCGCACGCGGCGAGCGGCGATCCGAATCACTACGACCGTTACTTTTTCAACGGTTACCGCCGCGACGCGTCGGTGTTCTTCGGTTCGGCGATGGGGCTTTACCCGAACCGCCAAGTCATCGACGCCTCGTTCAGCGTCGTTGTCGACGGGGTGCAGCACAACGTGTACGCGTCGGGTCGGTGCCCGCTCGATCGGTCCCGAACCGTGATCGGTCCGATCACGATCGAGATCGTCGAACCGTTGCGCATCAACCGACTGTTGATCGATGCGGCCGATCAGGGAATCCGCGCCGAGCTGACGTGGTCGGCGCGGACCCAGGCGATCGAAGAACCGGTCCAAACCCGACGGAATGCGAACCTCCTCGTCCTCGAGTACACCCGACTGGCGCAGTGGGGGACGTGGGCGGGATGGATCGAAGTCGACGGACGTCGCATCGAGATCGATCGGGCCGACACCCTCGGTACCAAGGACAAGAGCTGGGGGATCCGTCCGGTCGGGGCGGCGACCCCTGGTGCGCCCAGCGCTGGCTGGCTGGCCGGCGGCGGGCTGTTCTGGCTGTGGGCGCCGGTGCACTGGGACGACGAGTGCACCCATCTCGGCGTGTTCGAGCATCCCGACGGACGACGGTGGTTCGAAAGCGCGTCACGCATTCCCGTTCTCGCCGACGGTGATCCCGTGTGGGGCGAGCCGGAGCGGATCACTGACGTGCCGCGTTTCGATCGTGTCATCGAGTGGCGGCCTGGAACCCGGCGCGCACGGGCGGCGCGTTTCACGTACTGGCCGCACGGCGGCGAACCGGAGGTCCTCACCTTCGAACCGCTGCTCGACTTTCAGATGAAGGGGATCGGTTACACGCACCCGACGTGGGCACACGGCAGTTGGCATGCGGACCTTGCGGTTGGAGGCGACTCGTGGACGCTCGCCGATCTCGACCCGCTCGATCCCAGCAACATCCACGTGCAGCAACTGTGCCGCGTCACCGGTAATGGCGGACGCGAAGGGATCGGTGTGCTCGAACAGCTCGTGTTCGGGCCGCACGAACCGACTGGCCTCACCGGGATCCTCGACGGCGCGAGCTGACGCCGACGATCGGATCACCGATCGGCTGCGAACCGGTCGACGAGCGCGGCGAGCAGACCGGCGCAGTCGTTCGCCGAGCCGGGCGGGTCGGGGAGCCGCACCGCGCCGCGTTCGCGTGATGGCAACAACATCGTTGCGTGACCTGGGGTGGTGATGTCACCTCGTTGGTTCGTCGCGGCGAGCTCGACGTCGACGGCCGCTCGGTCATCGACGATGTACTTGTCGGTCACGGTGCCCCGTAGCCAATGCGTGTCGCCGACGTAGTTGAACTTGCGGAATGCACAATCGAGCTTCCACAGCCACGCGTCGTCACCCATCCAGTCGGTGCAGAGGTGGATGAGCCAGGTCTCGCGCATGCGTCCGTAGTCGTAGATCGACGGATTGCCCGCCCGGCGCGCCCACTCGACGTCCCAGTGCACGCGCTGTTGGACATCGGGCACGTTCAGGTCGTCGGGTCGAAAGAAGCGAGGCACCCTTTGCCGTTGCTGGTAGCCCAGACGTAGCGGTTTGACGCCGTAGAGACCCATGCCCATTCCGACGTGCCAACACACCATGTCGGTGACGCGGAGTGGTCCCTTCACCAACGGCCCGAGCTCGTCGCCGATCGACACATCCTCCCACCAGCGCGGTTCGGCACCGCGGCGGCGTGCCGGCTCCGTGCGGTACGCCTCATCGATGTTCGACAGTTCGTCGTCGGTGTACGGACGAATCTCGATGTCGTCGTTCGCCCGGCGGGCTTCGGCCTTGGCCCGCTCGGCCCGAATCATCAATCGGTACTGCGCGCTCAGCGCGACTGCGGGTTGCCGGGCGGCGAACACCTCAGCTGTCCACTCGTGCACCGAGCGTTCGGCAAACTCGCTGGCTTTGTCGTGCACGCCGACGAGCGCGTTGCGGCGCCCGATGTCCAGGTCGGGGCGAACCGGTGCCCACCACTCTCGATGGCTTCCGGAGTAGAACGCGTGCACACCCCCGAGCGGGTCGCCGTGGAGCAGCGTTCGGGTCGCGTCGTCGAGGTGATCGACCTCGTTGACGCCGATGAGCGTGTCACCCCCGTTGATCGGCGGGGGCCCGATCGGTCCGCCCCACACGCTTCCCGCTGCGTGCACAGGATCGCACCACAGCGGATTGTCGTCGCCGTAGGCCTCGGCCACATGGCGAAAGGCGTCCTCGTTCGGACGGCGGTAGTGCGGCGGTTGGGGGTGGGGCTGGGCGACACCGAGGCGAGCCCGAAGCGCGGCGATTCCGTCGTCGGTGATGGCAGGCACAGTTGTATACATTATGCATTCATGACGGTCCTCGACCAGGTCTCGCGACCTCCCCTGCGACGACCGTCGTCAGGAGACCAGATCGCCCGTTGGATTCGCGGGGAAATCGTTGCCGGGCGACTCGGTCGCGGTGATCGCGTGACCCAGGACGACGTGGCTCGTTCGCTTGGCGTGTCTCGGATCCCGGTGCGCGAGGCGCTGGTCGCGCTCGATCGCGAAGGATGGGTGACCATCGAACCCCATCGGGGCGCGTTCGTACACGGCGTCGACGCCGACTGGGTCCGCGACCACTACGACATCCTGAGCGTGTTGTACGGCCTCGCGGCGGCGCGCGCCGCAGTGCGTGGAACCGCCGACGACCGCGCCCACCTCCACGAACTCCACCGGACGTTCAAGCGTTCGTCGGCGCCCGATGCCTTCGATGCGGCGAACCACGCGTTGTTGCAGCATGTCCTCTCCATGGCGCGAGCCCCGCGACTCGTCACCGCGTTGCGTGCGGTCACGTCGATCGTGCCGGGCAATTTCTTCGTCGAGGTTCCGAACACGATCCCAACCCAACGACGCGGCATCGCCGCCATCGTCCGCGCCATCGTCGCGCACGACGTCGACGAATCGCGGGCGTCGGTCGAACGCCTCCTGGCTCGTCAAGGCAACGCCGTCGTCGGGGTGTTGACCGACCGCGGCGTCCTCGCGGAGTTCGGTCGATGACCGAGGACCGGAAACCGGTTGCGATCGGCCCGAACTCGTCGTCCAGCGAGATCGTCGCCGTTGTCGAACGCTGGGTCGAGGAGTATGTGCCGACTGCCTGGCGTACTGCTGCCCCCGACGGTCACGCGGCAATCCGGGCGGTGCGCACGCGAGCGCAATACGAAGCCTGGTACCCCGTGTTCGCGGCGAGCGGGCTCGCCGTCGCGACCTGGCCCGTGGAGTACGGCGGTCTCGATCTCCCGGTCGCGCAGGCTCGCATTGTCGAAAACGTTCTGGCTCCGCTGAATCTCGGTCGGTTGAACCCCCTCGGATTGAACAACGCAGCGTCCGCGTTGTTCGCCCACGGCACCACGGCACAACGAGCTCGGTTCCTCCCGCCGATTGTGCGCAACGAAGAGCGTTGGTGCCAGTTGTTCTCCGAACCAGGTGCCGGCAGTGACCTGGCTTCCCTCGCGACTCGCGCCGAACGCGACGGTGACCAATGGGCGCTGAGTGGTCAGAAGGTCTGGACCACCTGGGCCGATCGCAGCGAGTACGCGATCTGCCTCGCTCGCACCGATCCGCACGTGCCCAAACGTCAAGGAATCACCTACTTCGTCGTCGACCTGCGCGCCGACGGTATCGAGATCCGACCGTTGCGCCACCTCGGCGGCGAGGTCGAGTTCAGCGAGGTGTTCCTCGACGCGGTACGCGTACCCGACGACCACCGAATCGGTGCAGTGGGCGATGGCTGGCGCGTCGCGGGATCGACGCTGGCTGGTGAGCGGCAGATGGTTGCCGGTGCGGGCTCGGGTGGCGTGGACCGGATCGGCGGCACGGGCATGGTGTCGCTTCTCGAACGCGCGCAGTCTTTGCGGCGCACGGGCGAACCAACCGTGCGCCAGCAGCTCGTGGCGCTGTACGCGGAAGAACGCATCCGAGCCTGGACGAACCTACGGGTTCGTTCCGCGGTGCGCTCGGGCGCGACCCCCGGACCAGCTGCCTCGATCGGCAAGGTCCTCCAAGGCTCGTTGAACCAACGCATCCAGATGCTGGCGACCGATCTCCTCGGACCCGCCGCGATGGCGTGGGGGGCAACAGACGTTGACGGTTCGGGCCCGGCCGCGTGGGCGGCAAGCCTGCCGCTCGAAGTGCGGGGGATGTTGCGATCACGCGCCAACACGATCGAGGGGGGAACAACCGAAGTCAACAAGAACGTCCTCGGCGAAAAGGTGCTCGGCCTCCCGCGCGAACCCGACCCCTTCGCCGATCGGTCCTGGGACGAGGTGCCGCGGTCGTGACCTCCCTCGCCGCGTTGTTGCGCGACCATCCGTTCCGATCCGAGGCGTTGGTACACGCGCCCGACGGGTCCTTCACCGCCGATGAGATTCGAGCCCGGGTCGACGCGCTCGCGCACGAGTTCACTCGAGCGGGCCTCGCCGCGGGGCGTGCGGTGGCGGTGAGCCGACCGAATGATTCATCGTTTCTCGTCGCGATGTTTGCGATCTGGGCATGTGGTGGTGTCTTCGTGCCGCTGAACGTCCGGGCCCCGCGTGCCGAACAGGACTCGGCGCTCGAAGCGGTCGGTGCGGCGTGGTTGTTCGACGAGCACGGCACCATCACGTCGCGTGATCGCGCGCGTACCTACGCAAGCGATGTTGCGTTCGTGCTCTGGACCTCAGGCACGACCGGCACGCCGAAGCCCATCGTGCACACCCACGAGGCCTACCTCGAGTTGCTCGACCGAGTGCTCGCCCCGCTGCGGGGCGGACGGGACTCCGGCCCGTCCAAGCCCGGCACCGAAGGTACTGCCCCCACACCGAACCTCATTCCGGTGTCGTTGGCGTTGAATGCAGGTATCTACAACGCCTTGTTCGGGCTGCGAGCCGGTGCTGCCGTCGTGATCATGGATCGTTTCGCCACCGCCGACTTCGCCCGCTTGGTCGCTCGCCATGCCATTCGGTCGACGGTCCTGCCACCCGCTGCAATCGCCATGTTGAACTCCGACGCGTCCGTCACCGGTTTGGTTCCGCTGCGTTATGTCCGCAGCATCACCGCGCCGCTCTCGCCGGTGCAGGCCCGCCGGTTCCACGAGAAGTTCGGCATTGTGGTGTTGAACGGGTACGGGCAGGCCGAGATCGGCGAAGTCATCGGTTGGACGGCCGCTGATGCCCGGGAGCACCCGGACAAGATCGGTGCGGTCGGCCGAGCGCATCCGGGGGTCGACATGCGACTCGGCGACGTCGACGAGATGGGCGTCGGACGACTGTGGGTTCGTCCGCCGCGCATGGCCGCGGCCGACGCGTCTGGCCACGACCTCGGTGATCGGATCGACGCCGATGGTTTCGTCGACACCGGCGATCTCGCCCGGATCGACGACGACGGATTCGTCTGGATCGAAGGACGTACGACCGACCTCATCAACCGCGGCGGACACAAGGTGTTCCCCGACCATGTCGAGGAAGTACTGCGGTTGATCGAAGGCGTCCACGATGCCGCCGTCATCGCCGCGCCCGACGAACGACTCGGCGAGGTGCCGGTCGCGTTCGTCGTCGCCGACCCATCGGTGAGCGACGACGAGCTGCGCGACGAATGCCGGCGCGAACTCGTGCCCTACAAGGTGCCGGTCGCATTCGTTCGTGTCGACCAACTCCCCCGCAACGAAGTAGGCAAGCTGTTACGGCGCGAGTTGGTCGTGCCGACGATTCCGAGGCGAGGATCATCGCAATGAAGTACTCGACGTTCGATCATCTCATCGTGGAGCGCCGGGGCCCGGTCGGCTGGCTCATCAACAATCGCCCTGATCAACTCAACGCGATGAATGCGGCGATGCGCGACGAGTTCGCCATCGCATGGAAGGAACTCGATGCTGACCCTGAAGTGCGCGTGATCGTGCACACGGGTGAAGGCCGAGCGTTTCAGACAGGCGTCGACGTCTCCGAGATCGCCTCCGACGGCGTCGGCATGCAGCGCTACCAGGAGTCGGTCGAACGGTTCGACCTGCACTTCACGAGCTGGCATCAGCAGGTGTGGAAGCCCGTGATCACCGCAGTGAACGGAATCTGTTGTGGCGGTGGGTTCCACTGGGTCGCCGACGCCGACATCGTGATCGCGGCGAGCGATGCACAGTTCTTCGACCCGCACGTGTCGATCGGTCAGGTGGTCGCGATCGAAGCGATCGGTCTGTTGCGCAAGATGCCCGCCGAAGCGGTGATGCGGATGGCGTTCGTCGGTCGGTACGAACGCATGGACGCTGCCCGTGCGTTCGAACTCGGGATGATCAGCCAGATCGTCGACCCGCCCGAACGATTGCGCGACGAGGCGCAAACGCTCGGCGAACGGATCGCCCAGAACTCACCCGCCGCGATGGCCGCCACGAAGAAGGCACTGTGGGGTGCACTCGAACACGGACTCACCGACGCGTGCCGGGCCGGGGCCCAGCACCTCGTCAGCATGTGGGGGCATCCCGACCAGGAGGAAGGGCCCCTCGCGTTCGCGGAACGTCGCGACGCGAACTGGCAGGTGTGATCCGAACGGGTGGGCGCAGATCGACGAGGCGTCCGCTCGGCTCGATGACGTGACCTGATCGCCACGTCGCCCGGGCCGGTGTCGCGAGTCAGCCGCGGTAGTCGGTGCTCGCGGCCAGGTCGGCCGCGCCGCGCATCAGATCGAGCACGATAGGACCGAAGGCGTTCAGCTTTTCGTCGCTTCCGGCGCGTTGGAATCCTTGCTCCAACACGACTGCCAGCTTCCACTTCGCAAGCACGATGTAGTAGTCGATGTCGTCGACCTGCCGGCCCGATACCGCGGCGTAGTGGTCGAGCATCTCAGTGCGTGAGGGCATGGCGTACATGTCGACATAACTCGAACCCGACGCCGCGACATCCATCGTGTCCTCGGGCCAGCCCTGCACCGTCCATGCCAGGTCGAGTTTCGGATCGCCGACGGTGCCCATCTCCCAGTCCACGATCGCAGCGAGTCGCGCTGGCGCGCCATGGTGGTACATGACGTTGGCAAACTGGTAGTCGCCGTGCATGAGGCCAGGGACGAAGTCGATTGGCCGATGACTGCGCAACCAAGCGCTCGACTCGTCGAAGCCCGGGAGCTCGCGGCCCTTGATGCGCTCGAGAAACGCCGTCCACCGGTCGACCTGGCGTTCGTGGAATCCATCCGGCCGGCCGAGGTCCTGCAGTCCTTTGGCCTGCCAGTCCACCTTCGACAACAAGGCGATGCCCTCAACGAGTTGGAGGGCAAGCCCACGGCGCCCGTCGAGATCGGTGTCGAACGGGGCGGGCCAACCTCCGGTCAGACCCATCGGCGACCAACCGTCGACGAAACCCATGAGGTAGAAGGTCCGGCCGAGTACCGACGGATCCGCGCACACGCCGATCGCGGCGGTGTGCGGGACGTCGCTGCCGTGCAACGCCTCGATGATGCGCCACTCACGCATGATCCCATCGTCGCGAGTCGCGGGCGCCGACGCAGGTGGAATCCGCAACGCGCAGTGCAGCTCACCGCGACGGATCTCGTAGATCTCGTTTTGGGAACCACCGGAGACGAAACGATGCTCGACGGGAGCGCCCCGCCCGGGCAGGTCGGTCGAGTCGAGCCAAGCCGCCAGCCGTTCGATATCGATCATCGGTGGGCTCCCGTCTCGGTGCGCTTCATGGGGCGAAACTCTACGACTGAAGAGCAATGCCTCGCCCTCCCGCCCGCTTGCCGCCCGTCCGGCCGCCCGTCGGCTGCCCGTCGGCCGCGGTGCGCGTCAGCGGCGAGGTCCGCCGTCGAGCGCTCGGACCTCGAGGTTCCACGCCGCGATGAGATCGAGGCTGACGGTGATGTTCCCCGTGAACTCGGCCGGTCCGTCGCACAGCGCGACGACGGCCTCGACCATCTCCTCCATCGACTCGATCTGGTCGGGCCGCAGCGTGCCGCCCACGAGTTGTTCGGCGCCTTCGCTCATGACCGCGGCACGTGGTTCGACGGTGTTGACGCGAACTCCGGCGCCGAACAACTCCATCCCGAGACCGTTCGTGATGCGGTTCAGCGCAGCCTTCGACGCGCCGTAGACGGCGATCGTCGACCCTTGGACGCCCGCGTCGAACGGTGGACCCGAAACGAGACGAGTGCTGCCGCTCGACAGGTTCACGATCCAGCCCTCTCCCGCGGCCTTCATCGCCGGGATGACGGCTTGGGCCAGGTCGAGCGGTGCGTGCACATTGGCTTCGAAGGTGATGTGTCGTCGTTTCAGCGGGAACCGCTCAAGAGGCGCGTACATCGCAGCGGCCGCGTTGTTCACCAGAATCTCGATCGGACCGCCGAGGGCAGCTTCGGCTGCGGGCACGATGCGGTCACGATCGGCCGCGTCAGTGAGGTCGGCGACGATCACCGCGACGCGGGTGCCGTACTCGGCGATCCGCCGCTGCGTCGCGAGGAGCGAACCCGCGAGATGGTCGTGTTGTTCGAGCGTTCGAGCGACGATCGCGACGTCGGCACCCTCGGCCGCGAGTCGCTGTGCGATCGCCGCACCAATGCCGCGGCTCGCCCCCGTCACCAACGCACGTCGACCGGCGAATCGCTTCGTCATCGCCCGGCCTCGTGCGCGTCGAGGAACGCTTCGAGGCATTCGCCGATGTAGTCACAGTCGGCATCGTTCATGGAGTGATTGTTGGGGAGGATCAAACCCCACTCCATGACCCGGTCGGCGTTGGGAAGCCCGCCGACGGGCTGGCGAAACGGGCGATGCCGAAACGCAGGTTGTCGAGCAACGTTGCCGGTCCACACCATGCGGGTATCGACGCCGTGGCGTTCCATCCAACGTTGGAGGTCGCTACGGCGTATCCCAGCGTCGGAACGGATGAGGATCGGAAACATGTGCCAGCCGGTCTCGACGCCATTGGTGAGGCGGGGGAGCGTGAACTGTTCGGGATGGCGAGCGAAATGCGCACTCGTCCGCTCGAAGTTGGCGCGGCGCCGAGCGAGGTTGTCGGCGAGTTTGTCGAGTTGGACGACGCCAAATGCCGCCGAGAGTTCGGACGGCTCGAAGTTCCACCCGACTTCATCGAAGATGAACAAGTTGTCGTACTCGAGATCGCCGTCGATTGTGCTGAAGAAGTCGCGATCGGTACCCCGCCCCGAGCCGAACAGTTGGACCTCGCTCCGCCGACCCCATCGACGCAACAGCAAGATGCGATCGGCGAGCGCCGAGTCGTCGACGCAAACCATCCCGCCGGTACCGGCCGCGGTGACGATGTGGGACAGCGCGAAGCTCGTCAGGCTGATGTCGGCACGGGTCCCCGTCGGCGTACCGCGCAACGTGAGGCCCAACGCGTCGCAGGAGTCCTCGATCACCCGGAGGCCATGGCGGTCGGCGATCGTGCGAATCGCATCCCAATCAGGAGCGTTGCCGATGAGGTTGGGTGCGAGAATCGCCCGACTGCGCGGGCCGATCATCGCCGTGATCCCGTCGACGTCGATCTGGAACGTGTCCGGGGTGATGTCGACGTAGGCGGGGACGATTCCCGACCGGACCATGGGTGCGATGTCGGTCGAGAACGTGCACGGTGATGTGATGATCTCGTCGCCGGGTTCGAGATCGAGTGCCTCGATTGCGAGATACAACGCAGAACTCCCGGAGTTGCACATGATCCCGCGTTGTTTGCCGAAGAGTTCGGCGACGCGTTGCTCCATTGCGCGTACGTTCTTGCCGATCCGCAGCGCGGTCGGGCCTCCGCGCAACACCGATACGACCGCATCGATCTCGCGCTCGTCGTGGACCGAACCGGCGTATTCGATTCGGCGGTTGGCCTCGATCCGGCTCACTGCAGCTCCTCGCGATTCGTCGTGCGCCCGTTGTCGACGACGTCGGCATCGGCGACATACCGTACGCGTTTCGGGTCGAGTCGCACGGTGTGCCAGAGTCTCCGTCATGAGTACGTCGTTGTTCGACCTGACCGGCAAAGTGGCGGTCGTGACCGGTTCGACGAAGGGGATCGGCAGGGCCGCGGTCGAAGGCCTCGCCGCCGCCGGCGCCTCAGTCGTCGTGAGCAGCCGCAAGCAGGAGTTGTGCGACGAGGTCGCGGCCGACATCCATCGCACCACCGGCGCGCAGACGTTCGGCCTCGCGTGCCATGTCGGCGACTGGGAAGCCATTCCGGTCTTTGTGAACGAGGTGGTGCAACGATTCGGCCGCATCGACGTCTTGGTCAACAACGCGGGAATCACGCCTTCTCGCTTGACCGTGAGCACGATGGAGTTGGGCGTGTGGCGCAAGATCTTCAACGTCAACGTCGAAGGGCCGTTGCGGATGGCGCAAGTCGTCGCACCGATCATGCGAGACGCCGGAGGCGGCAGCATTGTCAACATCGCATCGATGGGTGCCTACTCCGGTGGTCCGGGCGTGTGTGCCTACGCGGCTTCCAAGGCGGCGCTGCTCAACCTCACCAAGAGCATGGCCCAGGAGTGGGCGGCGTGGGGCGTGCGGGTCAACTGCCTGTCGCCCGGGCCCTTCGTCACCGAGATGGTCAACGGCGCCGAACGCAACGCGCCCGGATTCACGGCATCGATCGCAGCGGCCACACTCCAACGACGTGTCGCGGATCCTCGCGAGATCGTCGGACCCGTGCTGTATCTCGCCAGCGCGGCGTCGTCGTACGTCACCGGAGACGACATCGCCGTTGCCGGTGGAATGGCGAAGTAGGAAGGACCTCGACATGACTGCATCAACCGCGACCGCAGCAGGATCGCCTGCACCATCGATCCTCGATGAGTTGGGCTTCTACACGCTCGCCGGACAACCCGGTTCGGCCCGTGAGCTCGTCGACGAAATGCGCGACGCCGAAGCCCTGGGGCTGGGCGTTGCGTGGATTTCGGAGCGATACAACAAGAAGGAAGCGTGCACGCTGTCGGGTGCCGCAGCGGCAGTCAGCGACCGGATCACGATCGCGACCGCCGCAACCAACCACAACACGCGTCATCCGATGGTCACGGCGGGATATGCCCGCACGATGCAAAGCCTCACGGGCGGGCGGTTCGTGCTGGGTATTGGTCGTGGGATCACGTTGCTGCAAGATGCGTTCGGAATCGCGCACGTCACAACTGCACAGATGGAGGATTTCGCATCCATCATGCGGCGTCTGTTCCGCGGTGAGGTCGTGTTCGGTCACCAAGGCCCGGCCGGGTCGTGGCCGGTGCTGCATCTCGACGCCGAACTCGACGAATACCTTCCGATGGCGATCACCGCGTTCGGAGAGCAGACACTTGCGCTCGGTGGACGATGCTTCGACCATGTCGTGCTGCACACGTTCTTCACTGACGAAACCACCGAACGCTGCGTGCGCGTCGTGAAGGAAGCGGCGGAGCAGGCTGGCCGCGACCCCAACGCAGTGAAGGTGTGGTCGTGTTACGCCACGATCGGCGATCACCTTCCTGCCGACAAACGCCTCATGAAGCTCGTGGGCCGCCTCGGTACCTACCTCCAGGGCTACGGCGACCTGTTGGTGCGGACGAACGGCTGGGATCGCGCGGTGTTGGAGCGCTTCCTCGCCGACTCGGTGGTCCAGAGCGTGCGCGGACTCGATGTCAGCGCGACCACCGAACAACTCGAACACGTTGCGACGCTCATCCCCGACGAGTGGTTGGAGCCCGCCGCGACTGGCTCACCCGCGCAGTGTGTCGCCGCGGTGCGTCACCAACTCGCGCTGGGTTGCGACGGTGTGATCATGCACGGCGCGACGCCTGCGGAACTCGCCCCGATCGTCGCCGAATATCGCGCAGGTTCCTAGCACGAGGCGCGCTGGTCGGAGACGCCATGTCAGCGATGCCTCGGCCCCGCGTGCGGGGTTGGCGGGCTGGCCGTCCGACGCGGATGACACGACCACGTTGGCGACACCGAGCCGTCAGAGCCGGGCGGGTCGAAGTCTGAGCTGGTCGAGGCGGCGGGTTCGAGGAGATGTGCGCGATCATCGCGACAGCACCGATCCTTCGCCGCACGAACCGGAGTCTTTCGCATGAGCATCGTCGAGACGCTGCGTTCCGTGATTCGGGTCGGTCCGATCGAGACGGATCGCATCGAACGGCGGCTCCGGAGGGCCGCGAATGTCGCGGACTTGCGGCGCATCGCGCGACGCCGCATGCCCGGCGGTGTGTTCGACTACATCGATGGGGCGGCCGAGGACGAACGCACGTTGGCGGCCAACGAACGAGCATTCGCCGAAGTCTCATTTCGGCCGCGGGTGTTGCGCGGTGTCGGTTCGATCGACGTCGGGAGCCATCTGCTCGGCGGTGAGCTGGCGTATCCGCTGGTGTTGGCCCCGACCGGATTCACGCGCATCGCAGATCCTGCCGGTGAACTCGCGGTGGCCCGAGCCGCCGCACGGGCCGGCTTGCCGTACACGTTGTCAACGCTGAGTACGCGTTCGATCGAAGACGTGCGCGCCGTCAGTGACGGCCGATTGTGGTTCCAGGTGTACGCCTGGCGCGACCGAGCACTCGTGCGCGAGATGATCGAGCGAGCGGCGGCTGCACGCTACGAAGCATTGGTGTTGACGGTCGACACGGCTGTCTTCGGTCGGCGCGAACGCGATGTTCGCCGCGGGTTTTCGTTGCCGCCGACGATCGGTCCGCGAACGTTCGTCGACGGGATGCTGCACCCCGGGTGGACGATGGCGTTCGTTCGCAGCGAACCGATTCGATTCGCGAACGTGCTCGGACGCGAGGTCGGCGACGGTGCCTCACCCGTCAACCTGTCCGACTACATCAATGCTCAGTTCGACCCGTCGCTATCGTGGGCAGATGTCGAGTGGTTGCGATCGGTGTGGCACGGCCCGATCGTCCTGAAGGGCATCCAAACGGTTGCCGATGCGCAACTTGCGGTTGATCACGGCGTCGATGCCATCGCGCTGTCGAACCACGGGGGCCGCCAACTCGATGGGGCTCCTGCCGCGTTCTCATTGGTGGCACCGGTCGCCGACGCGGTCGGCGGACAGATCGAGATCATCTGCGATGGCGGCGTGCGACGCGGCAGCGACATCGTCAAGGCTGTCGCCGCGGGCGCCACGGCGTGCATGGCGGGGCGTGCGTATCTCTACGGTCTCGGCGCAGCAGGCGAGCGCGGTGTCGATCGCGTGCTCGAGTGGTTCCGCGCCGACGTCGAACGGACGCTCGCGCTGCTCGGGGTCGAGACGATCGACGCGCTCACGGCCGATCTGCTGGCCTGACGGTCGCACGTCGTGCGATCGGGCGGACGAGAATCCGACCCGATGTGGTCGAACGTCGGCCCGGTCAGCCGAGCGCTCGGGCGAGCGCGTCGACTCGTTCAGGAACGATGCGCCACCACATCCAGCGGCCGCGTTTCTCGCCGACGATGAGCCCCGCCTCGACGAGAATCTTGGTGTGATGACTGATCGTCGGTTGGCTCTTCGCGAGCGGTGCCTCGAAGTCGCACGAGCATGCCTCACCCGCCTGGGCGATGAGGTTGAACAACCGCAGTCGAACCGGGTCGGCCAGGGCAGCGAACGCGCGAGCGAGTTCTTCGGCGTCGACCGCCGAGAGCGATTCGGACCGCAGCGGGGCGCAACACATCGCGCCCTGCAACCCTGAGGGCGCGACGACGGCGACCTTGGCGTGCGCCGGGTCGGTGTGGGATGGCGTTGTCGAACCCACGGGTTCCTCCGGCCGGATCTTGGTTCGATCGATCACGCTACCGGCCGATCGGCGACGAATCGTCGGGATGCGCTGCGCCGAACCGACCGAGTTTCTGCTCGTCCGCCGACTGCGCAGGGGCCGCCACCGCCACGGTGACGACCCCTGCGCAGCGATTCGGATCGCCGACGGACGTCAGCAGCACACCGGACCGTCGCCGACGCTGACGTTTTCGAACTGCTCCGTGTCGGCGTGCTTCACGTACCACTCCCACTTGGTGCCGTCAGGGTCGCTGACCCAGGTCTCGGTCTTTTCGGCGTAGCAACACTGGGTGTCGGCGATGCCGGTGGTTGCGACGCCGGCTCCGGTGAAGCGCTGTTCGGCTTCGACGACTTCGTGCGCGGTTTCGGTCTCGACCCCGAGGTGGTTGATCGTGCCGCCCTGCCCCGATGCCTCGAAGAGGACGAGCTTCAGCGGCGGATCGGCGATCGCGAAGTTCGCGTACCCGGCTTTGACCTTCGCCGGTTCGGTGGCGAAGACGCGAGAGAAGAACTCGATGGATGCGGCGAGATCGTTGACGTTGATGGCCAGTTGCAGTCGAGACACGGTTCCTCCAAAGATCGATGTCTATCGATGAGTCAACCAGATACATCGACACCTGTCAATACCAAATCGCGTTCTGACCCGCGAGGGCGACGGGATCGGTGTTCCAATCGGGTCAGAACTCGCAACGTCGGCCTCTACGCTGCGGCGCCGTCGTCGAGGTGGAGTGGTTGGCGTGACCGAAATCGAAGGGTCGACTGCAGCGGATGCCGCGCCTGCGCGATCGGCGAACGCGGCTGTACCCGGAGCACGGGAACCGGACCGGGCCGAGCTCGTCGAGGTCAACCGCACCACGTTGCGTCTCTGGTGCTGGGGAGACCCCGCCGACGAGCCGGTGTTGCTCCTGCACGGCGCCTACGACCACGGCCGGATGTTCGACGACCTCGGCCCGCGGATCGCCGAGCTCGGCTACCACGCGATTGCGCTCGACTTTCGTGGCCACGGCGACAGCGGCCCGCTCGACACCGGCTTCGCGTGGGCGCTGATCCACCTCGACCTCGCGCTGCTCGTGCGCGACATCGTCAGGCGACCCGTTGGTGTGATCGCACACTCCTTCGGTGCTGGGCAGGGCGTCGGACTCGCCGGCGTGTTCCCCGAACTCGTCCGATGGCTGGTTGTCATCGACGGACTTGGGCCGCCGGAAGTTGCGTTCACGATGCCCGACGACATCTGTGCCGCAGTGCGCGACAACGCGCTGCGCACCGATCGAGTGTTGTTCGCGGCGCGTCGATCGAGCGCGACCGTCGCCGAGATGGCCGCGCGGCGGGGCGCGCAGAACCTGCGTTTGACGCCGGAGTGGGCCGAACACCTCGCGCGCCACGGCACCCGACCCGCCCCGGACGGCGGGTACGTCTGGAAGGCCGACCCGATGTTCGGACTCGGGGTGCCGAGCGAATTCGATCTCGAACTGCTCGCGGAGGAACAGCGACGCGTCCAGTGCCCGGTGCTCGTGATCACGGGCACCGAACACGACACCTGGCGCGATCTGAGCGCCGCCGAAGAGGCCCAGCGAGTTGGTTGGTTGCGTGCCCGACACGTCGCGGTGCCGAACGCGGGGCACTACGTGCACCTCGAAGATCCGGTGGCGACGATGGCCGCGATTGTTGCATTCGTCGGCGAGGTAGGGCCGTGACCGTCGTTGTGTTGCACGACCTGGGCGACCCGGCCGGTGGCGCTCGTTGGCGCGCCGCGGCTCCCGACTGGATCGTGCCGGAGCTGCCGGGTCACGGCGCGACTCCGCCGGTGCGCACGGGTCATTACGACCCGATGAGTCCGATCGCGATCGCTCGTTGGTCGATCGCAGACCCAGACGACGCGACGGTCGTCGGCGTGCGACGCAACGCGCACGGTGCGCTCGTCCATGCGGCGGGCGGCGGGTGTGCGCGGGTCGTGATCGTCGATGGGCTCTGGGGTCGGTGGCGATCGCCGAGCGAGCAAGTCGATGCGTTCTATGGGTTCGTGCGGGCGATCGCCGGCGACCCCGCAGCGACTGGTCCGGCGCCGAGCGCGGGTACCGACCCCCGCGCGACGTACGGCTACGGCCTGTTCACCAGCGCGCGGTTCTCGCAACGATTCTGGGCGGCGATCGGCCAGCCGGTGCTCGTCGTCGAGACGCCTCGGTCGACGACCCCGCCCGGCGAGCGCGCCGAGCGCATGTCGTGGTTCGGTGGCCCGACCGAGTTGGTCGAACTCGACACCGACGACCCTGCCGCCATCGTCACCGCCATCGATCGCTGGCTCCGACCCGACGACGAGGTGCGTCGATAGGACACCAATTCGCGGCCCTATCGACGCACCTCCGTCGGGGTTGAGAACGCGGGGCCGTCGAAGCGGTCGATGGTTGCGAGTTCCTCGACCGGAGCGCGCCGCAGTTTGGTGATCTGTCGGGTCGGGTGGCCCAGCGCGACGAGCGCGGCGAGCGCGTGCCCGTCGGGGATGCCGAGCAGCGCCCGTACGGCGGGTTCCTGGCGGCACAACACCGTCGTCAACACGCCGCCGAGCCCTGCGTCGCGCGCGGCAAGTAAGACGTTGTGGCAGAACGGGTACACGCTGCCGCCTCCGACGATGCTCTGGCGGCCGAGCCCGTTGTCGAGGACTGCGAGTTGCGTCAGATCGACCACGACGAGCAACAGCACC
This sequence comes from Actinomycetota bacterium, assembly GCA_005772765.1. GTDB lineage: Bacteria > Actinomycetota > Acidimicrobiia > IMCC26256 > PALSA-610 > SXJQ01. The sequence continues at coordinate 20,830 of SXIR01000014.1, forward strand.
GGGACCTGCTCGAGATGATCGGCGAACGGCATCGGTGCCGGGGTGTTCCGAGCAACTTCGAGATCGATCGCCGCCTCGGTCCAGTTGCCGTTGTCGAGCGGCGCGAACGGCACGAGTCCGGCGCGCGTGTGCGCCATGTACTCACGCCATGCCAACTGGTAGAGCTCGCGGACGCGCACGCGAGTCTCGTGATCTCGCAGCACGATGACGCGCCAGCCCTGGCGGTTGCCGCCGCTCGGCGCAAACCGCGCCGACTCGAGAATCGAGTACACGACGTCGTCCGAGACCGGATCGTCGCTGAACTCACGTACGGCCGGGGTCGTGCGCATGACTTCGCGGAGTTCCATGACCGGAGTCTGTCATCGAGCGCCGCGTCGAGGCCACGGCCGGGTGGGGCGGCGCTCAGGGCGACTCGAAGAGTTCGACGATCAACGGTGCGAGCTCGGGCCGGCGTCCGCCGCTGACCCAGAGCCCGGCGTCTTGCGCGGCCGCGAAGTCCGCCCGCCCGTACAACATGAGCATGAACGCGCTTGGCGGGCCCGACAACACGAAGTCGGGTTCGTCGTTCGGCACCGCGGCACGGGATTCGAGAACGTCGTCGGACAGCGCGTAGGCCCACGGCTCGGCGCCATCGACGTCGAAGTGGAACTGCAACGTGTGCGGGTTCGGTCGGCGGAGGTAGAACGGCAAGATCTGCGTGGCAAACCGACAGAGATGGATCGCGTCCCGATCATCCAACGGCCACGGAGTGTTGGTCGCGACGGCGAGATCGCGTCCGTGGATGATGAACTCGCCGAGCGCGTTAGCGAGTCCGCACTCGAGGTCGATCGTCGCGCCGCCATGGAACGGGATCGGCGTGTCGAGTGGAATCGGCGAGTCGGCTCCCCAGCGCGCTTCGAAGCGGCGCATCTCCTCGGCGAGGGGAACGAGGAGTTCGTCGACGCTGGCCTCGGCGTACGTTTCGAGTTCGCGTTGGTTGACCTCGTTCACCTCGCGAGGTACCGCGCCGAGGCGGTGTGGCCCGAAGTCGTTGTATCGGTTCATGACGTTGACGAGGTGTGCGGTGACTGCACGCGCGGTCCAGTCGCCGATGGGCGTGTCGCCATCGACGGTGGTGGCGAGCTGCTCGTACCGCCGGTACGCGGCGGAGATGCGCCCCGACAGCTCGGCGCGGCTGACGGTTGGGTAGGACCGTGGAGTCATTGCCCTCCTGGAACTCGGCGCAACCGCAATTTGCAGTAATGCGATTTGCAGTATGGTCGACCCGTGACCAGACTGTCAACCACGAGTTATGCCGTGCTCGGCCTGTTGTCCCTGCGGCCGCAGACGCCCTACGAGATCACCCAGCAGGTGCGACGCAGCCTCGACTACTGCTGGCCCACGCCCGAGCGATCGCTCTACGACCAGCCGGAACGACTCGTGGGGTTGGGCTTGGCCGATGTAGTGACCGACCGCGAGGGGCGTCGGCGTTACCAGATCACCGACGCCGGTCGGGTCGCGCTGCGGAGGTGGCTCGAGCGCGCCTCGCCGATGCCCCGCTTTCACAACGAACCCTTGCTCCGGGTGTTGTTTGCCGATCAAGGATCGGTCGAGGACCTACATCGCGTGCTCGGGGCCGTGCGCGCCCACGTCGCGGAGCGACTCGAACTCGGCCTGGCGCAGATGGAGCCGTATCTCGACGACGATGGTCTCTTTCAAGAACGAGCGCACGTCGTGACGATCGTCGCGGACCTCGTGAGTCGACTGCTTGGTGCGCTCGACGACTGGGCTGCCGAGGTCGAACAGGTCAGTGCCGACTGGGACACGACACAAGCGGTTGGTCTCACACCACAAGTGCGGGCGATGCTCGATCGGTTGATCGACGACGGGCGGACACGCGTCGCGCAGCACCGCGACGTTTGACCGTGGCGTTTGATCGTGATTGGCGAACCGGGGGTGACGAACTCCCTGGACGGAAACCCGGTGACGAACTCCCGGTGACGTTGGGGGAGGGCGTCGGTCAGTCGCGTTCGACCACCCGCAGACCAGTCTCGGGAGTCCACGACTCGATCACGAGTTTGGTCGCGGTGTCATCGAGACGCGTGACGACAACGCTGTCGATCTCGACACGGAACGTGACGCCGTCGGGATCCGCGGGCGCTGCACCTTCGGGAGCCGGCGAGTCGGCGGGCGGGTCGACGCGTACGGCATGTCCGCTGATCTTCGCTTCGCCGGTCCATTCGTGCTCGCGCCCGGTTTCCGGGTGGAACGTCGGGCCGTGCAGCGCAATGCGCGGATCGCGCTCGATGTCGGCGAGTTTGCGGGCGCCAGTCATCGACCCGAATTGGAGCTCGCCGTCGACGAACTCGCATTCGATGCCCGAAATGCGCGGCGAACCGTCAGCGCGCAGCGTTGCGATGGTCTTGTGCCGCCCGGCATCGAAGCGCGACCGTGCTCGTTGCGCGAAGTCGGGTTCGGTGTGTTCGAGGTCGCGCCACGCGGTCATCGTCGGCGCAGCGTACTGACCGATGGTGGCCTGCTGCTGCGCTGGATCACGTCACCGATGCCGTGCCCAAGCGGCGTAAGAGGTTGTGCGTGATCTGTTCGATATGGGGGTCACGGGCCGCCAGGCCGTGGGCCCAATCGGTCGATCCGCTGGTGAACACGGTCGCGCCAGCATCGTTGGTGTAGACGCCGAGCACCGCGTGACCGTGACGAATCCGTTCGATGGCCGCGCGGTCACGCGTTCCGAAGATGCGCGCCGCGATGTACTCGAGTTCGCTCGGCTCGCCGGGCCGGGGCGGGCGCGGTGCCGACTCCCGCGTGAAGTGCTGGGTCGGGCACGTTCCGAGGATCTCGAACGAGGCCGGTGTGCCGTCCTCGCCGGTCGGATACGGGAGCCCGTCGCGAGTGGTGAAGGCGCAGCCGTCGCATTCGTAGCCGACCGTGGTTGCTTCGGCGCCGAGGATGTCGCCGTAGCCGAGGCCCGTCCCCGCGAACACCCAGTGATTGGCGCGGTGCAGGGTGTAACCGCCGAGACCGTTGGTGACGTTGCGGCCGATGCGGTGGTAGCCGCCGCGGGTGAACGACACGCCGGTCATGTGATTCTCGGGGCGGGCGATGATGGCATCGGACCAGAACGTCGTCACCTCCGACGCTCGGCTCGTACCGAGGAGCGGGTCGTCTTTGAACATTGCCTTGTACCCGACCATGACGTCGTGTTCGTCGCCCTCGAGTCGAACCTGCCACAGCGATGTGTTGCCCGAGAAGAACGCGGCGTTGCCACCGCGGGCGATGAACGACTCGACGGTGTCGCGCATGCCCTTCGACCAGTACTCGTCGTGACCGACCGACAAGTAGAGCTGCGCGTCGTCGAGCACCTCGGGGTGCGCTTCGAGGTCGGCGTTCGAACAGACGCCGATGTCGTAGCCCGCACGTTCGGCCCACTGGAGGAACGGCAACTCCCAATCTGGCCAGCCTGCCGATCCGGCCCACCCCGACAGGTGGTTGAGTTGGAGGTATCCGACATGAGCCGCGTTCTGCGGGTCGGGCGCGCCTGTGCCGGTCACCCGTCGGCCCTTCCCTGGCGGTTTGCGCAAGTAGCCCGCCGCCATCGGGCGTTGCATCGCGGCGTGCGTCCCGCCGTTGTACAAGTTGAACCCGCCGAAGTCGTTGTAGGCGTGCCACGTGTTGGTGGCGAGTGCGAGCACGATCGCGGTTCCGGGTGCCGGTCGAACAACGAAGAACGCGTCGTCGCGGCGAACCTTGTCGCCGACGTCGATTTCGATCACCACTTCGTAGTAGCCCGATCGCCACGTTGGATCGATTGCGATGGTGCAGGCGACCGGCCACCGACAGCCCTGCGCGGACGCGTCGTGTGGTGTCTCGTGGTACCGCGCGGCCACGGCGTCGTCACGCCAGACGACCTCCCGGTTTGCGCCAACGCGAGCGACCTCGACGCGCACGGGGCGGTCGCCCGCCGACGACAAGTGCAAGCCGACGGTATCGCCGGCTTGCGCCGACTGGGGCCAGCAGTAACCGGTGACGACCTCGCGTTGCATGCGACGACCCTACGCTGCGACCTCGATGGCTCGCCCCGGGCGCCGGTTTGCCGGGGATGTGTCGCCCCACCCATTGCCGGCCCGCCGATCGAGCGCGTCGCGCTGCATAATGGCCCGATGTTCCGACTGGTCAACCTCGACAACCGCGCTGCCCTCGAACACGATGGCCAGTGGTACGACCTCGCAACCGTCAGTGGCGACGCTGCGCTCGTCGATCCGATGGTTGCGATTGCCCGGCACGCGGAACTCCACGCGGTGCAGGCCGGCCTCGCCGCTCATGCCCCCGGCGGTCTGATCGAGCCGTCACGACTCGGCCCTCCGGTTCCGAATGCGCCGAAGGTCTTCGGCATCGCGCTGAACTACCGAGCCCACGCCGCCGAGTCGAACATGCCGCTGCCGCCGGCGCCACTCACCTTCACGAAGTTCCCGAACTGCATCGTCGGACCTGAAGCCGACATCGAACTCCGTGGTAACGCTGTCGACTGGGAGGTCGAACTGGTCGTCGTGATCGGCACCGGCGGGCGCGACATTGCTGCAGCCGACGCGTGGTTTCACGTTGCGGGACTCACGCTCGGCCAAGATGTCAGCGATCGTGACGTGCAGAAGGCAGGAACACCGCCGCAGTTCAGCCTCGGCAAGAGCTTCGACACGTACGGGCCGATCGGCCCCGCGCTCGTGTCGGTCGATGCGTTCCCCGACCCCGACGACATCGAACTGTGGTGCGATGTCGCAGGCGAACGCAAGCAACATTCGCGCACCAACGACTTGATCTTCGGCGTGCGAGAACTGATCGCCTATTTGTCGAGCATCTGCACGCTGACCCCTGGTGATCTGATCTTCACGGGGACGCCATCAGGGGTCGGGATGGCAACCGGACGGTTCCTGCAAGCCGGCGAGCTCGTCGAATCGCACGCCGTTGGGATCGGAACGTTGCGCAATCGGTGTGTGCAAGCCAGTCGTTGAGCGGACCTCACCGATTCTGGAGTGGTTCCGCCGGTGAGTTCGCCCCCGTGCACGCCAGCGACGGCGCGTACGTGACCAGCTTTTCGACGTACGGCGATGCCATCGCTCGCGCGAACGCGGCGTAACCGGGGCGGAACCTGACTTCGTGGCCGAGTTGGATTTGGCACCTCGACACGACGACCAGGTGATCGCTGCTCGCGCCGACGATTCGCACCCCCACGGGCGGCGTGAGATGGGCCGGGTCCGTGTCGAGATGACCGACGGCCAAGATCGCCTGCCAGCCGCAACCGAGCTCCGATGTCGAGCGCTCCGAACCGATCGGCGCGAAGGGAACCCGCGCCCGTTCACCCCAGGGCTGGAGCGGCTTGCGTTTGGATTCGACCACCGTTGCAACGAGTGCGGCCGTGTCTTGATGGAGCCCCGCGATGGCGAGTCCTCGGAGTGGCTCGCAGCCGAGCAGGATCGATTCGCCGAGACGAAGGTCGTTGATCCGGCCGACGGAGTTGGTGGACTGGAGCCAGGTGAGATTCGCCGAGTTCCCGCCGGTGACCACGCGCAGGTGGACGCCGAAGCGCCTCGTCAACGCGTCGGCCAGATCCGAAAGCGTCGTCATGTTCGTGTCGTCGGGCGCGATGCCGCTGCGACACGCCAGGTTCGCGCCGATGCCGACGACCTCGACGCCGGGGAGCTGGTGGCAATGCCCGAACGCGCCGAGCAGGTCACCGGGGAGCAGGCCCTCGCGGAGATCTCCCAGCTCGACCATGAGGACGACACCGTGCCGACGATGTGCGTCGACCGCTGCAGACGAGAGCCGCTCGACGGTGGCGATCTCGGAGTTGCAGCTGACGTCGGCGGCGGTGATGACCCGGTCGATCTCGCTCGGCACAGGAGATCGGAGCAACGTGATCGGGGCGCGGATACCGCCCTCGCGCATGCGTTCGATGTTCTCGATGCGGGCGTCGGCAAGTCCGACGACCCCGGCGTCGAGCATCGAGTGCGCGAGTTCGGGGAGTCCAAGCATTGCTTTGGTGACCCCGGTGATCGACACACCGCGAACTCGTGCGAGCGCGACGAGCGCGCGTGCGTTGTGCCCGATGCGCTCGAGGTCGACCTCGAGTCGGGCGCTCAACGCTGGACGATCGCGTGAGCGGGTCGCAGGGCGGGGAAGGTACGAAACACCATGTCCAACAGCGCGCCAGGAGGGCGGGTCAGCACGTCGGTCGCGGGGATGCCGAGCACGGCTTCGTAGCCAGCGATCGCGACCGAAACCTCGGCATCGGTCATGTTCTCGTGGTTGATCGTGATCCCCATCACGGTGGTGCGCGCGAATGTCTCGATCAAGCTGATCTCGCTGATAACAGTCGGCATCGGGAGGTCGGAGAAGTCGCTCAGCATGGTGCGTGCAGGTGCGTGCTGCAGGATGACGCCCGCGGGCAGGCTGCCCCGCAAGATCGCGGTCGAGCTCAGATACGTCGGGTGGCTGAGGGCACCCTGGCCTTCGACGATGATGACATCGGGGTGTTCGGCCTCCCACGCACCAACTACGGCGTCTTCGAGTTCGCCGGTGACGAACTGGGCCGGGATCGCGTCGAGGGCAACGCCATGCCGCGCGCCTTGGATCAGCGAGGTCTGGCCGGTCCCGACCAGCACGGCACGCACACCGGCATCGTTCAGCACACGCGTCAAGACCGTGGCCGTGGTGCGCTTGCCGATTGCGCCGTCGGTTCCGAGCACTGCGATGCGCGGACAGCCCACGTCGTGGATCCGTCCGGAGAACATGTGAAGGTCCTTTTTCGCTCGCGGCCGTCGGACATCGCTGATCGTGACGCCGCGTGCTGCCGCCGCGGCGAACTCGACGTCGTCGTTCAAGAAGTCGTGCAGGCCGTTGACGACGTCGAGCCCTTCGTCGATGGCGCGCAGGATGACGGCTCGTTCGATGGGCGAGAGCAGTCCGCTCGTTGGCGCAACTCCCACGATGCAGCAGTCGAGGTGTCCGAGTCGACGGGCAGCCGCCAGGTCGGCGACGATGGGAATGCCGTTGGGTGTGCCGTCGAGCACGGTGCCCGCGTCTTGGCGTGCTCGAGTCGAGTCGATGATCGACGTGATTTCGTATCGTTCGGATTGGCGAACGAGACCATTGGCGGTCTTGCCGTCGATTCCGGCGAAGTTGCCTTCGCAGAAAACGGTCGCGCGCGGTCGTGCATGAACGTTCGGTTGACGGGGCATCGCGGGTCCTCGCATCGAGGCTCAGAGGAGGCGACGGGATCGTCCCGACCCTGGCGAGGTCGATGGTCAGCGAGGCGTCCCCAATCAGCTTGGGGGTGAGTATGCACCGTACCC
>SXIR01000124.1 GCA_005772765.1 Actinomycetota bacterium
CAGTGAGGCGCGTCCGGCGAGGGCTTGGGCGAATGCCGCTTGGATCGCGGCTTCCGATTCGGTGTCGAGGTGCGAGGTGGCTTCGTCGAGGATCACGATCGCCGGGTCCTTCAACAACAGACGTGCGATCGCGAGTCGCTGCTTCTCACCACCGCTCATCCGATATCCGCGTTCGCCCACGACGGTGTCGAGGCCATCGGGGAGAGAACGGACGAGGTCGTCGATCCGGGCATCGCGCAGAGCCGCCCAGAGCGCGTCGTCGTCGGCGTCGGGTTGGGCGTATCGCAAGTTGGCGCGGATCGATTCGTGGAACAAGTGGGGATCCTGCGCAACGATGCCGATTGCCGCACGTAACGATTTCTGGGTGACATCGCGGACGTCGTGCCCGTCGATGGTGACACGGCCCTCGCTCACCTCGTGGAGCCGTGGCACGAGCGCCGCAATCGTCGACTTGCCAGCGCCCGACGATCCGACGAGGGCGACGAACTCGCCGGGCATGACGTGCAGTGTGACATCGCGCAGAATCCAGTCGCTCGCTTCGGTGCCGACGCCGGCTCCTGCGCCTTCGAGTGACGCAATCGACACGGTGTCGGCTGCGGGGTGGCGAAACGACATCGATTCGAATCGAATTTCGCCGCGGACGTCGACGAGATCGATCGCCCCGGGCCGGTCTGCGATCGCGGGTTCGAAGTCGATGACTTCGAAGACGCGTTCGAAGCTCACCATGGCGCTCAAGACATCGACCCGGGTGTTCGTGAGTTGCGCGAGCGGTTGGTAGATCTGATTGACATACAGCACGAACGCGGCGACCGTGCCGGCGCGTAGCGTGCCGTCGATGGCGAGTGATCCGCCCACCCAATAAACGACCGCAGTACCCACCGCGGCGACGAGTCCGAGCACGACGAACAATACGCGGCCGTATAAGGCCGAACGCACCCCGTTGTCGCGTACTCGCCGAGCTCGGTCGGCGAACTGATCGCGTTCGGCATCGGGACGGCCGAACAGCTTCACGAGCATTGCGCCCGACACGTTGAACCGTTCGGCGATCGTCGTGTTCATTTCGGCGTTCAACTGCATCGACTCGCGAAACAGGCGTTGCAGTGGCGCTCCGATTCGTCGGGCGGGATAGATGAACGCCGGCAAGACGAGCAGTGTCAACACGGTCAAGCGCCACTCGAGTGCCAGCATGATCGAGAGCGTGACCGCGAGCGAGATGCCGTTCGCGACGACGGTACCGAGCGTGTTGGTCACCGCTTGTTGCGCGCCGACGACGTCGCTGTTCAGCCGGCTCTGCAACGCCCCCGTCTGTGTGCGCGTGAAGAACGCGAGGGGCTGACGTTGCACATGATCGAACAACTGGACCCTCAGGTCGTAGATCAAGCCTTCGCCAATACGGGCGGAGAGCCAACGCTGGACGAGGGAGAGGACTGCGCTGGCGAACGCCAACCCGACCGCACCGAGTGCAAGGATTGTGAGCAAACTGCGATCGCGTTCGGGGATGGCGACGTCGATCAGCGAACGGAACAGCAGCGGTGGAACTGCCGAGGTCACCGCGCCGACGACGACGCACGCGATGAACCCCGAGACGAGCTTCCGGTAGGGCCGGACGCTCCGGAGGACACGCCGCAGGGTCGCCCGTTCGATCGACCGACCACGAACGCCATCGGCGTCGCGACGAAAACTCATCATGGTCTGGTGGTTCATCATCGGGAACTCACGATTCCGGCTGGGCGGGCGTACGGTGAGCCGACCGTATCGGCTGCATGGGAGAATGCCGCGATGCACGCCACCGACCCGGAAACGCGCGCCGAGATGATCGCCACCGTGCGGCGCTTTGTCGCTCGAGAAGTCGCACCCGTCGTCGCCGAATTCGAACACGCCGACGAATACCCCGAGGCGATCGTCGAACAGATGAAGTCGATGGGCCTGTTCGGCATCACCATCCCGGAGGAGCACGGCGGGTTGGGCCTCGACCTTCTCACCTACATCGGTGTCGTCGAGGAGTTGTCGTACGGCTGGATGTCGTTGTCAGGCTTCATCAACACCCACACGATCGCGGCATTGATCATCAAAGAGTTCGGGAACGACGAGCAGAAGCAACGGTTGTTGCCGCGCATGTGCAGCGGCGAGTGGCGAGGTGGCTTGTCGCTCTCTGAGCCCGACGCCGGATCCGACACGCGCAACATCTCGTGTCGGGCGGTGCGCGACGGCGACGAGTACGTCGTGAACGGAACGAAGGCATGGGTCACCAATGGCGTGCGGGCGTCGGTGCTGGCGCTCGCGGCACGGACCGATGAAGGCATCTCGTGTCTGATCGTCGAGAAGGAACCGGGCGAACGCTCGGGCGGTATCAGCGTCAGCAAGAACATCGCGAAGCTCGGCTACAAGGGCATCGAAACGGTCGAGATGAGTTATGTCGACCATCGGATCCCGGCCGCCAATCTCATCGGCGACGCGGGTCGCGGGCTCGGATACATCCTGTCGGTGCTCGAGGTCGGCCGGATCAACATCGCGGCTCGGGCGGTGGGGGTGGGGCGGGCCGCGTTCGACGCGGCGTTGCAGTACGCCCAGGATCGCCACACCATGGGCAAGCCCATCGGTGAACACCAGGCGATTCAGATGAAGCTCGCTGACATGGCCACCAAGCTCGAAGCGGCGCGATTGCTCACCCGCAGTGCGGCCGAACGAAAGCAAGCCGGCGAGCGCTGCGACGTCGAAGCGGGCATGGCGAAGCTCTTCGCCAGCGAAACCGCGTTCGAACTCGCGACCGAGGCCATGCGAATCCACGGTGGTGTGGGGTACACGCAAGAGTTCTCGGTGGAACGTTTATACCGAGATGCCCCGTTGATGATCATTGGCGAGGGAACCAACGAGATCCAGCGTCTCGTGATCGCCCGCGGCCTTTTGGCGCGCGCGTCCGACTGACCCTCCCAACGGTTCTGGGGTCTGCGACCCAACGGTTCTGGGGTCTGCGACCCAACGGTTCTGGGGTCTGCGACGCCGGCCGTCGGGCTCGGTGCGTGAGTAGTCCGCGGGGTTGATCTGAGTAGAACCTACTCATGACGGCGGGGCTCGCTCGGGCGATGATCGCCATGCCGGTGCGACGACGGGTCGTGCCCGAGCGAGGAGTCGACCGATGGGGCTGTTCAAGCAGATCAAGCAGATGAAAGAAGTAGTGGCCGAGGCCCCGGCCGTGATTGCACAAGCGCAGGCCCTCGGCGCGCAAGCCCAACAGATGCAAGCCGCCCAGATGGCCCAGGCGGGAACCTTGGCGAATGCGCAACAACTCGCTGCCGCAGGCGCTCTCCCGGGTACGACGGCCGGCGTCGTCGATGCCACAGCGCTCGAACCGATCGCCGGACACTCGCTCGAGATGTTCGCGCAGTTGTCCAAGGCGATTGCGAGCCGGGGGCTCGACAAGGCCGGAGCAGATGCCTTCGCACAGACCCAGGGCATCTCGGCCGCGGACTACCAGGCGATGTGTGACGGTTGGGCCGCACGCTTCAAGGGCAACACCGCGCTGGCCGTGCACTTCGGCAACGTCTACCAAGCCGCGCCCCAGGTGTGAACCGCAGCGCAACCACGTGAATCTCCAACGAATCGAAAGGATTCGATCATGGGCTTCTTCAAAGACCTCGGTCGCTTGAACCAACAAGCAAAGGAGGTGTCGAAAGACTGGGACCCCGCGGCGCAGATGCGTCAGGCGATGGCGGGGATGAGCCAGGTGCAGGACATGATGGCGCAGACATCGGCGGCTGCGTCGATCGGTCCGAACGGCAAACTTGCCACCGCGCAGATCACCGCCTCGCGTGACACGGGCGCGATCGTGAACCACCAACCGATCCTCGAGATCGACTTGTTGGTCATGCCCGACGATGGTGCACCGTTCCCGGCGACTGTCCGTCAGGTCGTGCCGTTGGCTTCGCTTGGTCGCGTCACGCCCGGTGGGCAGCTCCAGGTCACCTACGATCCCGCGAATCCGACGACGGTGCTTGCCTCGATCTGAACGCACTCGGGCCGAACGTTCGGGCCGGTTGGCGCTTCGCCCGGCGTGCAATCGCCACGTCGCAGCGATGACGTACCCGGAAAGCTGCACCGACGGCGTGTTCGACCGATCGAAGAGCGCATGACCCGCCGCATCGGTGCCCTCCTCGTCGTGGTCGTGTTCGGCGTCGCCGCCTGCGGCGGTGACGACGGTGACGACGACGCATCGTCGGAATCGACCTCGGAGCCGACCGCCGACACCGCCGGAACCGAACCCACTGACGCGCCCGACCTCGATCCGACAACGTCGTCGCGCACCGACGTGTCGCAACCCGACGGTGGGGAACCCGAAGGTGGGTCCTGCACGGTGAACGTCGAAGGCGATGCGACGGCATCGTGGACGAGTCCGGGTGGTCCGAGCGCGCTCAGCATCGACTACTGGTCGATCGACGACAACCCCGTCACGGACGGGGCGTTCTCGTGGACCGTGAACTGCCCAGGCCCCGGTATGAGCGCACTCAGCCTGGTGGCCGCCAAGGGGGTCAACGAAGCCGAGATCCCCTTCGGTCCGAAGTCGCTCGTGGTTCGAGCGAACGTCGACGATGCCAAAGGGGAACTGCAGCAACTCTTCTCGCTCGAAGGCAACGAGGACGTGGTCTGGGAACTCGAAACCCCTGGAACGGTCGAGATCACGATGTTCGATGACGAACACATCGCTGGCACGTTCGAGTTGGAGTACCACAATGGTCTTGCATCCCTGGTGGACCAACCTGACCAACACATCACCGTGCGCGGGGACTTCGACTACGACAATCCCAACGTGGGTTGATCGCACACATCCCATTCCCATCCCAACTTGACGAGAGGATCGTCCATGCGCCCCACCACCCGACTGATTGCCCTGTTCGTGACGGCCGGGCTCAGCCTCGCCGCTTGCGGCGGTGACGACGACAACAAGAAGTCCGTCGGTGCCGAAACCGACGGCGACGCGGAGAAGGATTCCGGTTCGTCCGGCGACGACGGGCTGCGTGACGAATACGTCGCTGCGATCGCCGAGTCCATGCAGGCCGACGACGCGCCGTTCGACGACGAGCAAGCGACCTGCCTGGCCGAAGGCATGGTGGATGCCATGGGAGTCGACACGATCCAGGACGCTGGCGTCACGCCCGAAGACATCGCAACCGACGACACCGACAGCCAGTTCGAGGCGGTAGCGAAAGACCTTTCCGAGGATCAGGCCGTCGAGATCGTCGACGTGATCTTTGGCGGCGAATGCTTCTCGTTCGGCGAAATGCTCGCATCGCAGATGGGCTCGGACGGCCCGGAAATCAGCGACGAACAAGCAACGTGTATCGGCGATGCGTTCGCGAAGAACGAGGCGTTCAAGGCGGCCTTCGTCGACACGCTGCTGACCGGCGAGGACAACCCCGAGGTCGACAACGCGCTCTCGGACATCTTCTCGATCTTCGCCGAATGCGAGGTCGACCTGACCGGCCTCGGCTGAACCACGTGTCGCTTCCGGGTGCTCTCAGCGCGAGAGCACCCGGATTCCGCCGCCTCGCGCCGGACCGGGCAGACTTTCGTGCATGACCGTTCATGAGCGCCCGTTCGGCCGGTACTACGAGGACTTCGAGCCCGGCGACACCTACAAGCACTGGCCCGGCAAGACGATCACCGAGTACGACGACCATCTGTTCTGCATGATCACGATGAACCACCATCCGTTGCACACCGATGCGTGGTACGCCGAGACGCAAACCCAGTTCGGGAAGAACGTCGTCGTCGGCAATCTCGTGTACTCGATCGTCCTTGGCATGAGTGTCCCTGACGTTTCGGGTCTGGCCATCGCGAACCTCGAAATCGAGACGCTGCAGCACAAGCGTCCGACGTTCCACGGCGACACGATCTACGCCGAGACCAACGTGCTCGACAAGAAGGAATCGTCGAGCAAACCCGACCGCGGGGTGGTCACGGTCGAGACGTTCGGTTACAACCAGCGGGGCGAAGAGGTCTGTTACTTCCGGCGCAAGGTGATGGTGCCCAAACGCGAGGCCGCCAAGCCGCGCCAACGGCCCTACTGACCGATCGCGCCCTTGTCGGACTGCCTGTTCTGCCGCATCGTCGCAGGTGACGCACCTGCGCACGTCGTGCTCGACGAGCCCGACGTGTTGGCCTTCCTCGACATTCACCCTGTGTTCAAGGGGCACGTGCTCGTCGTGCCGAAACCTCATGTCGTCACACTGCCCGAGCTCGCGGTGGAGTCGTTGACCCCCGTGTTCGGAGCCGTGCAACGAATCGGTGCCGCGATCCAGGACGCGCTCACTGCCGAAGGGCACTGGATCGCGATCAACAACATCGTCAGCCAGGCGGTGCCCCACCTCCACGTCCACGTCGTGCCGCGTCGCCGCAAAGACGGGCTGCGTGGTTTCTTCTGGCCTCGCGAGCGTTACGTCGACGACGCGGAGATGGCGGCCGTTGCCGCCGCCATCTCGCGGGCGTTGACAGGCTGATCGACTCCGCAGCCTCGTGGGTACAGCTCAGCCGGCGAAGTTCACCTGACACGTCGCCGCGGCGCAGCTGTCGAGCTGATCGAGTGCGGCGGCCAGCGCAGCCTTCTTCGTCTGCTGCGTCGCGACCGCATGCCTGCTCTTGAGCTGATACGGATCGGTGAGGTTGTTGTACATCTCTTCCTCGCCGGTCCCGAGCAACGAATACGTCCAACGTTTCGTGCGAATCGCATTGAACGTCGCCGCGTTCGCCGGACTGATCTCGAGCAGCACCGCTCGGTTCGCCTTGTAGGTCGCGTTGGTCGCGTACGGCACCAGCGAAATGCCGTCGGCGGGCAACCCTGGCGTGACGCCTGCAATCGCAGCGATCGTCGGTGCGAGGTCGATGTTGGAGACGATCTGCGACCGGGTGATGCCACCGGTGAAGGCGCCGCCGCTGACGATCAACGGGACCCGCGTTGCTTCGGTGTACACCTTGTTCTTGCCGGACGGTAGCCGGTGCTCGCCGAAGAAGAACCCGTTGTCGGAGGTGAAGAAGATCACCGTGTTCTCGAGCTCGCCCTGCGCGTCGAGCTCGTTCACGACACGTTCGACGAGGTCATCAACCGACTGCAGTCCCTCGAGCTTGTCCCGCCACGACTGAGCGTACGTTGCCTGCTGATCGACATCGAGCAGGCTCAGGTTCGCGATCGACGCCGGCTTGTCCGAAACGTTCGCCTCGTTGAAGTTCGGCTTCACCGGGAACGGCTCGTTGGCGAACATGCCTTCGTGCCGGGGCGCCGCTCGAACGGATTGTCCGTCCTCGTTGTACTCGCCGTGCGGGGCGGTCGCGGTGACCGTCATGAAGAACGGTCCACCGGGCGCCTGTGCGGCAATGTTGTCGGTTGCCATGTCGGCGAAGACGTCGGTCTTGAAATCTTCAGGCGCGCTGCCGTATGCGACGGTCGTGCCGTTCTCGTTCATCGTGTAGTCGTAGAGCAACTGGGTCGAGCCGTTGTTGCCGACCTTCCAGTTGTCCCAACCGGGCGGCACGTACGTCGCCGTTGTCGCTCCGCCGTACCCGTTGAGGTACTTGCCGATCATCGTCGTGTGATAACCGGCACCGTCGAGCCAGGTCGCGAGCGTGCTCGTGTCATCGAAGAAGTCGAAGCCACCCAACGACGCCGCACTGTTGCCCTCGACGCCGTGGGTGTGGGAGTACTGCCCCTTCAAGAACGTGCTGCGCGACGGGCAACAAATCGGGTTCGACACGTGGAAGTTCGAGAACGACACGCCGTTCGCTGCGAGCAAGGCGTTCGTCTTCGGCATGTACGCCATCGAGTCGTACCACTGGTCGTCGGTCATGATGACGACGACATTGGGAGGGTCAACCGCGCCCGCCTCCCGTTGGCTCATCGACACCGCAGACAACCCGCCCGCCACCAATGCGCCGACCATCAGGCCGCGCGTGAATCGTGCTGATCGCATTCTCTTGCCTTCCCGCTGGAAGCCGCCCAAGCGAATCGTGGTCGGGAGAGTGACAGGGTGTCAAGTGTCGCAGTAACGCAAGGATCCAACGTTCGACCAGGTGGCAGGTGACGGCATCGCAATCTGTTCACTAGGGTGCGCCGCCGATGTCGCGGTTGCCGGTGCGGGTCGAGTTTCACGGCGTGCGGGGTTCCACTCCGTGCGCAGGTCCGCAGTACGCGCGCTACGGCGGCCATTCGTCGTGCGTGTCGCTGAGCGTCGACGAAGGCCCGCCGATCATCTTCGACCTTGGCACCGGCCTCACTCCGTTCGGCATGTTGGTCGGAGGTGCCGCGCACGGGTTCACAGGACACGCGTTGTTGACGCACTTGCACTGGGATCACGTGCAGGGCTTGCCCTTCTTCACTCCACTGCATCACCCGGACTCGAATCTCACCGTGTACGCGCCGAGCCAAGCCGAAGGGCCGGTCGGGGAAGTGTTCGGTCGGATCATGCAACCGCCCTACTTCCCGATCACCATGCAGCAACTCCACGGCAACGTCGAGTTCTGCGATGCCGGCGACGACGACTTCTCGATCGGGGATGCCGTCGTGCGATCGCGGTTCGTCCCGCACGTCGGTCCGACGCTCGGATTTCGAGTGGATTGGAACGGGGTCTCGGTCGCGTACGTCTCCGACCACGGACAAGGTTGCTGCGGTGCGGTTTCCGACGACTGGATTTCGGATCCCGTGCTCGAACTCTGCGACGGTGCCGATCTGGTGATCCACGACGCGCAACACACCGCGCCCGAGTTCGATCACAAGCGCGACTGGGGGCACTGTTCGTTCGATTTCGCTGTCCACGTCGCGCGCGCTGCCGGCGCGCGTCGCCTCGCCCTCTTCCATCACTGTCCGAGCCACGGCGACGACGTGATCGACCGTATCCTCCTCGAGGCGCGCGACGCATCGGATCGGACTAACGGGCCCGACGTGTTCGCGGCGGCCGAGGGACTCAAGGTCGACTTGGAGGCACGGACATGACAGATCTGCAACGCGGCATCGCTCCCGAACCCGCCGCGATGCGGTCGGCGATGGGCAGCTTCCTCACGGGAGTCACCGTGATCACCGCGATGCACGACGGCGAACCCGCAGGCCTGGCGGCGAACTCGTTTACGAGCGTGTCGCTCGACCCGCCGCTCGTGCTGTTCTGCGCCGCCCGATCGAGCAGTTCGTGGCCGAAGATCGATGCGGCCGGTCGATTCTGCGTCAACGTTCTCCCCGACGACGGCGAGGCAACGTGTCGGATCTTCGCGTCGCCCGGTGATCGATTCACACAAGTCGAATGGCAGCCAGGCGTCACTGGGTCACCGGTACTCGCCTCGGCGTTGGCCTACGCCGACTGCGAAATCGAGCATCGCTACGACGGCGGAGATCACGTGATCGTCGTCGGCCGCGTGGTCGAACTCGGTCAGCGCGAGCATGGCCAGCCGCTGGCGTTCTTCCGCGGGGGATACGGCCGCTTCGAGCAGTAGCCGGTGGACCTGAGCGCGGCCGCTGCGGCGGTCGCCTCCGGGTGTGTTGCGGCGACGTTCGTGCGCTCCGGGGTCGCGAAGTTACGCGATCGACCCGCGACTCGTGCCTCGATGGTCGAACTGGGTCTCGCACCGGGCCTCGGCGATTCGCTCGCGGTGGTCGAACTGTTCACCGCGTTCGGCCTCGTCATGGAGCGCCGTACTCCGTGGTCGGCAGTCGTCGCGCTCGGATTGCTCGTCGTCTTCACCGTTTTCGTGGCGGTGACGGTGCGGCGCGGCGTCCGGAGTCCGTGCCCGTGCTTTGGCGGGGGCGAAACTCCGCTCGGGACGGCAACCATCGCTCGGAACCTGGTCCTGATCGCCGCGGCGCTCATTGCAACCGCGCCGCGCGGCGAGGCCTGGTGGCTCGCCTTCGTCGTGGCCGGATCGATCGTCGGTGGATTCGAGATCAGCCGCGGTCGGCGCGCCGGCGAAGCACGCCCCGCGCGCCGTTGACCAAGCTGGCGATGGCGATGATGCCAGTGGTCGCGTAGACCCCCGCGATGCCCGCGCCGACAAGCGTGAACAGCTCACCGAGACCGAGCGCGCCGACGAGCCACCAAAATCCGGCGGCGCCGAGGGTGATGATGGTCGTGACCCGGACGAGGCGGGACCGACCGATGGGTTCGGACGGTCGCCGTGGGCCGCGTCGGGGACCGAGCCAACGGTCGTACGGCATGGCCAGCACGTCGCGAGCCGGCACCGGCCCCATTGCCACGAGCTCGGCCCCGGCCAGCAGCAATACGAGCACGGGGATCTGAAACACGAAAGCCGCCAGCGCGCCAACGGCGACGACCGCCTGGGAGAAGCGAAGTCGCTCCTGATCGACGAGGATGTCGCGATCGCGTCGGTTCGGCTCCACTCCGGCGACGCTATCGGAGGTCGCCCGAGGTCGATCGCGCTCCAGTTCCGACCGATTCGCGCCGAAACCACCGAGGATGTCTGAGTGGCTGGGTCAACACGAGCGGGTCGACCGCGCCGTCGAAGTCGACGGGTTGGATGCGATCGCGACGGCAACGTCGTCGGGATCGGTCGAGGCACTGCTCGACATCGGTCGTGACCGACTCGTTACCGGCGACGTCGACGTCACGCGCCAGCGCGAACTGTCGCGTCGTCGACGGATTTCGCGGGTCGGGAAATGGTTGCTCCCAATCGCGGTGTGGCTCTGGTACCGCATCCTCACCGACCAGTCGATGCTGCCGTTTACGTGGCATTACACCGACAACCAGAAGCAACTCACTCCGGCGATCATCCTCGTCACGGTCGTGGCATTCGCAGCGCTCGTGCCGTTGCTCATGGCGGGGAAGTCACCCCACGTTCGTTACCAGCCCAGCGAGATCACGGTCGGACTCGACGATGTCGTCGGCCTCGGCATCGTGAAGGACGAGATCGTCAAGACGCTGAACCTGTTTCTTGCGTATCGCACCTTCCGAGATCGGATGGGTGGTAATCCTCGCAAGGCGATTCTGTTCGAAGGTCCGCCGGGGACCGGGAAGACCTACATGGCAAAGGCGATGGCGCGCGAGGCCGGCGTGCCGTTCTTGTTCGTGTCCGCGTCGGCGTTCCAGTCGATGTACTACGGCCAGACGAACCGCAAGATCCGTTCGTTCTTCAAGGATCTGCGCCGCGCCGCACGAGAAGAAGGCGGTGCGATCGGCTTCATCGAGGAGTTCGATGCAATCGCCGCTTCTCGCTCCGGCATGCAACGATCGACTGGGGTCACGACCGTTCCGGCCCGTGGCATCGAACGGAACGCGGTCAGCGAGGGAATTACCGGGGTCGTCAATGAGCTCCTCGTCCAACTGCAGTCGTTCGAGGCGCCGACGTTGGCCTCACGGCTCCGCAGTTTGTGGACCGATCGGGTCAACCGGTTCTTGCCCGCGGCGCGACAAATCCAGAAGGCGCCGGCGGACATGCCGAACATTCTGGTGATCGGTGCAACCAACCGGGCTGCCGACTTGGATCCGGCGCTGCTGCGCCCGGGTCGTTTCGATCGATCGATCCACTTCGGGCTGCCGAACCGGTCCGGACGCCGCGAGATCATCGACTACTACCTCGGGAAGAAGGCGCACCACCCCGAACTCGACCGCGACGACCGCCGCGACCAGTTGGCGGCGTTGACCGTCGGGTACTCGCCGGTGATGATCGAACACATCTTCGACGAAGCGCTGGTCTGGTGTCTGCGCGACGGACGTCAAGCCATGAACTGGGACGACATCCACCAGGCGAAGATGACCGAAGAGATCGGGTTGAAACAACCGGTCGAGTACACCGATGGCGAAAAGCTGACGATCGCGACGCACGAAGCTGGTCATGCAGTGATCGCGCATCTCCAGTCAGCCGACACGCACAAGCTCGAGGTGCTCTCGGTGATCAAACGACGCGACGCCCTCGGCCTACTTGCGCACTCCGACACCGAAGAGCGTTGGACGCGGACTCGTTCAGAGCTGATGACGTCGATCCAGATCGCGTTTGGCGGCATGGTCGCCGAAGAGTTGTTCTTCGGTGAATCGGGAACGGGTCCGTCGTCGGATCTCGCGCACGCGACCACCATTGCGGCACGCATGGTCGGTTCCTTCGGGATGGCCGGATCGCTCGTGAGCTACGAAGCGATCGAGAGTGGTCCGTACACGATGGGAATCGTCGGCAAGGTGCTCTCGAACGAGGACGCCCGCACGGCGGTCGAACGCATTCTCGACCAGCAAAAGAGCGAGGTGCGCCGGTTGCTCGACGAGCACCGTCACCTCGTCGTGGCGTTGCGCGATGCGTTGCTCCAACACGATGAACTCGTTGGCGACGAGATCCTCGATGTTCTCCGCTCCGCCGCCTGACCCACCTGTGACCTGAACTCCGCACCGTCCGGAGCTGAATCGGCTCAGAAGGGCGCGTGGGGCTTCAGTCGCGGTCGATCGGTTGAGCCAGCAACAGGAGGTCGTACGCGATCTTCATCAGGCCGGCGATCACGAGCGGCCAGCCGATGACCGAGCGGTCGAGGAGCCAGCCGGCGAATGCGGGTGTGGTCGCGGCGGCGAGTGAGCGCGGCACGTTGGTCACGCTGGCGGCGGCCGCGCGCTCGGCTGGCGTCACGACACGCATCACCAGCGCTTGGCGTACGGGGATGTCCATCGAACTCACGCTGGCCCGAAGAAGCAGGCACGTGACCGCGATCGGCGCCGATGGAGCGAGCCCGGCGAGCACGAGGAATCCGTTGGCCGGGAGATGGGTATACACCATCGTCCGTACGAGTCCGATGCGAGCGGCGACGCGCGGCGCAAGCAACTGAGAACCCGACGCGAGCAGACTCATTCCGAACAGCGTGGCCCCGATTGCTCCGGCGTCGAGGTCGAATCGCTGATGCAGGTACAGCACGAGGATCGCGTGAATCGCGAGTCCGCCCCCTGCTGAGTCGAGCGAGAACAGCAGGGCGAGCCGCACCACGATCCCTCGAGATTCGCGCAACGGGGCCCGCGGCCCAACGGTGGAATGGCGAGCCGCAACCATCGTTCGGTAGGCGATCGCGGCGCCGAGCGCGGCGACGACGTACACGCCGAACGCTCCTCGTTCGGTCGCCGCCACGTCCCAGCCGTTGCGTCGGGCCAGCCAACTCGGTAGCGGGCTGGCGAGCGCGCCGAGCGCGGCACCGAGGCCACCGGCGAGGTTGAACCACGCGAACCGGCGCGGGCGCTCGGATTCAACCGTTCGGTCAGCAATCGCGGCCTGCTCGACGGGGAGGAAGACGCTGACATCGCCTGCTGACGGGTTGAGCGTGCCGATCACCGCGACGACCAACAGCGGCCAGAACCGCGTGACAGTTGCGAACCCAAAGCCCGTTGCGGCCATGAGGACGCACGCGCCGAGGAGAAGTCGGCGCGGATCGAGGTGTCCCCACCGCAACCCGGTCAACAATGTCAGCGCCGCGGAGCCCAGCAGTGTTCCGGTCACGATCGCACCGATCTGTGTCCCGCTGAAGCCGAGTCGATCGAGGTACTGAGCGAGGAGCGCGCTCACGAAGCCGTCGGCAACGCCTCGGATCGAACGAGCGACGACGATTGGCCGGGTGGTGGTCGCGCTCGTCATCGGCGCGTACTGTCGTCGGTCGTGGCCGTACGAGCAAACGCCAATCTGGCCGGTCGGGTTGTTGTCGTGACAAACGCGGACACGCCGAGCGGTGCCGAACTCGCTCGGGCGATCATTGACGATGGCGGAGCAGTGGTGTTGGTCGGTGACGACGCCGGTGCGCTCGGGCGCCTCGCGGCATCGCTCCTGGCGTCCGGCGCTCGGTGCGCGATCTTCGTGGGCGACCCACGCGACGATGCCGAGCGAGCGGCGCTCAGCGAACTCGTCGCCGAACTCTTCTGACCGAAATCGTCGGGCTGCGTTCCGACCCGATTGGTATCCTCCGCGGCCCTGTTCCGCTTGCATCGGAGTTACCCGCCCGTGTCCGACGACGAACTGTCCGGTCTCGACCGCGCTGCGGGGCGACGCTTGATGGTCGACGCAGTCCGGCCGCATCGGGCTTGGGTCGTGATGGGGATCGCCGCCGGACTCGTTTGGACCGCGGCGCGGGTCGCGGTCCCTCGCATTACGGGGATGGCCGTCGACCGGGGCATCGAGGACAACGATGGCCGACTGCGATTTTGGGTGTACCTCCTCCTCGGCGTCGGTGGGGTGCAGGCGGTGTTCACCGGCGTGCGTCGTTATGCCGCCTTTCGACTTGCGCTCCGGGTCGAGACCGACTTGCGCATGCGCCTCGTTGCACACCTGCAGCGCCTGCACTTCGCGTTCCACGATCAGGCACAGACCGGTCAACTCATGGCCAACGCGAACAGCGACATCGCGCAGGTCCAAAACGTCGTGCTCCTGATTCCGCTCACCATCGCCAGCACCCTCACGATGATTGCGGTCGCGGTGATCCTGTTCTTGCGCGATCCGTTGCTGGCGCTGTTTGCCTTGGCGACGCTGCCGATGTTGCAGATCGCGGCAATGCGGTTCTCGCACCGGATGTTCCCGATCGGGATGGCGCAGCAGACCAAGTTGGCCGAGTTGTCCGGCGTCGTCGAAGAAAGTGTCAGCGGGATTCGCGTCGTCAAGGGTTTCGGAGCCGAACGCCGCCAACTCGAACGTCTCGACCGTGAAGCCGACGGCGTCTACGAACGTTCGATCGCCGCGGCTTATCTGCGCGCGTGGTTTCTCCCGTTGATCGACTTGCTGCCGACGCTCGGACTGGTCGGCATTCTCTGGTACGGCGGTCATCAAGTGCTCGATGGCCAGCTCACCGTCGGCGATGTGCTGGCCGCGAACTTCTACGTGCTCATGCTGATCTGGCCGTTGCGCATGATCGGGATGCTGCTCGGGCAGATTCCGCGCGCGATCGCGGCAGCAGCCCGCATCGATTCGGTGCTCGCCACCGAACCAGTCATCGCGCATCGTCCGGCGGGCGCGCGACTGCCCCATGCGGGAGGCGCAGTGCGCTTCGTCGGGGTCGAGTTCGGCTACGACCCGACCGTGCCGGTGCTGCGCGGCATCGATCTCACGATTCATCCGGGGGAGGCAGTC
This sequence comes from Actinomycetota bacterium, assembly GCA_005772765.1. GTDB lineage: Bacteria > Actinomycetota > Acidimicrobiia > IMCC26256 > PALSA-610 > SXJQ01. The sequence continues at coordinate 15,064 of SXIR01000124.1, forward strand.
GCCCTCGTCGGTGCGACGGCATCGGGCAAGACGACCGTCGCGCGGTTGATCCCTCGGTTCTACGACGTCACCGGGGGGTCGGTGCTCCTCGACGGCATCGATGTGCGCGACCTCGGGCTTCACGAACTTCGCCGGGCGATCGGACTCGTGTTCGAAGACACGTTCTTGTTCTCCGAATCCGTACGCGACAACATCGCATTCGCTGATCCCGAAGCGTCGATCGAAGCGGTACGCCGCGCGGCGCAACTCGCGGGCGCCGACGAGTTCGTCTCTCGATTGCCCGACGGGTACGACACGCTGGTCGGCCAACACGGCTACACGTTGTCCGGCGGTCAGCGACAGCGGTTGGCGATCGCACGGGCAGTGCTCGCGGATCCGCGTGTACTGATCCTCGATGACGCGACGTCGTCGGTCGACCCGAGCAAGGAGCACGAAATCCGAGCTGCGCTCGCCACGGTGATGACCGGTCGGACCACGATCGTCATTGCGCATCGACCGGCGACCATTGCGTTGGCCGACCGAGTGGTGTTGCTCGATCAAGGTGTCATCGTCGCCGAAGGAACTCACGACGATTTGTTGGCAACGAACGCTCGTTATCGCCAGGTGCTTGCGCGTGCCGAGGTCGACGACATCGAAGACCACGTCGACGACGAGGGCTCGGCCGCCGTGTTGCGAGCCGAGATGCGACGCCGAGGCGGGTCGGTGTGAGAGGCCAGGGACACTGGGCCGACGGAGTGCCAGACCAGGAATTGACGCGCGACGACGCGCGTCGGGTGATGCGGCGCTTGTGGCCATTGCTCACGCCGTGGCGAGGTCAGATCCGTAACGCCGCGCTGGTGATCGTGGTGCAAGTCGCCGCCCTGGTGGCGGGACCGACGCTGGTGAAGTACGGCATCGACGAGGGCATCCGACGCCGCGACGCAGGCGCGCTCAATGCGGCGGTCTTGGGATATCTCGGTTTGGCGTTCGCCGGTCTCGTCCTGGGCCGCGCAGTGACCCGCATGGTCGCCCGCTTGGGCGAGAGCTTCTTGCGCTGGCTGCGCGGCCATGTGTTTCGTCACCTGATGAACCTGTCGATGGACTTCTTTGAACGCGAGAAGACAGGCCGGCTCGTCTCCCGCATGACCTCCGACATCGACGCATTGCAGGAGCTCGTCAGCCAGGGCCTCGTGCTCATGGTCCAGAACGTGTTGTTGTTCGTCGGCACCGCAATCGTCATCTTGCTGATCAGTTGGGAACTGGCGTTGGTGACGCTGGCGCTCGTCCCGCCCGTCTACTTCGCGAGTCGGTGGTTCCGGAGAGTCTCGAACACGGCCTACCTCGAGGTACGCGACCGGATTTCGACGAACATGAGCACGCTGCAGGAGAGCCTCGAGGGCATTCGGGTCGTACAGGCATTCGCCCGAGAGACGAGTGCGACATCGCGCTTTCACAGCACGAACGAAGCGCAGTACCGCTCGAACCTCCGTACCGTGAGCGTGTCGGCGAAGTACTTCCCGACGGTCGAGTTCACGGGCGTGCTCGGTACCGCGTTGATCATCGGGCTCGGCGGTGCGTTGGTGCACGACGACGTCGTGACGATCGGAACCGTCGGCGCGTTCGTGCTGTACCTCAACAATTTGTTCGAGCCGATCCAACAGTTGAGCCAATTCTTCAACACCGTGCAGTCGGCTGGCGCGGCGCTCGACAAGCTGTTCGGGCTGCTCGACACGCAGGCGAGCGTTGCGGACAAGCCCGGGGCGTTCGACTTGCCGGCTCAGCCAGGTGCGATCGAGGTGCACGGTGTGTCGTTCGGTTACAACGACGAACTCGTGTTGCGCGACGTGTCCATGATCATCGGTGCCGGCGAACGAGTCGCGCTGGTCGGCCCCACTGGGGCAGGCAAGAGCACGTTGGCGAAGTTGTTGGCGCGGTTCTACGACCCGCGCGCCGGATCGATCACGATCGGCGATGTTGACCTTCGCGACGTCACCCTGCGGTCGTTGCGCGAACGCATGTGTGTCGTGCCGCAGGAAGGCCATTTGTTCGCAGGAACGTTGCGCGAGAACGTTCGTATCGGTCGACCCGACGCGAGCGACGCCGATGTCGACGCGGCGCTCGATGCGCTCGGAATCCGTGAACGATTCGCGGCGTTCCCGGACGGACTTGACACCGAGGTTCGTGAGGGCGGGTCGCGTTTGTCGGCGGGGGAGCGGCAGTTGGTGTCGTTGGCACGAGCGGCACTCGCCGACCCGACGATCCTCGTGCTCGACGAAGCCACCTCGAATCTCGACCCCGGGACCGAGCATGCGGTCGAAGCTGCACTCGAAGCGCTGATGGAGGGCCGAACCGTCGTCGTGGTCGCGCATCGTCTGTCGACCGCCGCCCGGGCCGATCGGGTCGCGGTGATCGACGGCGGTGGCCTGCTCGAGTACGGCACCCATGACGAGCTGGTCGCCGCGGACGGCCGCTACACGCAGTTGTTCGCGGCATGGCTTGCGCACCGTCGCTGACGTACTCCGCAACGCCGTCGCGGCGGCAGGCCGGTCCCACTGCCAGCTGAGGCCGTGGCCGCCGAGCCGGAACGTGGCTCTGGTGGCGCTGGACGCGGACTGAACAGTTTGATAGAAACTGTTCAGTCGTACTGTCGCCGGAGTAGACGTGACCACCACCCTCGACCAGCCGGAACTGCTGACGCGCGAGCGCATCCTCGCGGGTGCAGAAGCGTGCGTGCGCCGGTTCGGCTTACGGCGTTGGTCGATGGCCGACGCCGCCAGCGCCGCGAGCGTGTCTCGCGGTTCGGTCTACCGGTACTTCGCCGATCGCGAAGCACTCGTCGACGCAGTACTCGAACGCACCGCGGAGCGCTTCGTCGCCGAGAGCGAGGCGGCGGTTCGCCGTCGTCGGACCCTGGCAACCCAAGTCGGCGAAGCCGCCGTGTTCATCACGACCCATCGACGCGATGACACGTTCACGCTCGCGTTGGCCAACGACGACAGCCTGCTCGCAACGCTGCTCACGGCCCGTACCGAGCATCTTGTCGAACGGTGGGTCGAGTTCTGGATCCCGCTGCTCGACGAAGCGAGCGCGCGCGGTGAGATCCGTCGGTCACCCGACCCGCGTCGGGCGGCCGAATGGATCGTTCGCATGCTGCTGTCACTCACGCTCATGCCGTCAGTGGTCGTCGACCTCGACGACGCCGAAGCAGTCCGTGAGTTCGTTCACGACCACATCGTCCAAGGCCTCGCGCCCAATCGAACGAGGAGACCCGCGTGAAGTTCGCCCTGTTCTACGAGATTCCGGTCGTCGCGCCGTTCACCCGCGACAAGGAGCGGGCGGCCTATCAGAACACGCTCGAGCAAGCGGTGCGCGCTGATTCCCTCGGATGGCACGCGTTCTGGACGGTCGAACACCACTTTCTCGAGGAGTACTCGCACTGCTCGAACCCCGAAGTGCTCTACGGCGCGATCGCAAGCCGGACCCAGCACATGCGTCTCGGCTACGGCGTGCGCCTCATGCCCAAGCCCTACAACCACCCGGTGCGCTCGGCTGAGTCGGCCGCGGTCCTCGACCTCATCTCGGGCGGACGCGTCGACTTCGGCACCGGCCGGTCGGCGACCCGCATCGAGATGGAGGGGTTCGGTATCGACCCGGCGGAGACTCGCGAGATGTGGCAGGAGGCCATCGGTCACATCGTCAACTGTTGGACCAACGAGTATGCCGAGTTCGATGGCAAGCACTGGTCGTTGCCGCGTCGTCAGGTGTTACCCAAGCCGTACCAAGATCCGCATCCACCGATCTTCGGTGCTACGACCAGCGATGAAGGGCACGTGCAGGTCGGGGAACTCGGCCTTGGCCTCTGCTCGTTCGCGGTCGGAGTTCCGCCGGAGGAGATCGGCCGCAAGATCGCGCTCTACCGCGAAGCCATCGACGGCTGTACGAACCCGCTCGGGATGTTCGTGAACAACCAAGCGGCAACGTTCACGATGATGAATGTCGCACCAACTCGTGAGGAAGCCACGCGTGTCGCTCGGAACAGCTTCGAGTGGTATCCGAAGGTCGGTGCCCGCATGATCGGCCAACTGGCCGGCTGGATGGACGAGCGCAAGCAAGATCTCGGGAATTACCACTACGCAGGCGAGATGAAGCAACACGACGACGACGGATCGCTCGATCTCTTGACGCTCGAGATTCTCCAAGACATGAACGCGTGCGTGTGCGGCACCCCCGACGATGCCATCGAACAGTGCAAGCGTTACGAAGACGCTGGCGTCGACTTGTTGCTCTGTCTCGTCAACCCATACGACATCGAACACGAACAGGTCATGCAAACGATCGAACTGGTGGGCAAGCACGTGATTCCGGAATTCTCATGACCTTCACAATCGACCAGGATCTTCTGAACCGGGCTCGCTCGATCGCTCCAGTGATCGAGGCCGAAGCCGCCGTGGCCGAACGCGACACCACGACGACGAAGCCAGTCGTCGATGCGTTGACCGACACCGGCGTGCTGTGGTCGTTGGTCCCCGAAGCACTCGGTGGCCTCGAAACCGACATCGTCACCGCCCTGGCGATCTTCGAGGAACTCGCGCGTGCGGACGGTTCGACCGGATGGTCGGCGATGGCGAACGCGACGTCGAGCTGTTTCGCGGCGATCTACACGGGGGAGCCCGCGGCGCGCGCGATGTTCACCGAAGGCGTTCGTGGGATTCACGCGGGGATGCTCGGTCCCGTCGGCACCGCCCGGCGGGTCGACGGCGGTTTCGTCGTCAATGGCCGCTACCAGTTCGGTTCAGGTTGCGCGCATGCAACCCACATCGGCGCAGGCACGATCGAAGTCGACGATGCCGGAACGCCGCTGAACGCCGAGTCCGGGTTGCCTGCAATGCGCGTGGTGCTCATTCCGCGAGCGCAAGTGGACTTCCGTGGTAACTGGGATGTGCTCGGACTCACGTCAACCGGTTCCTACGACTATGTCGTCGACGACGTGTTCGTACCCGAAGACTTCACGTTCTCGTTGCTGGAGTGGCAACAACAGCGCGGCGGACCCGGGTTCCGGATTGGCCTGTTCGCCATCACCTCCGCCGGGCATGCCGGGTTTGCGCTCGGTGTCGGCCGGCGAGCAATCGACGAGATCACTGCGCTCGCCGCGCGCCGAACTCGGATGGCCGCGTTCGAACCCATCAGCGCGCAACAACTGTTCCAGTACGAACTCGCGATGCACGACGCCGCCATGCGGTCGGCGCGTGCAGGTGTGTTCGAAGCGTTCGCCGACGCCGACGCAACCGCGCGAACGACCGGTGCCGCGACGAACCTCCAACAGCAGCGGATGCGCGCGGTGACGACCTACGCCACCAAGATCGCCGCTGACGCCGCGCGGTTCGCGTACACGTGGGCGGGCAGCGCTGGGTTGCGACCCGGCGTGATGCAACGCTGCTTTCGCGACATCCACGCCGGTACGCAGCACATCTACGTCGACAACGGAACGCTCACGGCCTACGCGCAGGCCATGCTGGCCGAGGTGCCGCCGCCCGGCGACTGAGCGAGCGAGCTCCGATCGAGATCGCTCGACACGGTGATCCGGTGCGGGTGGGCACGGCGAATGACCAGTGACCGTTCAACGATCCGGAGGGAATCATGGACAACGTTGCACTCCTCGGCCGCGTGGTGGCCGAAACGACCCGACTCGTCGACAACACGACCGGCGATCTGCTCGAACGTTCGACCCCGTGCGAGGGCTGGACCGCCCGCGACCTCGTCAACCACATCACGGGTGGGGCCACGTTGTTTGCGATCTCGGCCGAGCAGGGTTCGGTACCCGATGAGCAACTTGCTCGACTGATGGGCGGCGACAACCTCGGCTCGGATCCCCAAGGTGCCTGGAAGACTGCCTCGACCCGGGCGATGGCGGCGTTCGGAATTCCCGGCGTGCTCGACAAACTCGTCAACTTGCCCTTCGGTGAGATGCCGGCGGGCGTCGCACTCAACATTGCGATCTTCGACGTGGCAACCCACGCGGCCGATCTCGCCCGCGCGACCGATCAGCCGATCGAAGACCTCGCGATGCTCGAGGACGCGCTCGCCATGGGCCAGCAGATGGTGGGTCCGGAACTCCGCGTCCCTGGAGTCTTCGACGCCGCGCAGCCAGTTGCCGACGACGCGCCGATCGCCGACCGACTGTTGGCGTTTGCTGGCCGTCGTCTCTGAGCGCTTGCGGGCGTCAGCGAGCGTGGCAGCCTGCGAAGTGGTCGTTGACGACGCCCATCGCCTGCATCGCCGCGTACATCGTCGTCGGGCCGACGAACCGAAAACCGCGCGCAAGGAGTGCTTTCGACAGCGCAGTCGACTCGGCGGTCTTCGCTGCGATGTCGGCCCAAGTACGCGGGGCCTTGCGTCGACCGGTTGGGGCGAACGACCACACGAAGTCGCTGAACGATTCGCCGGCTTCGTGCATAGCGACGACGGCGCAAGCGTTCCCGATCGTTGCTTCGATCTTGCCGCGGTGCCTGACAATCCCTGCATCGCCGAGTAACCGAGTGACGTCACGGCGGCCGAACGCCGCGACGGTCGTGGGATCGAACCCACGAAACGCCGTCCGAAAGTTGTCGCGCTTGCGCAGAATCGTGAGCCACGACAGGCCGGATTGGAATCCCTCGAGGCAGATGCGTTCCAGCACGGCGGTGTCGCCCGTGACGGGCCGACCCCACTCGTGGTCGTGGTAGTCGACGTAGTCGGGCGTTGACGTTCCCCAGCCACAGCGTCGCCTGCCGTCCTCGCCGCGCACCAGTTCGGGAGTCGCCATGCCGCCAGCCTCGCGCGCGAGGATCAACCCATGACCGATCGGATCGTGCAGATCAAGCGATTGCGCGATCGCAACGACTTCGCAACTCATGTGCAGTCGCTCGGGATTGCCACGTCGCTCCCGATTGGCGATCGTGCGATGCTCGCCCGACCGATCGAGGTGCACGGACATTCGCTGGCCAACCGGTTCGCCGTGCTCCCGATGGAGGGGTGGGACGGCACGACCGACGGGCGTTCCACAGATCTCGTCCGTCGACGCTGGGAACGGTTCGGCGCGAGCGGCGCGGCATTGATCTGGGGTGGCGAAGCTGTGGCGGTCCGGCCCGACGGACGGGCGAACCCCCGCCAACTCTGCATCGGGCCCGAGTCACTCGCCGACCTCACCGAGTTACGAGCCATCACGCTCGACGCGTCGCATGGTGAACCACCGATGATCGGGTTGCAACTCACCCACTCGGGACGCTGGGCGCGCCCGACGGGCGCGTTCGAGCCTCGGATCGTGTTCCGACACCCGTTTCTCGACGACCGGGTCGGAGTGACCGACGACTCGGTCCTCACCGACACCGAACTCGACGATCTCGTGGGCGACTTCGTGCGTGCCTCGGTCGTCGCGCGTGACGCCGGGTTCGACTTCGTCGACGTGAAGCACTGCCACGGTTACTTGCTGCACGAGTTGCTTGCGGGTTTCGCTCGACCGGGGCGCTACGGCGGGTCGCTGTCGAACCGATTGCGGTTCTTCGACGAGGTTGTCGCGGGTATCCGCCGCGACGCACCGGAACTGCACATAGGTATGCGGTTGTCGGCGTTCGATCTGGCACCGCATGTCGCCGGCGACGATGGTCGAGGCGTACCGATCGCTGACGACTACCCATTCGCGTTCGGCGGCGACGGCAGCGGCGTGGGCATCGACCTCTCCGAGTCGCACGAGCTCGCCGACCATCTGGTCGCGGCCGGCGTCGAGCTGCTGTGTGTCACCGCCGGGAGCCCCTACTACTGCCCGCACGCGCAGCGACCCGCGTACTTTCCGCCGAGCGACGGTTATCTGCCCCCACGAGATCCGCTGCACGAGGTCGCGCGCTTGTTTGACGTCGCTCGTGATCTCGCCAGCGTCCATCCGCAGCTACGAATCGTGGCAACCGGCGCGTCCTACCTCCAGGAGTGGTTGCCCGACATCAGCGCGGGGCTGGTCGACGGTGGTGTCGCGATGATCGGCTACGGCCGCGGCGTGTTGAGCTACCCCGAACTTCCGCGCGACGTCGTTACCGGTGTCGACGTCGCGCGCGAGCGGCTGTGTCGAACGTTCTCTGACTGCACGACCGCGCCACGCAACAGCCTCGTCTCGGGCTGCTACCCGCTCGACGACTTCTATAAGCAGATGCCCGAACGGCGCGCGCTCACCGCCGCGAAACGGGCCGCTGAACAAGCTCGTGGAGGTCGACGGTCGTGAAGATCGCGCTGGCGATGATGGACGGGCTCGGCCCGAGTGCGTTCTCGACGGCGCAAATCGAACGGCTCGCAACCCTCGGCGACATCGTCGATCCCCAGCCCCTCGTCCTGCTCGACGACCAACGCGCGCGTGAACTGCTCGCTGACTGCGACGTGTTACTCGGGCATTGGGGCTGTCCGACGCTGACCGCCGACGTTCTCAGCGTCGCGCCGAATCTGCGGCTGTTTGCGTACGCTGCGGGCACCGTGAAGTGGCAAGTCACCGACGCCGTTTGGGAGCGCGGTGTTCGCGTCACGAGCGCGGCGGCCGCGAACGCGGTTCCGGTTGCTGAGTACACGGTCGCGATGATCGTGCTTGCCAACAAAGGTGTGCTGCTCTGGCGCGAACGCACCCGCGACCCGAGCCTGCGTTTGCCGTTTCCGAACCCGCTGGGCAACGTCGCGAAACGGATCGGGATCGTGGGTGCATCGTTCATCGGGCGCCTCGTCATCGACCTCCTGCGCCCGTACTCGCTCGACGTCGCGGTGTACGACCCGTATCTCACCGATGCGGAAGCCGCGACGCTCGGCGTGGAGATCGAACGCGATCTGACGCGATTGTGCGCGACCGTCGATGTCGTGAGTGTGCACGCGCCGGATATTCCGCCGACCCGCGGGATGATTGGTGCCGAGCAGATCGCTGCGATGCGCGACGGCACTGTGTTCATCAACACGGCCCGACCCGCGCTGGTCGATCAGGATGCGTTGCTCGAGCGGCTGACGGCCGGTCGCATCAGCGCGATTCTCGACGTCACCGATCCTGAGCCCGTCCCTGCGGAACACCCGTTGGTGGCGCTCCCGAACGTGTTCGTGACCCCGCACGTTGCTGGATCGATCGGGACCGAACTGTCGCGCATGGCCGATCTCGCTATCGATGAGATCGAGCGGTTCGGGCGTGGCGAACCGCTGCGGTACGAAGTCACCCAAGGCGACCTGGATCGGATCGCATGATCATTCCTGGGCTGTGCTCGGTCACGTTTCGGGATTGCGCAGTCGAACGAATCGCGGCGATGGTGCGCGAGCACGAACTCGGCGCGATCGAGTGGGGTGCCGACGTGCACGTACCGCCGGGTGACCTCGATGCGGCGCGCCGGGCCCGATCGGTGAGCGAAGGTCTCGAGGTCACCTACGGCTCCTACCTGTTCGCCGGCGGGGCCGATGTAGGTGACGACGAGATCGTGGCAGTGATCGACACGGCCGCCGCGATCGGAGCGGGCACGATCCGGGTGTGGACGCCGTTCGGTGTCACCGAGGCAGACACCCGACGGTCCGACGTCGTGGCTGCGCTGCGTCGCGCCGCCGCGCTCGCCGAGCAACGGGGTGCCGTGCTCGCGCTGGAGTTCCACGGCGGCACGCTGACCGAGACGGTGACGTCGACGCAGGCGCTGCTCGACGACGTCGACGCGGCGAATCTGCTCACCTACTGGCAGCCGCCGTACTGGATCTCGGAGCGAACGATTGGTGACGACGTGGCCGACGTGTTGCTCCTCGGACCACACCTCGCGAACCTGCACGTGTACGAATGGACGGCGACGCCGACCGTCGCTCGTCGCCCGCTCGCCGAAGGCGCTGAACGTTGGCGTGCAGTGTTCGACGCGGTCGCGACGGTTGCGCGGCCGGCCGGCCTCGCCGGACCACGCGCCGCGTTCCTCGAGTTCGTCGCCGCCGACGACCCCGCCAACTTCCCCGCCGACGCCGCCACCCTCCGAAACGAGGTGCGTCGATAGGGTCCGTAATTCGGGCTCTATCGACGCACCTAAGGTGGTGGTGTGGAAGAGCGGCGGAGGCGGACGATCGTCGGGATGTCGGCGGTGTTGTTGCCGTTCGGCGAGACCGGCGACATCGACTGGGTCGGGTTCCATGCGCTCCTCGGCGCGACTGTTGCCGCCGGTCTGGTTCCCGCCGTGAACATGGACACGGGGTTCGGTCCGGTGCTGCTGCCACAGCACAAGGCGGAGGTGCTGGCGATCACCGGTCACCTCGGCGTGCCGTTTCTTGCCGGCGCGCATGCCCCAGACCTTCCGGGATCGCAGTTCGCGCTCGACGCCTACCGCTCCGAGTTCGAGCGCATCACCGCGGCTGGAGGCACGCCGATCGTGTTTCCCAGCCACGGTCTCGGTGCCCTCGGCGACGACGAGACGGTCGCGGCGCACACGGCCTTGGGTCGCGACGTCGACGAGTTCTACGGGTTCGAACTCGGCCCGATGTTCCATCCCGCGGGCCGCATCTATTCGCTCGACGTGTTCGCAGCGCTGCTCGACGAACCGAAGCTCGTCGGCTTGAAACACAGTTCGCTCGAACGCTCGCTCGAGTGGCAACGCTTGTCGCGGCGAGACGAGCGCCGACCGGACTTCCGACTGTTGACCGGCAATGACCTCGCGATCGACATGGTGCGATGGGGCAGCGACTACCTGCTCGGGCTGTCAGCCTTCGCGCCCGAGGCGTTCGCAGCACGCGACGCCGCGTGGGCCGCAGGCGACGAGGCCCGTTTCTACGAGATCAACGATGTGCTGCAGTATCTCGGCCAACTGACGTTCCGCGCTCCGGTGCCCGGCTACCGCCACAACGCCGCGATGTTCTTGAAGCTGCGCGGCCGCATCGCCTGCGCCGCGACGCATCCCGACTCGGTGCATCGCCCCGACCATGATCTCGAACTGCTCGCCGGTATCGCCGCCCGCCTCGACATCCTCGGCGGTTGACGCGTCGCGGTCGGATCGTCGCTGCGAACGTGACTCCGCAGCGCCTACGGTCGCGGCGTGCTGATCAAACCTCGTTACGACCCGCCGGGGATTGTTGCCCTCGACGGCGATGCCGACGCCATTCGAGAACCACTCGTTCGCCAACGCCGTCGCCTCGCGGCGATTGGCGCGGGGCTCACCGCGGAGGAGTGGGTGGCGCCGAGCCGTTGCGAGGGTTGGAGCGTCCAGGACGTGTTTGCGCATCTCGTTGGGGTCGACCGGTTCTGGGCGATGTCGGTCGAGTCGGGGCTCGCGGGTTCGCCGACGCGTGTGCTCGGCGGGTTCGATCCTGCGACGACACCTGCCGTGATGGTCGACGCGGCGCGTGATCAAACGCCCGCCGAGACCCTTGCCGAGTTCGTGGGCGCGTGCGAACAGTTCGTGACGCGTATCGAGGGACTCGAACCCGCCGACTTCGAGCGCGTCGCCGAGTCGCCCCCCGGTCATGTGACGATCGGTGCGCTCGCATCGCACGCGCTGTGGGATGCGTGGACCCACGAACGCGACATCCTCGAGCCGTTGGGACGTCGGCAGATCGCCGAGGCCGACGAGATCGAAGCCTGCCTTCGCTACGCCGCCGCCATGGGCCCGGCGCTCCAGCTGCAAACCAGTGCGAGTCGGCCGGGTAGTTACTCGATCGTCGCGACCGACCCTGCGATTGCGTGCACGCTGGTGATCGAGGACTCGGTGCGGGTGCAAGCCGGCGCAACGTCGAACGTGCCGACGCTCACCGGTTCCGCGATCGAACTGACCGAAGCACTCACGATGCGCGCACCGCTCGGGTCCGATGCGCCCATCGAGTGGCACGAACTGCGATCGGGTTTGGCGACCGTCTTCGACCAGTGAGGTGTGTCACTCGCCGAGCCGCGCACGTTCGAATTCGATGAAGGTCCGTGCGGCGATCGCCTTCCAGTCGAAGCGCTCACGCAATCCGATCATGTGCGCCTGAAGATCGCCGATCGTTGTCGTATCGAGCTGTTCGATTGCGCTGCGCACTGCCGCCGCGGACGCGTCGCCGATCGCGATGCGGGTGTCGCCGAGATACTCGACCAAGAATCCCCAGTCGCTCGCCAGCGTCGGAATGCCCACTCCGATCGCGTCGGCGACGGTGCCCGTTGCGAGCATCTCGCCGTCGGGATCGAATGCCAGCGCGAGTAGGTCACACGCCGACAGACGACGTGCGTAGGTGCTGGGGTCGACCCCGCGGTACCTCTCAGCGGCGACGATGCGTGGGTCGTCGGGAAGGTGTTCGCCGGGAGCGAGCGACCAGACCGCGAGCTGCACGTCGTCGCGGTCCGCCGCGAGGAATCCTTCGACGAATTCGAGGACTCGTTTCTCGGCGCGCGGTGCACCGACGATGCCGATCCGAATCGGGCACGGCGCGAAGCCAAGCGCCGCTTCAGCCGCGTGCCGGTCGACGAGGTGATCTCGCCAGAGCCCTCCGAAGTGTCCGTGGGGGATGACGACGTGACGCACTGCAGCTGCGAAGTCGTAGCTCGCCATCATGCGGGCGCGGCCCCACTCGCTGTGATGGATCACCGTCGTCGCCCGTTGGGCCCACAGGGCGTACACCGGATCGAAACGTTCTGGTTGCTTCGAGTGCGGCGTGAGATTGTGTGCCGTCCACACGACCGGCACGTCATGATCGTCGAACGCATCGGCGATCTCGACGTGCTGAGCGAGGTTGTCGAACGCAAGCCACTCGGGCCAATGGAGGTGGAACCCGTCGATGTCGCCGAGCTCGACGTTCTTATCGGCGCTCCAGCCGACCGGCGATGGCAGCGCGACGACCCGGTCGACGAGCGGCCCGTACAGACTGGTGTCGTAGTGATGGCCGTGCGCGGTCGATCCGATCCGCAACTTGGGCGTGACCCGCACCGAATACTGCACTTCGCTGGCTGGTTCGAGGTCGAGTTGGTGCACCCGAGCGATCGACGACCACGACGTCTGCCACTCTGCAACCCCGGCCACATCGATCACCGACGCGGCACCAGCAGTGCTCGACGCGGCCAAGGAGAACTCGACGGTGAGGGGGCGAGACGGGAGTTCGGGGATGGCGACGGCGATGGCTTGGGGCGGTGTGGTGAACGTGAGGACATCGTCGACCACGAGGCTGCGTCGATCGATTCGGAAGCGAGCCGCGCGGCTGGCGTCGAGGGCGGGCGGGCGCTCCTGGGCGAACGTGTCGGTCGAGGGCACGAGACGATCCCAGCGCACGCGCAGCTCCCCGGGCGCGTGCTCGATCGAGTCGGGGAGCCCACCTGCGGTGTAGCGCTGATATCCGCTGACGATCAGGGGTGTCCAGAGGGGTAGGTCCTGATCGACCGGCACCTCGAACAGCCCCGGTCGCACCACCGCCGGCAAGTAGTGACTGCGCGCTGCGCCGACGAACGGCACGGCAAACGCCAGTCCCGGTCGGCGCACCGTCCACAACCTTGCGTTCGAGTGGTCGTCGAACCGATGGAGCGCGTCGAGGGCCGGATACGCCTCGATGCGGTTTGCTGCGCGGAGCGAGTCGTCCATCTCGCGCAGGGTGCGCGCAGCCCACGCGAGTTTTCCCAAGAGGTCGAACGTGAGCTGCAGCCTCCGGGCCGGTCCGCGGTAGCGATCTTGGTCGCGGTGTTGATGGGCCGAGACGACTCCATCGCGGCCGAACCAACCGCGCATTGCGGTCCCCGCGTCTGCGCCACGACGGAGCCACGCGCGGGCGTCGTCCCCGAGTCCGTGCGCGAGGGCCGCGGCGGCCAGCTCGACGGTCAACGCGATCGACAACACGCCGGTCGACCGACCCCACGGAATCGCGGTGCCGTCCGGACCGACCGTGGCCTCGACGAGAGCAAGCGCGTCGCGTAAACCTGCCCGCCACTCGTCACCGATCGCGTCGGCCAGGGGCTCGCAGAAGAGCCAGACGTCTGCGGTGTAGATGTCGTAGCGGCCGCTGCCATCATTCGAGTCGTCGAGGGCGTGCCGCGGATTGTCGGCGAGCACGACCCGTAGGCGATCAAGTAGCGAATCGAGTTGCGCCCGATCGTCGATCAGGCCAAGTGCGACGCGTGCCTGTTCGCACCGACTGAGAACCGCGGCATAGTTGCGTGGTAGCTGACCGCGATCGAGCAGCGCGATGAACGACGAGCTATCGCACGCCTGCGCAACTTCGGCGCGTTGCGCTTCACTCAGGTCGCGGAGCAGGAGGTTGTCGTTGAACGAACCGTGCTCCAACAGCGTCTCGGCAATGCGATACGAGAAGAACGAGTGGGTCGCCGCGCCATCGACCTCGCGCAGGAGTCGTGAGATGACGGTGGTGGTGGGGGAGCCCGCGATCTCGGTGACGCCGGCTGCGGCGAGGTGCGACAGTGTGAAGATCACATCGGCGCGGACGTCTGCGCCCACCGCATGGCCGGCGAAGACGCGCGGCAATCGCCAGCCGGGCGCATGGCTGGCAACGAAGGCCTCGGTCACGTTGACGCAATGTGCGACGAGCGCATCGGCGAGGCGCCCCGGTGTCGTCACGAACCCTGCCATTCGTGCGCGAGTCGGTCGATCGCCGCCGGCGCGAGGCATCCATCGGCGACGATCACCAGATGCGTGCGACGGAGCGTCTCGTTGGCCGCAACGCGCAGCGGGCCGTTCCACAAGAACGCCGCATTCAGAAAGTTCGCCCATCCGTCACCGTAGGTATCGGCTCGATTCGATCCGTACCACGGTGTCGGGAAGTTCCTGTTCGACGGATGGTCGACGAGGGCAATCGAGGCGTCGTCGCTGGCGATCAGACACCACGGCGCGGGTTCGCCCAGTACTCGGTCTCGCCACGCGTTCGACCCGGCGAGCAGCAACTTGGTGTCGGTCCAGTCCGGCGCGCCGCGCAGTGTCAACCCGCCGTATCCGCCCCACGTCGTGAACGGCGTGCGATCGAACTCGGTGTCGACGGTCGGGGTGAGCGCGAACGTCCATTCGATCGCATACGCGGTGTCGTCGATTGCTCGATGGGTCAGCGTCCGAACCTCGCGGACGGCGATGGCGTCGCCGTCGGGTGCGACCCAGTCGATCGTCGCGGAGGTTGTCGTGCCGTCGAGTTGCACGTCGACGGTCGAGAGCACTCCGAACTCACCGTACGTTTCCCAGTAGTTCTCACCGTTGACGAACTTGATCGTCGACCACAACCCGAAATGCCACGGGTGGTCGGCCGGAGCCGACACGGTGAGGCGCCGACCCGCCAGCGTGTGCAGCGGATGAACGTGCGGCCGTGGCGGATCCCAGTCAGCCTGCCAGTGAGGTCTCACGGTCAGGGAAACTACGTTGCCGCCACCTCACCGCGCCGGTTGCGGTGCGAGGCCGAGGACGAAGCGTTCCAACGCGGCATTGGCGTCGGCACGGCTCGCGCCGGTGACGATGTCGACGAGGAGCCCGCGCACGACCGCGACGCCGAGGCGAATCAGCACTGGATCGAATTTGGTGTCGACGAGCGCGGCCGCGGCCCGGCTGTCGTCGAGCCACGGCCCGGTGAGGTCGATGCCAGCATCCGATCGCGATGCGTACGCGACGGTCTCGAAGAACAGCCGCACGAACGGGAGCAAGTCGTCGGACGACACCCGCGCCCACAACGCACGAATCAACGACGCGGTGTCGCCCGTCTCCCTCGCCAGCTCGACGAGCGCCGCGCGCTGATCGGCCTCGACCCGCTCGACGATCCCCCGGACCAGCCCAGCGCGCGAACCGAAGTGGTACAGCAGCATGCGGTGGCTCGAGCCCGCCGCGGTCGCGAGATCGCGCAGGCTGCGGTCGGCGAGGCCGTGCACGGCGACGTCGGCGATGATCCGGTCGAGCAACTCGGCATGCGCGGTCGATTCCTTCGGTTTTGGGATCGGCGGTTTTGGGATCGGCGGTTTTGGGATCGGCGGTTTGGGGAGCGGGGGTTTGGGGAGCGGGGATCCGAGAGACTTCTGCATTGACATGAGACTGTACCAGTTGGTACAGTCTCATGCATGGAGTTTCGCGACGAGGTCGATGTTGCTGCGCCCGCCGAGATCGTCTGGGATCTCACGATCGACGTCGAGCGCTGGCCCTCCATGATGGAGACCTTGCACTCGGTCGAGCTGCTCGAGCGCGGTGCGATTGCCCCTGGGGCTCGCGCCCGCATCCGACAACCCGGAATGCCGGTTCGCATCTGGACGGTCACCGAGGTCGATGCACCCCATCGATTCTTGTGGGGCACACGTCTCTTCGGTGTCCAGATGGACGCGATTCA
>SXIR01000125.1 GCA_005772765.1 Actinomycetota bacterium
CTCGCCCACCGTGTGGCCCGCCTCGACAGTCAGTTCATGCTGCTCGACATCGCCGACGTCGCCCTCGGACGCGATCGGGCCGTCGAAGAGGTGGCCGACGTGCACTGCGTCGTCGGCGCCCGACTCGGCCTCGACTGGCTCCGCGATCGGGTGATCGAGGATCTCCCCCGTTCCGACCGCTGGCACGCCCTCGCCCGCAATGCGCTGCGCGACGACGCCTACAGCGAGCACCGGGCAATCACCGTTGCTGTGCTCGACCAAGCGGAACCGGGCGAGCCCGCCGAGGCTGCGTACGAGCGCTGGGTCGCTTCGCATCACGGGGCGGTCGAACGCGCCACGTCGATCCTCGGTCAACTGCGCGACCACGGCGTCTACGACTTCTCGACGTTGTCCGTCGCACTGCGCGAACTGCGCGAACTGGCCTGACCGACATCGCTGCTTCTGCACCGAACTCCTGGGACGCGCCCTCCGGCATCCGATAGGAGCACATGGCTGCCAACGATCTGTCATCCCGCCTCGACGCGCTCGAGTCCGAGAACCAACTCCTCCACGCACGGGTCGCAGAACTCGAAGCGACCCAAACGGCCACCGAAACGGTCCTGAGCCGACGCCGCCTCCTCGGTCGCGCCGGCACGATCGCCGCCGCCGGAGCTGGGGCCGCGCTCGGCTCGTCGATGTTGAGCACCGAGCGCGCCGCAGCCGCAGACGGCGATCCGCTGCTCGTCGGTCAGGGCAACACTGCGACCGACGTGACCGTCCTGACGACAACCCCGGGCGTGGGAAACAACGCCCTCCAGCTCGACGTCACAGGCAACCGGGGTCTGCGCGTGAACACGACCGGCTCAGGCGGCTACGGCATCAGTGTCTTTGCCGACAACGACGGCGCGGGCATCTTGTGCACCCGCAACGCCGGAAGTGGCGACTACCCCGCCGGCAGCTTCTACAACACCGCAGCGAACGGACCCGCGTTCGTGGCGGGGACAGACCATCCTTCGAACTCGCGCAACGCCATTGGTCTCTACCACCTGGGTTTGGGTCAGGCCGTCGTCGTCCAGACCTCGAACCAGTCGAACACACTCCCGTCGGTCCAGATCGAACACGCCGGCAACTCGCCCGCGCTCGACATCGTCGCCAACAACTCCGGGCGCACGACGACAATGGTTCGGGTTTCCGCAAACGGTCTCGGCAGCGCGATCACGGCGACGAACAACGTGACCACGAACTCGGCTGCGATGATCTCCGTCGAGCACGCGGGAACCGGTCGGCTGGTTTCCGCGCTCAACTCCAACGACGAGTCCAACGCGTCGGGGGTCTTCGCGCGCGTCGCGGGCGAAGGCGCCGGTGTCGAGGGGCGCTCCGACAACGGTCGAGGCGGCGTGTTCACCGGAAAACTCGCCCAGGTGCGCCTCAGCCCGGGCCCCGGAACAACTCACCCGACGGGCGGGAGTCGCGGCGATCTCTACTGCGACCGCACCGGACGCCTGTGGTTCTGCAAGGGCCCGAACCGCTGGGCCCAGGTCGTCTGAGTCAGCCCGTCACTTCGAGCACGGTGGCGCTGCCCATGCCGCCGCCGGCGCACATGCTCGCGACCCCGACACCGCCCCCGCGGCGACGCAGCTCGTTGATCATCGTGACGAGCATGCGCGTCCCGGTCGCAGCTACGGGGTGACCGAGTGAGCAGCCGCTGCCGTTGACATTCGTAATGGCGTGATCGATGCCGAGCATTCGGGTGCTCGCAACGCACATCGACGCAAACGCTTCGTTGATCTCGAAGAGATCGACATCGGCGATGCTCATGCCCGCACGGTCGAGCGCTTTGGGGATCGCCCTGGTCGGGCCGAGGCCGGTGTCGCGCGGGTCGAGACCGATGGACGCCCAGCTCCTGACCGTCGCCAACGGGGTCAACCCGTGCGCCGCGGCGTACTCCCCGCTCACCACCACCACCGCCGCGGCACCGTCGTTCATGCCCGACGCATTGCCCGCGGTGATCGAAAACTCGGGGATCTCGGGGTGGAGCGGCTTCAAGGCAGCCAGCTGCTCCATGGATGTCTCGCGCGGATGCTCGTCGACCGCGAACGTCTGCGTGGTGCCGTCACGGCGCGGTACGTCGATGGCGAAGATCTCGTCCTCGAACGTTCCCGCGGCGATGGCCGCCAACGCGCGTTCGTGAGACGTGCAGGCCCAAAAGTCCATCTCTTCGCGCGTGACGTTCGCTCGCTGCGCGCTGTTCCAACCGACGGTGATGCTCATGTCGAACGCAGGCGCATCGGGTTGTTCTGGGTGTGACGGCGACATCCATACCTGCGTGTCGTCGGTCCCGAGCACCCGCTTGGTGCTCATCGGCATGCTGCTGACGCTTTCGGCCCCTCCCGCGATGACCACCCGGTCCATACCCGCGCGGATGCTCCCCGCGGCCGTATGCACCGCGGCCATCCCGCTTGCACAATGGCGGTTGTGCGCCAAGCCAGGCACATGGGTGAGGCCGACTTCGATCGCCGCGTAACGAGCGATGTCGCCGCCGCCTTGGAGCACTTCGCCCAACACGACATCGTCGACATCAGCTGCGCCGACACCTGAACGCGCCAACGCCTCACCGATCGCGGCCTTGGCGAGATCGAACGCGCTCACGTCGACGAGGGTTCCCTTTCGGGCCGTTCCGATGGCGGTGCGGCACGCGGCCACGATCACGGCGTCGGTCATGGCCGCGAACCTACCGGACTCACGGATCGTCGATTTGGACCGTTCGTTCGAGGTCGACGATCACGGGGAGATGATCCGAGAGCGGCGCCCAACGTTCCCAGTCGGTCGGGATCTGCACGTCGATGACTCGCCAATTCGGAGCGACGAGCACGTAGTCGAGTCGTTGCACCGGTCCGGCGACACGCGGGCCGGGTGCCCAGTTGGTGTTCGGGCTGCGCAGTCCGGGGTTCGCGATCGCCCACGCGTCGCGCAGACCCACGAATTCGGCGAGCACCCGCGAGTCGGGATCGACGTTCATGTCGCCCGCGACAATGTCGAGGTCACGGATCACCGACACGATGCGCCGAGCTTGACGCGCCCGCTCCTCGTCACCGACACCCGCGCCGAGATGGGTGTTCGCCACGCGGACGCGCACGCCGTCGAACTGGAGCATGCACGATTGCACGACGCGACGTCGCCAACTCCACCATGGCGCGCGCCGGCTGATCGCGACGTGGTGATGCTGCAGGATCGGCGCGCGTGTCGCGAGCGCAAGGCCTTCACTCGGGATCCGGACCGGCCAGTGCTTGAAGGTCCAGCGACCGAACGCGCCGACACGCGACTGCAGCTGACGAAATTGTCGGCGCTGCACCTCTTGCAGGCACACGATGTCGGCGTCGAAGCCATCGAGTTCGGCGGCCACGGCGGGTACGGCCTGCAGTTTGGACCCCTGCAAGTTCCACGTCACCACTCGAATCCGCATGACGACGGTTGTCGCCCGTGCCTCGCCCATCGGGCGTGGACGCTATCGCCGACCTCACCCGCTGCGAGTCGGCTGGGCCGACGCCCTGGCGTGGACCTCGATTGGATCCCCCGCCACGAAGATGCCGAGGAGCCCGAACTCGACGTGACCGACGAGTTCGACCGTGACCACGTCGGTCGTCGCGTCGAGACGCACGCGATCGACGCGGTCGGCGCCGGGTTCGGATCGCAGCTGTTCGCGGGCGAGTCGTTCGGCTCGGTCGGGATCGAGTTGCGTGTCGCCGCGACGCAACGACGCTTCGTCGAGACCGTTCGCGCCGGCCGAAGCAGTGGCATCGGCGGTCGCCGCCAACGATCGCCGCAACTCGATCACCCGCCACAGGTCAGCTGCGAGCCCGCCGAGGAACAACACCGTGAGACACATCCCGAGCATCCACAACGTCATCGAGCCACGTTCACGGCTGTCCGAAACGCTCGACGGTGTCACGTCCGACTCCGGTAATCGTCGATCCGGACCGTGTATTCGGTGGAGTACCTCCACCGCCCAACCGTTCCGCCGAAGGGGATCGAGATCGCCGGCATGACGATCGTGACCCGCGCCCGAACCTGTCCGCCTCGCACGGCGTCGTCGAGGACGGTCACGTCGACATCACCCGGAGGGATGCCGTAGTTGGCCGCGATCACGTCCGCGATCTCGCGGCTCGTGGCCGACGATGCCGGGAATGTCTCCGCCGCGTACACCGCGACCTCGCGGGCCACCACCGTGGCGGCGTGTTGGCGTTCGATCCAGGTCGGTACTGCCGCCGCGACCACGACCACCGGGAACAACAACAGCGCGGTCGCCAACAACCACTCGATGGCGACGAACCCTGCGTCACGCCTCATGCCCGAATCCGTGCGGCCGAACGCAAGGTGAACTGCCAGTCCGGGATCCCCGGCAGCCACGAGCGCAACCGCACTCGCGCGGTCGCACGTACCCACCCATCGAGGCCGCTCGCGCATTCGATCTCGATACCGTTGCGGTGACCGTCGCCGATCAACGCCGCCAGCGTCTCGTCGATCTCGGCTCGACATGCGCCGGCCCCGTCGACGATTGCGCCCGCGCGCACGCCTTCGTCGAGCGCATCGCGCACCGCGCCACGCACATAGAGGTCGACGAACAGGTTGGCGACGAGCACGAGCAACAC
Organism: Actinomycetota bacterium; assembly: GCA_005772765.1. GTDB lineage: Bacteria > Actinomycetota > Acidimicrobiia > IMCC26256 > PALSA-610 > SXJQ01. The sequence continues at coordinate 4,629 of SXIR01000125.1, forward strand.
GAAACCGAACGCGGTGGCAGCGACGAACTGCACGGTCACCGCGCCGCGCTCGCTGCGCTCGAGTTTCACAACACCGAGTCGCGAATCATCTCGATGATGTCGACGCCAACCGCTTGGAGTCCTGCCCACAACGCGACGAGCGCCGCGACACCGAGTGCCGCGTTGCCGAGCAGTTCCGCAGTGGTCATCCCGACCTCGTCACGACGGCGAGGCGATTGATCCTTGGTCATCAGGGGTCCTTTCGTAGAAACATCGACGCCTCACCGAGTGCCGAACACGATCGAGGGCAGCGGCGCGGCGATGAACAGCAACATGACCGGCGCGAGGATGCCGATCGTCGGCAACAACATGGCGGCACGGGCGCGAACGGCGCGCCGTTTGACGTCGTCGCGACGTGCGTCGCGCAGGTCGTCGGCGAGTGCGAGCAAGGCCCCCGCGAGATCGGCGCCGCGTTCGACACCGTTCGCGAACAACCCGTACATCCGCGCGGCTTCGGGCGCGCCCGTGAGTTCGGCAGCACGGCGGAAAGCCTCGGCCTCACGCGTCCCCGACCGAATCGCTTTGGTCACCGCTCGCAGTTCGTTCGCGACGATGCCGCGTCCGCGTTCGGAGAAGCGCTGCACGGCTTGCACGAGCCCCGATCCGGTGCGGATCTGGAGCGCGAGGAGCGCGGTGACCGTCACGAGCTCGAGTCGGATTTGCTCGGTACGTCTCGCGATCGAACGGTCGAGCTCGGCTCGAACCCTGGAGGTGCCCCACACGAAGCCAACGACGACGAACGCGATGACCCCAACCGGAGTCCGTAACACGAGGGATGCAATGGCGCCGAATGCCAACGCACCGAGAACACCGCGCGCGACCTGACGCACGCGGTACTGCTCGACGTCGAGATCGAGACGACCGGCACGAAACAGCACGATCTGGAGTTCGTCATCGCTTCTCGACTCGAGTCGACGGCTCACGGCGCGCATCGTCGAACCGACCATCGGAGCAAAGAACTCGCGGACGACGTCGTCACGCGGGCTCGCGACATCGGGCGCAAGGCCCAATGCGCTGCGCCCTGCTTGGTTGTAGGGCCGCACGCGGTCGGCGAGTCGCGGCGTCGGCAGCCAGACCGCGCGTGCAATCCCGGCCGCGCCGAGCGCGGAGCCCACGACGGCAACCAAGGAGAGCGCGTTCACGACCGGTCCGCTCCGCCGAACACCCGGGGTTCCCCGGGCACGCGTCCGAGCCCACGGACGACGACCAACCCCACTGCGCTCATTGCCGCACCGATGACGAGGACGACCACGCCACGACCACTCGCGTAGAAGTCTCGGAACGGGCCAGGGCGAATACACAACAGGACGAGCACCGCCCACGGGATCACGACGACGCTGCGGGCGTTGATCCGCATCTCGAGTCCCTCGGTCGCGATCTCCTCGGCCAGCCGCACGTCGCGGGTCGTCGCCCGGGCGAGATCGTCGAGCACGACGCGCACGATCGCGCCGCCGCGTTCGTGCGCGAGCACGAGCACTTCGACCACTCGATCGGTCGTCGGGTCGGCGAGTTCCTCTCGAATCACCTCGAGCGCGGCGGCCGGTCCGAGCACCCGTGCGAGCGCCGGAAACCGTGCGAAGGCCAATCGCAACGGCTCGGGGCCGTGGATCGCCAGGTGTTCGATTGCTTGGGTGATCGACGCGCCGGCGGCGATCGACGTCGTGATGTCCCGCAGCCCGTCGGGCCAGGCCTGGCGGACTTGCGCGAGTCGCTCTCGGCGGCGCTTCCCGAGTACTGCCGCCGGGATCGACGCCACTGCCAATGCCGGTACGAACGCGACGGCGGCCGACCCAGTGAGCGCGCCAACGACCACCAGCGCGACGACGCCGCACCCACTGCTGCCGGCCACGAACTGACCGGGTGACATCGAGCTTCCCGCCTGCACCAGCCAGGCGCGCATGCGGCGACTGCGACCCGGACGCGGTCGTCGACTGATGCGGACGTCGACCCCCGCGATCCGACCCACCACCAGGGCGACGAACACACCGACGCCGAGTGCAGCGACGCCGATCACACCGCACTCCGGCGTTCGAGCAAGCGTCGGAGCGACTCGCCGTCGGGCAGCGCGCGGTCGATACGGTCGGCGAGACGTTCCGGAACTGTTCCCGTCCATTCGAGGGGACGGCGAGGTCCGCTGCGCACGAAGACCGGCTCGCAGGTGAAGTCGTCGCCCAACGACGGCGACAGCGCGGTGATCTCGACGACCTCGCGGCGCACCGCTTCACCTGACGAGTCGCTGCGGTCGACGTGCACGACGAGGTCGAGCGACTGGGCGTACACCCGCCGCACGATCGATTCGGTGACGTTCTCGCCTGCCATGAGCGCGGCGTTCACCAACGCGCTCAACGCTTCGCGCGCTCCGTTCGCGTGCACCGTGCACAAGAAGCCGCAGCCCGCGTTCACCGCCCGGGTGAGCTCGAACGCCTCGGCCCCGCGGACTTCCCCGACGACAATGCGATCCGGGCGCATCGCGAGGCAGAATTTCACGAGCGCTCGCAGGTCGATGTCGCCGGTGCCGTCGAGACCAGGCGGCCTTGTTTCGTAGTACCCGCCGTGGACGAGCGGCACGGACAGCTCGCGGATTTCTTCGCACGACCGAACGCAATGCTCGGTCGGCGCGGCTGCCAACATCGCCGCCAAGAGCGTGGTCTTGCCCGCACCGGGTTCACCCGAGATCGCCACTCGAGAGCGAATCCGCATCGTTGCACCGAGAAACATCGCCGCGTTCGGACTGATCGCCTCGCGGCGCACGAGGTCGTCGAGCGTGACGTGGCGAACGGTGTAACGCCGCAGCGTCGCCGAGATACGGTCGGCGATCGGCGGTATCGCGGCCGTGAGTCGCGCCGAACCGTCGAGCACTCTCGCTTGCACGATGGGGTGTTTCGCGTCGAGGTGGCGATCGGTGGGCGCAAGCAGCCGCTCGACGATCTGGCGGTTCTCGTCTTCGCTCGTCGGGCTCGCCAACCCGCGCAGACGCCCCGACGCGTCGAGGTACGACACCCGCGACCCTTCGATGAAGATCTCCTCGACGTCGGAACGGGCGAGTAGGTCGCTGAGCGGCCCGAGATCGGCAACGGATCGAACGATGCGCGTGACCATCTCGTCGGCATCCGCGAGGGGTGCGGCGTCGCCGCGCCGCGCCCTCATTTCGTAGGCGTCGACGATCATCTCGGTGATCGCACGAACCGCGACCGGATCATCCGCCGCATCGACACGCGTTTCGATCGAGGCCAACACCTCACGGCGCAATCCGTCGTACACGTCAACGGTGGTCATGTCGACGCCCCTGCGAACGGTCGCAGCCGCGTCCGCCGCGTGACCTCGATCGGAACAACGCGTGCGGCGAGGGATCGCATCTCCGCACCAAACGTCGCACGGGTCGCCTGCGCACCGTTCCACATCGCGGCACGGACGCCTGCCTCGTCGGGCACGACCGCAACCGACGTCGGTTCGTAACAGCGGGAGAACTCGTCGACGAGTTGCGCCCGCCGAAACCGATCGCGACTCGCACGGTTGAAGACGACGTGCACCGGGATGGCACCGCAGAGTTCGTGCGCCTGCGCAAGCCAGGTCACAAGGCGAGTCATCCCGACCGGGGTCGCGTCACCCACCGCGATCAGCACATCTGCCGATCCGATCGCGGAGCGAGCCAACGAATACCGGCCGCGCGTCGGATGGCCGACTTCGTCGAGCGGTGCCGCGACGTCGACCACGACGTGCTCGCACGAACGGGCGAGCGATCGCAGCACCCGGTCGGCCTCGGTCGGGCGGATGTGATGCCAGGTCGCGGCGTTCGCGATTCCGGCAACCACTCGCAGGCCCGTCCGGTCGGCGGAGGTCGGCGTCGGGTCGTTGCCGACGAACTCGCCCACGCCGTATTCGACCGCGTCGATCGCGTTGCGGAGGTTGGGTTCGATCGGCAACCCGAGACGTTGCGCCACACTCGGAGCGACGTCGTCGAGATCGATGAGCGCGACGGGCGAGCGGCGGGCCAGCGCTGCGGCCACGCCGATCGCGACCTCGGTGGCCCCAGCACCCGCCGGACCCCGCACGACGATGCGGTTTCCCACGTCGGCTTCGAGGGCAACGGGTGGCGGCAGGTTGGGAGCCGGCCGATCGGGGACGAGGAGCAACAGGGCTTCGATGAACTCGGTCGGTGCTGCGTCGGACATGACGATGCGGTCGACCCCAGCGTGGGTCAACACGTCGACACTGCCGTGGTCGTCGCGGCTTGCGACCCCGAGCACTGCTCGGTGCCGATTGCGCAGCTCGGCCACGAGCCCCGGCGTGAGCGCTGGCCACCGTGCACTCGTGACGAGGACTTCGTAGTCGTCGTCGAGCGCTGCTGCCGGGTCGATGATCAACTGCCGCACACGCGCGCCGCCATGATCGTAGAAATGGCGATGCATCGCTTCCACCCATGGTTCAGGGGTGAACGCGAGCGCAATCACCGGCTCACGCATCGGCTCGGCCCGGATCGTCGTCGAACCACACGACGTTGTCGATCGCCTCGGCGCCCGTCGAACGCACGACGGTGACGTCACCGTCGGCGATTGCTGCGGCGAGCCGCGCTGCGCCAGCCGCGTCGACTGCGACGGTCACGGTGATCTCGTCGCTCGTGCCGCCGCGCAGGGGTGCGTCGTCGGCGGCGGTCGCTCGACCCATCACGAGCGCGTCGACGAGGGCGTACCCGACGGCGCCATCGCGATCGACGGCGAGCACATCGATGCGATCGCCGACCTCGAGATCGCCGCCGACCGCTCGGTCTGCAGCGATCGAAAAGCTCATCGCGCGAGCGCGCCCGGGTGCGGCCTCGGACCGCACGACCTCGCGCAACACCGGACTATCGGTCGCGATCGGCGCGGTGACGACCCCACCAATGATCGAGTCGAGATCGGCGGCGGGGACGAAATGGGCCTCGACCGCGCCTTGGGCATCGACGAGTCCGACAGCCAGGTGGTCGCGTTCGATACGGTCGCCGACCTGCAGGTCGTCGGCGGCGACCACGATCTCGGTCGGGGTGTCTCCACCGCGCAGCACCGCGATCGTCCCGACCGCACCCAGCAAGCCCGCGCCGAGCATCAACAGATGGCCGCCCGACCAGCGCCGAGCGAGCCCTCGGCCTCCTCGTTCCGTCACGCCGCACCTCCCCGACCGTCGACCCCGGCGTTTCGTCACCTGCCCGGGCGAAACGTACCGAACCCTCCGAAATGGCGGAAGGAGCGACGCCGCTCGGGCTCGGCAATTGTGTCGAATGCCACATCATGTCACATCATGTCAACATGTAACAAGTTGGCTGACTCGGCAAAGAGTCGCGACTGATCCACCTGGGTGTCCGAGTCCGGCGCTACGCTCCGACCATGAGTACGGGCGCAGACAACAACCCAGGCCTCGCGCCGTATCCGCCCATCATGACCACCGCACAGGCCGCCGAGTTGCTCTCGGTGCACGTCGAGTACCTGCGGCGCATGGTGCGCGAAGGACGCATCCCCGCCCACCGCTTTCCCGGCGGGCGCGAGATCCGATTCGTGCGCGACGAGTTGATCGCATGGGTTGCCGACCAACCTGGCTACGACCGATCGCCGTCCGCAGCCGACAAAGCCAACGCGGAGCCGCACTGATGCCCACCACCGTCATTACGGGCGCAAACTCCGGCATCGGACTCGAAGCCGCCGTCGCTATCGCACGGGCAGGCCACCGTGTCGTGTTGGCGGTGCGCAACCCGACCAAGGGCGCAGCCGCGCTCGCCGACATCCAGACCCGCAGCGGCAACGACGACGTCGAACAGCTTCCCCTCGACCTTGCCTCGATTGCATCCATTCGCGACTTCGCCGCCACGTGGAACGCGCGCAACGAACCGATCAACGTGCTCATCAACAACGCCGGCGTCGTGATGAAGGAGCGCACGGTGACCGCCGACGGGTTCGAAACGACGTTCGGCGTCAACCACCTCGGCCACTTCTTGTTGACCCACCTGTTGCTCGATGACCTGGTCGCGGCGGGCGACGACACGCGCGTCGTGACGGTTGCCTCGGGCGCGCACTTCTTCGCTCGCCAGGGTCTCGACTTCGACGACCTGATGTTCGAGCGGCGGCGCTACTCGCAAATGGGCATGGGCGCCTACGCGGCGTCGAAGCTCGCGAACGTCATGTTCACCCGCCAACTCGCACGACGACTCGCCGACACGAACATCGCAGCCAACTGCGTGCACCCCGGATTCGTGGCGACGAACTTCGCCCGGGAGGGCGACGGCGGACGCCTCGGCGATCTCTCGATGCGACTCGCCAAGCCGTTCGCGCGCTCGCCCGAAAAAGGTGCCCGCACCTCGGTCCACGTTGCGTTATCACCCGAAGTCGCGGGCGTCACGGGTCAGTACTTCGTGAACTCCAAGGTGCATGCCTGTTCCAAGTTCGCCGCTGACGACGCCGCGTGCGCACGGCTGTGGAACACGAGCGAGTCGTTACTCGGCCTCGACTGAGCCACCTCGTCACGCCCGCCGCGTTCTGTCCGATTTCTCCGAATCGCTCGACAACTTGTCACACCGCGTTCCATCGTGGCGATGCACATTCGACCACGAGGCTGGCTCGGGGCAAGGGACTACCAGGAGGCTGGATGAAACTGCATCGACTGGCAATCGCCGGCGCGCTCGCACTCACGATGACGGGACTCGGCACCGGTCGGGCCGACGCAACCAACATCGGCAACGAAGGCTGCACGCCGGGTTACTGGAAGAACCACACCGAGAACTGGGAGGAATACACCGCCTCCGACCCGCTCGACTGGCAGTTCAACTTCCCCGACAGCCTCGCGGGCATGCGCGATGACACGTGGCTCGAAGCGTTGAGCTACGGCGGCGGACCCGGCACGGAGGGCGCAGCCCGCATCCTGATGCGAGCGTCGACGGCGTCGTTCTTGAACGCGGCCCACGAAGGAATCGGCTTCCCACTCCGGCGATTTGCCGACCCGGGCCAGATGCTCGCAGCGGTGAACGCGGCGTTGGCGAGCGGCAACCGAGCCGCGATGCTCGAACTCGCCTCGTACCTCGACGGGCTGAACAACCTGGGCTGCCCGCTGAACTGAGTTGATCCCAGCCCGAACAACGGACACGCGGCGTGAAGTCCTGAGCTTCGCGCCGCGTGTTCAACGTCCGGTCAGTCGCGCCGCGGTCCCACGTACGCGACGGTGCTGAGTGGAAGAATCGTCTCGCCGCCACCGCGTCCAACGACGCGCACATGGTCGGCACCGACGACCAGCTTCCCGTCGAGCGGTTCGGCGCGCAGGAGCGAACCGACGGTGCTTTCGACATCGGACGCCTCACGGTGCAACAAGCGAGCTCGGAACGATCCGCTCGCGATTTCATCGCCACCCGGTTGACCGATCGCGCGTTCTTGCACTATCACTTCGAACGGCTGCCCGGGCTGCAACTGAAAGTCGAGCCGACCGGAACCGACGTTGCGGACTGCGATCAGATCGTCGGCAAGTTCGACGATCAACCCGACGGCGCGATGGCTGCCGGACGCGACCGCGACCCGATCGCCATTGCGCATGCACTCCTGCAACAAACCCCGCAGATCACGACCGTGATGAAACTGCTCGACCGCGTCGGCAGTCAGCGCTTCTTGTTCCTCACGCCAGTCATGACGAGCCGACGCAGCCGCCGCCGCGATCGGACCCAACGCTGGCCGACTACCAAAGCTGGAGTTCATCACTCCTTATCGGCAGGGCCAGGACCGCCCGAAGCCCTACCCCGCAGCGCGGCGGAACCGGTCGCTGCGGAACTCGGGATCGGTGTCGAACCGGGGAATGACCTGGTCGCCGAACAGCGCTGTCGTGTGGGCCAACGTCTCGTGGGGGTAGATCGAACCCGACGGGCCCATGATGAGCTGGTCGACGCCGACCGCCTCCCACTGAGCGATGACTTCGGCGCACTCGTCGGGCGTACCGATGCAACTCGCGCCGGCGTCGCGTCCAGCAATGATCTGGTCGCGCGTCGGGTCAGCGATTTCGTTCGGCCACTCCGGCACCCATGCCGGCTTCGGAAACGTGTCGAGGTACTTGAACACGAGCGTCTGCTGGCGCCCGTTACCCGATCGAGTTGCGAGGTCGATCGCCTCGTCGCCGTCTTCGAGACACAAGAAGCTCGTCGTGATTGCGACGTTGTCGTTCACGTATGCGCCGACGGGCTTGGCCTTGGCGACCGCTTCTTTGTACATCTCGATGAGCGGACGCATCTTCTCGGGTGTCCCGCCGGTGAAACAGATGACACCGAGGCCCATTTCACCGGCTTTTTGGAACGTTCCGGGGTTGCCGGCGGCCACCCACATGGGCGGGTGCGGCTTCGAGTAGGGCTTCGGGAGGACATGGCGCTTCGGCACGTTGAAGTACTTGCCGGAGTATTCATACTCGCCGTCTTGCCACATGGGAAGGAACTGTTCGATCGCTTCGTCGAACATGTCCTTGGTCTCTTCGGGGTCGGTGATCCCGAATCCGCCCTGTTCGGTCGAACTCGATCCGCGGCCCGTACCGAACTCGAATCGCCCCTCGGACAGGTGGTCGAGCATCGCGACGCGTTCGGCGACCCGCACGGGGTGGTTGACGGGCGGCGTGATGTTGATGATGCCGCTCGCGACGTGCATGCGTTGCGTGCGTGCGAGCACCCACGGCATCACGACCTCGTTCGCCGAGATGTGGCTGTACTCGTAGAGGAAGTGGTGCTCGGTCCACCACGAGTACTTCCAGTTGTGTTGGTCACCGACTTCGGCGAGCCGAACTTCGCTCATGAGGCGATCGTGTTCGGCGTTGGGGTTCGAGGCCAGTTGGTCCTTGTGGACGAAGCCCCCCATGAAGAGTCCGAATTCCATCGACATGCGC
>SXIR01000126.1 GCA_005772765.1 Actinomycetota bacterium
GACCGGAGCCGAGTTGGGGGGGACTGTGGGAATCAATCGATCGACTCGAACCCGCGCCGTTGCGACGCTCATGGTCGCGCCGCTCACCTTGATGCTCAGTGCATGCGTGGGTGACAGCGACGACAAGGCAGCCTTCACCGCCGACGTTGCGAACGATGCGGGCGGCGGCCTGGGCGAGACACCCGCCGATGCCGGCGGCATCGATCCGGATGCCATCGAACGCGAGGGCGCGCAGGTCATTCACACGGCGGAACTTGTCATCGCGACCAAGCAGGTCGATGCAGCCCGAGCCGACGCGATCGACATCGCCGACGCCAATGGCGGGTTCGTCGACAACGAGCAGTCCCAGTTGGGCGATCGACCAAGCGTCACGCTCGTCTTGAAGGTCGATCCCGACCAGTTCCGAGCGGCACTCGAAGCGCTGCAAGAACTCGGAACGGTGCTCGAACGCAGCGAGGCTTCGGACAACGTGACCCAACAAGTCGTCGATCTCGACGCACGCATCGAGGCGGCGCGCACGAGTACCGATCGATTGCGCGAGTTGCTCGATGGACAGGGAACGCTCGATGACATCGTCAAGCTCGAAAGCGCGCTCGCCCAGCGCGAAGCCGACCTCGAATCGTTGCGCGCCCTGCGCCTGGCGCTGCGCGCCGAGGTCGATCATGCGACCATCACCGTGCAATTGCGGACGCCGCCGAAAGCACCATCTGACGGAGAACCCAGCGACAAAATCCCCGGATTCCTCCGTGGCCTGAAGACTGGATGGGCTGCGTTCGTCAACGTGGTGATGGGCTTGGTGACGGTCGCGGGCTTCGCGCTTCCCTTTGTGGTTGCGCTCGCGCTGCTCGCGCTCGTGACCCGTCCGCTCCTGCGCCAGATCGCGCGCCGACGCACCCAACGGCGCAACGCGACCGATCCGTTTGCGGATCTCGACCACGACGCGTGACTCGCCCGCTTGCGTGACCAATCCGGGGTTCAGCACCCACGCCCACCCGACCGATAACCAGAATCACCAGGGGAGGTGTGGAGGCCATGGACGGTCGCCGAGCCCGCGCGAGCGGGCGACACATCGAAGTCACGCGCACGGTGCAGCTCGACGCGGCCGCCTTCGCCGATGCGCTCGTCGGGTTTCGGCGCGAGATGACCGGGCTCGACCACCAATTTCACCTGGGTGATCGCGGCACGTTCGAACTCGACGCCCGACTGAGTCCACCGGGCCCGCGCTCGCTCGGCCGCGCCGAACTCAACGGCCGGCTGTGGAACCCGGCGGGTGATTCGGTTGCGCCGGTTCGCATCACGGCGACCAGCGACGATGTCGTCACGATCGTTGCGCTGGTTCCAACGCGCGAGGTTTCCGACTGGTTCGCCGATCACCTCGCCGAATACCTCGATCTCGCGCACGCCGCGCTCGACGAACTGTGCGAAGAACTCCTCTATCACGCTGCGATCGAACGCCGAGCGCGCGAACGCGCCTGAACGTTCACAAGGCGCGTCGCCCGTCTCAGTTCAGGCTGATCGGTCGATGAACGACCCAGTAGCGCAAGTCCGAGAGGCCGTCAGGCCGGGTGGAATCGAACACCAGCAGGACGTGGGGGCCGCTCGACAAACCCGCGCGAGCGACGGCCGAACCGCACTCGAACCACTCCTCGAAGTCGAGCAGACATACCGACACGCCAGCCTCTGGTCCTGTCATCGTGAAGTCGATCGAACGACTCGACGTCACCCCAGTTGGTCCACCGCTCGCGCGCCGGCCGGGCGGCGCGCCCGCATACCAGTAGCGCACGTCCCCGATTCCGGGGCGTCCACCCACCCAGGGTTGCACGACCAACACGTGCCCGCCGTCGGCGACATTCTCGAACGACGGCGTGTCGTCGCACGCCACGAACGCACCAAGATCGAACGAACATCGCAGCGTTGCCCCAGCCGGCGCGACCACCGTGAAGGACGCGTCGTTGTCTTCGACGAACCCAACCGGGCCGCCGAGAATCGCAGCGCCATCAACGCCATTGGTTCCCGGTGCGAAGTTGACCTGCATCCGGCCGTTCACCACCCCGTCGAGATCGAACGCACCCCCATCGATGACCCGCAGCGTCGCACGGTTGCCATCGATCGTCGAGCCGAAGAACCGGCCGTCGGCGCGCTCCCATCCCTCGGCGGTCTGCACCCACAGCGCTTCGGCGTCGTCGGCAAACCACACCTCCAACACCGTGTTCGACACCTTGGTCATTCGAGCAGTCATCACCCCGTGATTGAACGCGACGCCGTCGGGCGCCGCAGGAGTTCGACCCGAGGTCCGGGCCGCGGCCATCAACGCGAACGAGAACGGATCGAGGGTCGGACTCGCACCACGCCGCTGCACCGTGAACCGCGAGCCGTCGGCCGCGTCGGCCGTCACGACCCCCAACTGCTGGCTGTCCACGACGCCGTCCCCGTTGCCGTCGGCGAACTCGACCAAGTTCGGCTGACCGTCGCGATCGGAATCGGCTTCGAGCGTGAGGTCGAGTTGGGTAATCCCTTCGCCAACTTCGACGTCGGTCAACACGACCCCGCCGAGCGCCGAACCCGCAAGCGGCATGATGCCATCGACGATCACGTCGTAGCGGCCAGGCCGGGGCACGTTGACCTCGACCCCAGCGCCGGTCGCAAAGCTCGAACCACAGAACGGACCTTCGACCGCGCAGACGTCGATACCGATGATCGGAGCGCCGCTCACCACGACTTTGACCTTCGTCGCCAAGCGCAGCGCGAAATCGATCGTGGCATCGTCACCGTCGGCGAGGGTGCGTGTCTCGCCTTGGACCGGGAGGTAGTCCGACGGTACGTGGACGACCAGGGTCATCTCGCCGGGCGGTACGTAGTAGTCGTACATCCCGTCGGCGTCCGTCGAGGTTCCGTTGCCAGAACACGCTTCGCAGGTCGGCGTGATGCCGACGTCGGCGATCGGGGTGCCATCGCGCGCGTCGGTGACGGTGCCACGAAGCCGGGCGGCGGGAATCACCAGGTCGACCGCGGTCGCAACCTCTGCCTCGACGACGACCGACACGTCGGGGGCCGGGAGCAGCCAGGTGTCGAAGACAAGGTCGTTGAGGAGATACCCACCCGGGGGAAGCGAATCAACCCAAGTCAGATCGAAACACTCGCCCGTGTCGTCCGAACAGGCAGTGCCGTCCCAGAGGTAGACCCGCTCACCCCGAACCGTGGCGTTGAACGCGATCCGGCCACCAACTCCGAGCACGACATCGTGTACGACGGTCTCGTCGATGTCGACGACGAATGGCTCTGGCGAATCCCACGGGTTGACCGGCTCGTGCAACAAGAAACTGGCATCCGGTGGGTCCACCTCGACGTAGAGATCCTCGTTCGGAATGACCACGGGGAACTCGTACCGGCCATCGGCATCGGTCACGAAGTCGCACGGAAAACTGCATGGCGCGATCGTGACGTTCGCCCCCGCGACCGGGTTCCCCGCGGGATCGGTCACGCGGCC
>SXIR01000127.1 GCA_005772765.1 Actinomycetota bacterium
CCCCACCAAGGAAAAGAAACTCAACAACATCCGCGCGGCCGGGAGCGACAACTTCGAACGCTTGACGCCGGCCCGCTTGGTGAACCTCGAACAAGCCCTCGAGTTCATCGCCGACGACGAATGCGTCGAGGTGACGCCCAAAGCGATTCGCATGCGCAAAGTCGTGCTGGACCAGGGCGAACGGGCACGACTGACGAAGTCCAAGAAACCCGCTCGAACGTGAACGAATCGGACCGCCCGAGTAATGCGGGCGGGGTCCGATACGTTGCATGCTCGATGCGCAATCGTCGATTCTTGCTCGCGGTCCTCTCGCTCGGCGCGGCACCGTTGCTGGCCGTTCCCGCTCCGACGCCGGCTGCGGCCGCCGGTGATCCCGATGTCGACTTCGACGGCGACGGATTCGGCGACTTCGTCGTGCCGGTCGTGGGCGAGACCGTCGGTACTGCCGCTGAGGCGGGCGCTGTCCATGTCTTCTATGGAACGAGTGACGGCGTCACGGCCGACGGATCGCAGTTCTGGCACCAGAACTCGGCCGGGATCCGCGACGATGCCGAAGCCGGTGATCGCTTCGGCACCGACTGGGCGGCGGGCGACTTCGACGGCGACGGGTTCGACGACCTGGCGATCGGGGTGCCGGGCGAGAACAGCGACGCCGGTCTGGTCAACGTGCTCTACGGCTCGACCCGCGGCCTTGCTGCGCAAGGCAACCAGATCTGGTGGCAGGACAAGCCTGGCGTGCCCGGCACGAGCGCCGCGCTCGACGGATTCGGAACCGCGTTGGCCGCGGGCGACTTCGACGACGACGGTCGCGACGACCTCGCGGTTGGGGTGCCGGTGGACGCTCCCGACGGAACGACCGGCGCCCGCGGCGGGGCCGTGACGATCCTCGGCGGTTCGACTGCGGGTCTCGCCGTCACCGACAGCGCGGTGATCAGCCAGAACAGCACGGGCGTGATCGGCGACGCCGAGGTCGGCGACACGTTCGGGTTCGCGCTCGCGACGGGCGACATCGACAACGACGGGCATGCCGACCTCGCGGTCGGCGCGCCGAACGAAGACTTTCGTGCCGTCGACGCGGGAACCGTCGCGTTGTTCTTCGGTGCGCCCAACGGACTGCTTGCGACTGCGAACAGCCAGACGTTGCTGCAAGGCGAACGCTCCCTGATCGAGGTCTCCGAGGCATCGGACAACTTCGGCGCGTCGCTGGCGATCGGTCGGTTCGACTACGGGCCTTACGCCGACGTCGTGGTCGGCGTTCCGGGGCAGACCGTCAATGGGGCCCCCGATGCAGGAATCTTGATCGCAGTGCCCGGCGGTGCCGATGGACTCCGGATCGGTCGGGCGTCACAGTTCCACATGGGCTTGGACGAGGTCGCGGGACCACTGCGCGGGCAGGTGCTGTTCGGTGACGTGATCGAACGCGCCGATTTCGACGGCAACGGTCGCGACGACCTCGTCGTCGGTGTGTGGGGATTCGACCGCAACCTCGTGAGCAACGTCGGTGCTGTCATCACGATGTACGGAGGCACGTCGATGTTCGGCGGAGCTATTCCGTCGATCCTGGTCACCCAAGCCACTGGCGGGGTGATCGACGAACCCGAACGCAACGACTCGTTCGGTCAGTATCTCGCGGCTGTCGACGCGAACGGCGACGGCCAAGACGGCTTGTTCGTCGGGGTTCCGCTCGAGGACCTCGGTGCGGTCGCCGACGCCGGTGCGGGCCACGTGTTCGGCGGCGGCGGGTTCGGTTTGGTGCCATCGAGTTCGACGGCGTGGACGCAGAATCTCGCCGGGGTCGCCGACGCCGCCGAAGTAGGCGACCTGTTCGGTGGTTCCGGCCAGCTCTGATCGACGTGCTCGTCGACGGGCTGGTGCTCGATGCCGGGCTAGCTCATGGCGGTCGGCTGCGATGCGTTTCGTTGTGCAGCTCGTTCTGATCGGCGTTGCGATTCGAGTTCGACCCAGTCGGTGTTGCGGAGCTTGACCGCGATCCACGCGGCGCCGATCGGTCCGAGGAGCAGTGCAACGACGGGGATCCACCACCGCCAGCGGATTCCCGGTGTGATCCAGAACACCATCACCGCGAACGCCATCACGACCCAGCCGTGGAACCAGCCCATCAGCTTCGTGCCGACCTCGCTCTCAGCGATCTGCCAGCAGTAGAACAACCCGAGGTACGTGACGGTCTCCATTGTCGCGACCCAGAACAGCTGTTCGCCGCGCCGTTGCGTTTCCGACTTCTCGTCGTCAGCGAATTCGACCACGAACCGAGGTTAGGCTCAGCACGTGGCGGCCTTGCATCTGGCACTCCGCAAGCACGTCGTTCCACTCGACAGTCGGGCGTTCGACGAACTGATCAACGGCGTTGTCGGTGATCGGCGCATCGTCGCGTTGGGTGAGTCGCACCACTTCGTGCACGAGACGTACGCGATTCGGGCCCGTGTGTTGCGTTCGTTGGCCGGGCTCGGTTTCGAGCACGTCGGATTCGAGATTGCTCGCACCGACGGCATCCGCCTCGACGAGGCGCTGTCCGCGCGCGATCCGAACGCGCTCGATCGAGTGTCGACCTTCGGTTACCGCCACCCCGACGACCGACCGTACGAGGGGGTGCTCGCGACGGCGCCGGGTGACTACCCCGAGGCCGGAATGCGAGCCGAGTACGAAGCCCTGCTCGATGCCCTCCGGGCGAGCCCGCCTTCGGGCTCGTCGTGGCGCGCGTTCGGGTTCGACATCGACTACGCACCGGGCGCAGCTGGCGAACGCTTGCAGGAACTCGCGTCGTCCGGCGTGCCCGACGTCGAGGCCGAACGGGAGCGGGCGACCTCGACCTTGTCGATCAGTCGCCAGTACGACGCAGCGGTACGCGAGGCCTCATCGTACGAAGGGTTGCGAACGCCGATGGCGTGGCGCGAACGGCTGATGACCGAACACGTCGAGTTCGAACTCGCGGCGCATCCCAACGCCCGGTTCGCGTTGTGCGCGCACAACCTGCACCTCGCTCCGTCGAGTCCCGCGTTCGCAGACGCCGGCGCGGTCGGTCCCGGTGGGGGCGAGGCACCCCCGCTCGGAGTTGCGCTCGCATCCGCAGGTCATCGGGCCGCGACGATCTGGATGTTGCACGCCGATGGCGTCGACTGCGGTCCGCCGCCGAGCAACGGGCGGGTCTGTGCGGCCCGCGGGACGCTGAACCGCGAGCTGGCGGAGGTCGGCACTTCGTTCGCGTTCCGCACCGACAGCATCGACGAACTCGCTGTTCCGTGGCGGTCGTCGACGATCTACGACACCGTGATCGAAGGAGTGCCTGCGCAACAGTGCGACGTCGTTGTCTTCGTCGCGAACACGACCGCGCTCCGGACGAGTTAGCGGGTCCAGTGACCTGTCCGCTCGGCAAACGCGCGGGCGGCTGGCAGCATCAGATGCACGTCGCCGGCGCGCGCCGAACTCGACGAGGTCGACCGGTGCTCGGGTTCGATGGTCACGATGTCGATACCCCGCCGGTCATCGAGGTCGGCGAGGTCGTCGTCGTGACGTGGTACGACGAGCACGCGACCCAAGCGCGCCCGCATGCGTTCGCATTCGTCGGCGTCGGCGTACCACGACGGATCGAGGACTTGTCGCCACTTGTCGGCACCGACGACAATTGCGTCGTACCCATCGGCGATGTCGGCGATGAAACGATGTTCGGTGACGCTGACCGTGAGCCACGGAAACTCCGCAGCGGCATCGTGGAGGACCTCGACGCGGGCTTCCAACGTCGGTCCCGCGGCATGCGCCTTGCCGAGTGCGTCGCGACTCACGACCCACTCGACCGTTGCGAGTTCGAAGTGACGGTGTGCCGCGCGCGCGATCGCGAGATGCGCGTGCGTCGGCGGGCTGAACGAACCGGGATACGCGACGCGCATCCGATTCATCGATCCGTTGCCGGGCGATGACGGTCGAGGATCGGTTCGATGACTTCGACGTACTGCGCGAGGCGGTCGGCGACCTCGAACGGCAAACTGGGGTCGCGGAAATCGAACTGCTCCCAGGTTTCTGAGACCCGCCGCCAGCGATCGTTGCCGATGAACGCGCCTGCCACCGGGTCGCGTCCGAGCACCTTGCGCCATCGAGCCTCGACGTCGGTGAGACGCGCCAGCACGGCGTCGTTGCGATCCGCCTTCGAATGTTCGCTGTGGAAGCCGATCTCGAGTTCGATCGACCGCGCGCGTGCGCCATGAATGAGCTGCGCCTCGTAGTGCTCCTTCGTGCGCTCGCCGGTTCCGATCGTGACCTTGACGCCGGCACCGTGGGCGTAGCCGCCGAACTCGACGTACTCGGGCGCGATTGCGCTGCGCAGCGCATCACGGACTTGTTCGAAGAACTCGGTGCTGGTCGGATCACTCATCGTCGGTCGCAAGGAGGGTGGGGCGGAACATGGCTGAGGGGTCCAACTCGGGTCAGGTCGGGCGCAGGATCGGCGGGTGCAGCGAGGTTGCCTCGCCCTTGCGGTAGAGCTGCGCTGGGCGTCCGTCGGTCGGTGCGGTCTCGCCAGTGGGTTCGACGAATCCTGGTGTGCCGAGCACCTTGCGACGAAAGTTCGCCTCGTGGAGGGGCATGCCCCAGACCGCTTCGTAGACGCGGCGGAGTTCGCCGATCGTGAACTGGTCCTCGACGAATGCTGTGGCCAGGGTCGTGTACTCGAGCTTGGCCCGAGCGCGCTCGACGCCGTCCGCGATGATCCGAGCGTGATCGAACGCCAACGGCGTGCCTTCGGATTGACCGAGGTCGTCGATGGCGAGGTCGTCGACCGCGAAGAAGCGCGCCGCGCGGGCGTCGTCACCTGCGGTGGGGTCGGGGGTGCGGGCCACGAACGCGACGTACGCGATCGTCACCGTGCGCCGACGCGGGTCGCGTCCGGGAGCCCCGTAACTGCGGAGTTGTTCGAGATGATTCGGCTCGACATCGATGCCGGTTTCCTCGGCGAGCTCCCTCCGAGCTCCGGCATCGAGGTCCTCGTCCCGTTCGATGAAGCCACCCGGGAGTGCCCACGATCCACGGTGCGGTTCGTAGCGTCGCTCGATCAGCAGCACTGACAGGCGGCCGTTGCGAATCGTGAGCAATACCGTGTCGGCGGTGACGCCGAACGTGTCGGGTTCGTGGCGGGCGCCGCTCATCGGTGCAGTGAACCACACCCGGCGACGATCGCAATCGTCGCCGGTGAGACTGGGCGCAATGCGGCCGTCGCAGGGTCGCGGTCTAGAATCTGACGGTCCGTCAGATTCGCTGGCCTTCATGGTCGCGGATCGCAACATCCCTGGTCAGGAGCCTTCAGGATGACTCTCACCGACCTGCCGCTGATCGTCAGCGTCGACGATCACGTCGTCGAACCGGCCCACCTCTGGCAGCGGTGGTTGCCGGACCGCTGGAAGGAGCTGGGCCCCCGAGTCGAGCGCCGCGGGATCGGCGCGATGAAACACATCGGTGGCGGCACCTACGAGCAGACCTTCGACGATGCTGGCCCGCTCGGTGACTGCTGGATCTATGAAGACTTGGTCTACATCAACAAGCGCCATGTCGCGGCGGTTGGCTTCGAACGCGACGACATGGAGATGGTGCCGATCACCTACGACGAGATGCGACCGGGTTGTTTCGACCCCGTGGCTCGCCTCGAGGACATGGACGTAAATCATGTCGAAGCGTCGTTGTCGTTTCCGACGTTCCCACGCTTTTGTGGTCAGACCTTTGCGGAAGGCAACGACAAGGATCTGGGCCTGGCGTGCGTGCAGGCCTACAACGACTGGATGATCGAAGAATGGTGCGGCGACAGCGGCGGACGCCTCATTCCGCTCACGCTGATCCCGCTGTGGGACATCGACCTCGCGGTTCGCGAGATCGAACGTTGCGCGGCGAAGGGAAGCCATGCGGTGTGTTTCAGCGAGATCCCACCGCATCTCGGTCTACCGAGCATCCACTCGGGTTATTGGGACCCATTCTTCGCGGCGTGTCAGTCGACCAACACCGTGATCAACATGCACATCGGCTCGTCGTCGCGCATGCCTGCGACATCGGCCGACGCTCCGGTCGCAGTCGCAGCCACGTTGAGTTTCGGCAACGCGATGGCGTCGATGGCCGACTTTCTCTTCAGCGGCGTACTGGTTCGCTTTCCCGATATCACGCTTGCCTACAGCGAAGGGCAGATGGGTTGGGTTCCCTACATCTTGGAACGGGCCGACGATGTGTGGCGCGAACACCGAGCTTGGGGTGGGGTGAAAGACATCGTGCCCGAGCCGCCGAGCACCTACTACTACCGCAACATCTACGCGTGCTTCTTCCGTGATCGCCACGGACTCGACAGTCTCGACAAGGTCGGCGAGAACAACATCACCTTCGAGACCGACTATCCGCACACGGACAGCACGTGGCCGCACACCAAGAAGGTCGCGCTCGACCTGATGGGCCATCTTCCCGAAGTGACCGTGCGCAAGATCGTGCGCGGCAACGCAATCCGGATGTTGGGGCTCGACCTCGCACCCTGACCTTCCGGTGATCTACCGCGCCGGGTTGTTGCGAATCAGCGTGGTGAGGCGCTCGACGATGCGGCGGCCGCGTCGCGCGAATCCGAGTTCGTCGATGAGCTCATCGACCAAGTGATCCTCGGTGCGCAACAGCGTGTCCGAGCGGATCCACAGCAACAGCGCGAGCAACTCATCGTCGCGATAGTCGTCGATCGATTCACGCCGACCGATTCTCGGCCGTAGCCCGCGTTGCGGTTCGAACACTGCCGACTCGGCGCGTCCGACTGCCGCAGCCTGCGGAGTCGGTGGAGTGGGCGGCACTGCGATCGCCGGGGTTGCCGGGGTGATCGCGGGCCGGGGGGTTGGAGTCGTTGCGTCGAGGCCCGCTGGGTGGACGACGCCTGTCACGGCATTCGTCGGGATGGGTCTTGCCGGTTCGGCCGGGGCGCCTGGTGGCGAAGTCGGCGGATCGGTTGGGAACGCCGCGGTTGCGGTCCGCCACGCGTCGACGGCGCGTGCCAGTTCGGCGTCGGGTGACGCGAACCACGCGGTCGACCAGATGCGGTGGAACCTCCACCCGAGGCGCTCGAGTTGATCTTGGCGCAAGCGATCGCGGGCACGTGCGGTTGGCTGTGCGTGATACGACGCACCGTCACACTCGATGGCGAGCACTGGCTGGCCGGGTCGATCGGGATGCATAGCGGCGAAGTCGATCCGAAAGCCAGAAGCGCCGTACTGGCTCGCGACGGGAACCCCGGCACTGACGAGCGCGTCGCGCACGCTGATCTCGAACGCGTTGAGTGCGGGAACGGTGGTGCTCGCGGCTCCGAGATCGGCTCCGCGCGCGGCTGCGTACTCGAGGTACGCACGCAAGAGGGCGACCCCAGGTTTGTTCGAGCGATTCGGGTCCATGTCGAGCGCCGAAAAGCTGGATACGAGAGTCATGCGTCGCTTGGCGCGGGTGACGGCGACGTTGAGCCGTCGTTCCCCGCCCTCCATGAGCAGTGGGCCGAACCGGTAGGGGAGCTTGCCGTTCTCGTCCTTGCCGTAACCGACCGTCAAGATGATCGCATCGCGCTCGTCGCCCTGAACCCGTTCGAGGTTCTTGACGAAAAACGGCTCGTCACGCGAGTCGGAGAAGAAGTCGATCAGTGCGGTGTCGGTCGTGTCTCGCAGCGCGTCGTGCAGTGCAGCTTCGACTCGGTTGGCGTGCTTGATCCCCATCGCAATGACACCGAGCGTTTCGCGTGGTCGACGCCGTGCGTGGTCGAGCACGAGGTCGACCACGCGCCGCACCTCGGCACCGCTGCTGTCGAAATCTCCGGCCACCGTGGCCGTTTCGCCGACAAGCACATGTTCGATCACGTCTCCGCTCAGCGCGCCGGGAAATGTTGTGAGCGAACGGTCGTAGAAGTGTGCGTTGGAGAAGGCGATGAGGCGTTCGTCGCGGCTGCGATAGTGCCATAGCAGCGTGCGCAGGCGCGTCCCGACCAACGGGGTCAAGGCGTCGAGGACCGACTCGAAGCCGCTGGTGAGTGAGAGGTCGCCCTCGGCATCGGGGCTGTCATCGTCGAGCGCGTCGGCCGTCGTCGAGAAGAATGCGGTCGGCGGAAGCTGACGATCGTCGCCGGTGACGACGAGTTGGGTGCCACGCAAGATGGCCGGCATCGCGTCGGCTGGCGTGATCTGGCTCGCTTCGTCGAACACGACCAGATCGAAGAGCCCAGGGATCGTCGGGAGCAACTGGCTGACCACCAGCGGACTCATCGCCCAGCACGGCTTCACTGCCGTCAGCACATCCGGAGCTGCCGCGAAGAGATCGCGAAACGGGAGATGCCGCGACTTCTTGGCCGCCTCGCGCTGCACGATCTCGGCTTGTTCAGGATGCTCGTCGAGCGCGCGCACGATGCGTTCCGCAACCGCCCGCTGCACGCGAGCCGCGGTGGCGCCGATGTGAGCAGCGTCGGCCTGACGGAAATCGGAGAGATGACGATCGTGCACTCGTCCGTCGAACGTTCCGATCGTCGGCTCGGCGAGGCGAATCTCGTCGAGCTGCGAGTCGGCGATCGTCGCGCGCAACGAACCCACGGCGCGCCCGACATCGGTGACGCCGTCGCTCACCAAGGCGTCGAGGAGCGGTCCGAACCCGAATGTCGTGAGCGACTCGCGGCGCTGATGCAGTTCCGGCAGCTTCGCGAGCGCTCCCGTCTCGGCCGCAAGTGCCGCACCGCGCGCCACGAGGTCGCCGGGTGAGACGGTCGCGATGTCGAAGCGCGGTAGACGCGCACCCAACTCGGTGGCACCGGTAACGACGGCCGCCAAGCCCGGGAATCGGTCGCCGTCCGGGAGCGACGGCCGAGGCTCGGACCCATTTGCCGCCCAGGCCTCGGCAAATTCCGCCAGCGTGTTCGCTCGCTCGGCGAGGGTGCGAGCGCGCGTGGCGCCGTCTCGGCACTGGGCGCGCATCGTTCGCTTCGCGGCTCGGTAGGCGCCGTTGCTCAATACTGCGAGGGCGCGTCCCACCGCGTTGCGCCCTGCCGGCGCGAGGCCAGCGCGCACGGAAATGAGGTCGGCCTCGAAGACCGTCGGTTTGGCCCATTCGAGAATCGCCTCGAGCTCGTCGAGACGTGTCGCGAGACGGAACCACTCCTGCACGGTCGAGGGCGGCCGCTGGCCCGTGCTCTCGACGACACGGTCGATGTCAGCCACACTCGGCGCCGCGCCGCCGACGGCGCGCGCCGCATCGAGGGCGGCGCGGGCTTCGTGCTCGTTGGAGATCGACGCACCCGCCCAAGGCGAGGTGGTCTCGATCGCCAGCCCGCCGAGTTCGACGAACGCCTGCATGTCGTCGACGGCCTTCGTCCGTGCAGCCTGGTCGAGCGCGACGAGCGCCGATGCGGGCAACCGAATCGATCGGCGATCGGCGGCCAGTTCGACGAGCTCGCCGATCAGGTCATGCACCGAAGCGCCGTTGGGGGCGCGTCGCTCGTGGAGCGCGATGGAGTAACGGTTCAAGGCGGTCCGTTCGCGTTCCAGCGCAGCGTGGAGCGCGTCGACGTTCGGTAACGGCGTCGACCCCGCGGCCTGCAACGAGGCGGCGAGTTGCTGGGCCAGCGTGCGTTTCGCAAGCACGCCGCCATGGACGTCGAGGACGAGATCGCCGAGGCCGTTCTGGACGAGCCGTTTCGTGACGGCGTCGATAGCGGCCCGCTTCTCGGCAACGAACAAGACCCGCTGCCCGCGTGCACACATCGTGGCGATGAGGTTCGAGATCGTCTGGCTCTTGCCAGTGCCTGGTGGACCCTTGATGATGAGGTGTTCGCCCGCGATCACCGTGTTGATCGCGTGGCTCTGACTCGCATCTGCGTCGAGCACACAGAACTCGTCGCCGGGAGCCTGGTGGTCGGGCAGCGCTGGTTCGACCTGGACGTTGCGTGCGCGGATGCGATCGCGTGCGGCCGCGTCGCCAGCAACCGCCGCGATGATGTCGTGATTCGCCAAGGCGCCGGAGGTTCGCGCCGCTTCCAGATCGAGGACCATGGGCAACTTCGCGTACGAAAAGTTGCTCACGACGATGCGCGATGCGATGGCGAAACCGGTGATCTCCTGGGCGACGGAGTGGAGTTGCTCGTGCACCGCGACGGTGTCGAGTTCTCCTTCGGGCGTCCGGCGTGCGTCGAAGGCCGATTCGTCGATCGCGATCCGAAACTCGGTGCGGAGTGCGTGGAGCAACACGGGATTGATCACGGTCGGACCCTCGACCGCGAGCTCGAAGTCGGCGCCTCCGAACGAACGCGACGTGAGCGAGATTGGCGTCAGCAGGATCGGCGCAGCGGGAGGGGAGGCTCCCTGCGTCTGGTTCCAGCTGACGAGGTCGCGCGCGAGGTGAAGCGTGACCACGCCTTTTTCTTCGTACATCTCGCGAGCTTTCGCGCTGATGGCACGCGCTCGGCGCGCGGCGTCGGCGAACGTCTCGGGGTCGACGAACAGTTGACTGAGCCGGATGCGTCCTCGTTCGATCAAGCTGGCGAGCGCGTCGGCCTGCACGCCCGCGAGGTCGAGCGTGCCCGCACGAAGATCACGAAAATGGAGCAACGAGTTGCGTCCGCCGAGGTCGACGAGTTGTTCGGTCCATCGAGCGACGGCGCGCTCGACGAGGGACGCGGTGCTCGCCGGCGCGGCAGGTTCGGGCGCGGGAGGTTCGGGCGCGGCAGGTTCGGGCGCGGGAGGTTCGGGAGCGGCAGGTTCGTTTCCCGGCGCGGGTGCAGGAGTGGTCACAGCCTCATTCTGGCTCATCCTGCGCACGCTTCCGGTCGAGGCGTCGCCGCAACTCGGATGCGGTTGGGGCAACGCCCTAACGTCGCTCGTCGTGACGTTGACGGACGAGGTTGCGTATCCGCCGGCTCAGCACATGTTGCGCGATCTGCGCATCGAGTTCGCGCACGGCGATCGGGAGAGCTACGCGTGGATCCCCAACGTCGGCGAGCTCGCGGACGGGCGGGGTCACGTGCGTCTCGGCGCCATCTCGGTGCTGGCTGACGTGCTCGGCGGCGGGCTGGCGGCTTTGGCCGCCGCACCAGGTTGGATTGCAACCGCCGACCTGACGGTGCATCGCGGCGATCCCATCAGGGCCGGATCTGGTGACGACCTCGAGGCCCATGGGCGGGTGGTGCGCGCGGGACGCTCGACCGTGGTGCTCGAGTGCCGCGTGCGTGCGGGGGCTGGTTCCCCGGCGCTCGCAACGCTGACCTTCGCCGTGCTCGAACGGCGCGATTCGAATCCGGAGTTCGTGCCAACCTCGGGGCCCCCGATTCGTCAGTCCATGGCGACCGACACGAGTGGATTGCGGGTCGGTGTCGCAGAGGCGTTCGGGATTGTTGTGCTCGCAAGCGGTGAGGCGCGTCTTGCGATCACGCCGTACGTCGTCAACTCGCTCGGGGCGACGCAGGGCGGAGCGCTTGCCACCCTCGCCGAACTTGCGGCTGAGTCGCTTGATCCGTCGGGACGTTCGGCGAGTGTCGACCTGCAGTTGTCGTATCTGAGTCTTGCCAAGGTTGGTCCGGTCGTCGCGACTGCCCAACGTTGCGGCGACGAGGGAGTCGTGCGCGTCGTCCTGGTCGATGCGGGCGCGCGACGAACGGTTGCCCACGCAATGGTTCGAATCGAGCGAGTGGCATGAGGATCACCGGCGATGGTCGCGGCGTCGCCCGGTACGTCGGGGTCACCATGCTCGAGACCGGCGCGTGGGAAGCGGGCGAAATCGTCCTCACCGGGCACGCGGTTCTCGGGCCTCATGTTGCGACCGAGTCGAGCGCGATCAGCACCGGCGCGTTGTTGACGATGTGTGACAACGTCGCCGGTTTCTGTGGCGGCCTCGCGGCGCTGCCGGATGGGTGGGTGCAAACTGTCAACCTGATGGTGCGACGTACACGCCTGGATGTCGCGGGTCCGTTGGACTTTGTCGCGTCGGTACTCCGCAAAGGTCGGCGTGCGATCGTCACCGATGTTCGGGTGAACGATGCGGCGGGGCTGGTCGCGATCGGAACGCTGACGTCTGCGGTGTTGATGCCCGAGGGCGGCCCGCCGCTGTGGGACCGACCGGCGCGGCTCGACACCAGATTCGAATCGGACGGGCCGCTTCCCCCGTTTGGTGAATGGCTCGGCATCGAGCGCGAGGACGATCGTGTGACCCTGTCTGTTCGAGACGACATGCGCAACCCGTGGGGCATCGTGCACGGTGGCGTGACCGCATCGTTGATCGATGCTGCGGCCGAGCACGTCGTACCTGGGACGCGCGGCGTGCTCGACGCAACGGTGCACTACGTGGCCCCCTCGAAGGTCGGTCCCTTGGCCGCGATCGGTGAAGTGATCGCGCGACGGGCGGGCGACGTGCTCGTCCGCGTCGAGGTGCGAGATACCGGTACCGATCGAACGACCGCGCTCGCGGTCGCCGCCGTCGAATCGGTCTGATCGCGCACGCGTCGATCGGAGTCGGTCCGGCGTTGGGCAGGCGCCCCCAGCGGCCCCCAGCCGCGTTCAGGCGAGCCCAGCCGGGTTCAGGCGAGCCCAGCCGGGTTCAGGCGAGCCCAGCCGGGTTCAGACGGGTTCAGGCCCGCCCTCGTCGTCGCCCGGATCGTCGGCGGCATCGGGAAGGAGTTCGGTCAATGCGGCGATTTCCTCCTCCGCACCATCGAGTTCTGTCAGCGTGGCGTCGAGTATCTGGCGGGCCTCGACCAGGACCGCATCGATCGCATCGCGGTCGTCGGTCGGCTCGAGCGCCAAGACGCCGTCGGCAACCCCGGCGACATCGATGTTGTCGAGCCGGTCCTGCGCCGCGGTCACCAACAGGTCGGCGTCGACGATTTCGGCGTCCGCAAGCAGCGCGCCGATCTCGTCGAGTTGATCCTGGAGGTCGATGAGCGTGGCGTCGACGCCGTCAGCGACGCGGGTGGTGCGGATCTGGGCCCGGAGCAGTTGGAAGTGGCGTCCGAGCCCGTTGTCTCGGCATGCCGAACGCAGTTCGCGACGCTTCGTCGCAACCGAAGCCGCTGCGATCGCGTCGTCAACGGCGGTTGCGAATGATTCGATCTTGGCATCGAGCATCGCTCGGTGTTGGTCGGTGATCCACACCGCGGCGGCGAGCCGTTGCGACAGCTTGGCGACGGAGCGCTCGCCCCGACGCTCGAGGCCGGCCATACAGCGATCCTGCCAACGATCGAATCGTGGATGGTGCTCGCCGTCGCCGGCGGATGCGGCGCGATCGCCTCGCGGTCCTGCGGCAGCCGTCGCGGCAGACGTCGCGGCGATGCCGGTGAGGCTGAGTGATACGAGGAGAAGAACTCGTGCCGTCGAACGTCGGTTGATCACGCGTGTTGGTCCCAGGATGGCGGCCCAGCCCGGGCCCGCCTACTGCATCGACCGGCGAAACGGGTCGCTTGACCCGCAGTCGCGGAACTTCGCCGAACTGTGACGTCGACGACGGGGCTCGTCTGGCTCAGATCGACGTCGGGAGTTCGCCGGGGAGTTGCCCGCCCGCCGCGAGCCAACGACCGAACAGATCCGTAGCTTCGTTCGGGTTGTAGAGGTCCTCCTGCCGCGAAAACTCGCCGTTACCCGCGTAGGTCAAGATGGTCACGCACCCGAAGCGATACTGCTCATCTCCACCGGTCGGGTCGGGAAGCACCTGCCACGGGTAGTACACGACACGGTTGCCGTCGATCATGTACCACTCGACCGGAAACGACATCATCGGCACCATCGCCATGACCGTGGTGATGGTCTCGCGGATCTTGTCCCGGCCCACGATGGTGCCGTAGTGGTGCTCTTCCCAGACGCAATCGTCCGTATGCAGATCGCTCCAGCGATCCCAATCGGCTGCGTCACCCGCGGCAACGATCGCGTGGTACGCGGCCTCGATCTCGGCGCGGTCGAAGACGGTCATGCGGGGGCTCCTGTTCGTGCGTTCGACATCAGGCCGTCGCCGGTTACCAAGGCGAGTTCGAGCGTGCTCACGAGTCCGGCGCGATGGTCGCAGACCGCCGGAATCGCGTTGACCACTCGGGCGGCAGTGGCGATCAGCCCGGCGGTGTTGTGGTCGCCGTCTTCGCCTTCCATCTGGAGTTCGAGCACGTAGCGCGGCGAGCCCTCGATTTCGATGCGGTACCCGCCGTGTCCGGGTGGTTGGGGCCAGTCGGGTTCGAGGTCGTCGGCCATGCGGGTGACGTGCTCGATCACGATGCGAGCCTCGCCGTCGACGATGCCCCGAATCTCGAAACGGACCGCCCCCATCGTGCCCGCTCGGATCGTGCCAACCGGTCCGACGATGTCGCGAGGCGCGGGTCGCTTGTCGACGACCTCCTCGACCCGGTCGAGTTCGAGTCCACATCCCGCGGCGAGTTGATGCACGACCGGGCCCCAGGCGAACGTCAGCGCGCCGGGCATGTACATCAGTGGCGATTCGTCGAGCGGCTGGCCGAAGCCCATGGTGTCGAACAGCACTGTGGCTTGGTCGTAGGTGTCGTAGTTCAAGATCTCGAGGACGCGAATCGAGTCGACGCGTTCGCACACACCCGTGAGCGCGAGCGGAAACAGGTCGTTCGCGAATCCGGGGTCGATCCCGCTCGTGAAGCACGTGGCGTTGCCGCGTGCACATGCCGCTTCGAGCTTCGCGGTCAGCCCCGGGTGGGCAGCCGGTGGGTAGACCAGCGGCACGATGCTCGTGGACACGACATTGATGCCGCGTTCGAGGATGCTCACGAGATCGTTACGGGCTTCGAAAGGTCGCAGGTCGGCGGTCGCGCAGTAGACGACGCAGTCGGGTGCGAGGTCCAACACGCTTGACGCGTCCTGGGTCGTGACGATCCTGCACGGTTCGAGGCCGGCGAGTTCACCGGCGTCGAGACCAGCTTTGGCATCGCCATGGACGATGACACCGACGAGGTCGAGGTGCGGATGACGGATCACTTGACGCAAGGCCGGCATGCCGGCGTTGCCAGTTCCCCACACTGCGACCCGGCGAGTGCGGGTCGGTTCGGTCTGGGCCGGCGCGGGCACAGGATGCTCGTCGTTCATGGGTGCATCCTGCCCAGTCGGCCGTCGAGACCGCCACCCGAGTGGCGTTGTCACGCGCTCAGCCGCCGAACTGCTGCGCGCGTTGGGAGGGTCCCGAGGTGGTTACGCCGTGAGTTCGGGCAACCGCGGCCCCGCTTCGAGCACGAGGGGGAGACCGCAATGGGGGTCGACGATCCGAGGTGCTTCGAACTGGTGCGTGTTCCCGCGATCGTCGTCGATCGCAACGATGTAGACGCCGTCGCGTTCGGAGAGGATACGGGCAACCTTGTAAATACGCCCCACCATCACGTACGCGAGTCGTTGGCTGCCCTCCATGCGGTTGTGTCGACCGAGTCAGTCCCGGACTTTCGAGCCAATTCTGGGTTCTCGGTACGATCGTGCGTGCTTTCTGAGCGCTACGCCTATCAGCCCTGGCTCGACGGCCTGCGAACCGTCGCCGTGGCCGGCGTGTTGTTGTTTCATCACTCCCAGTTCCGCCCGACCAATGGTGGGCCATGGGCGGGTGGGTTTCTGGGAGTCGATGTCTTCTTCGTGCTGTCTGGCTACCTGATCACCACGCTGTTGCTCGTCGAGCACGGCCGAGAAGGTCGGATCTCCCTCGGCGGTTTCTGGCTTCGTCGGGCACGGCGATTACTGCCAGCCCTCGTCGTGATGATCGGCTTGGTTGCGCTGCTCGCGTGGCTCGTATTGCCGGAGTACGAGTACTCGCGGCTGCGGGTCGAATCGCTTGCGGCGCTGTTCTACATCGAGAACTGGACCCACATCGAGAACGGTACGACCGCGGTTGCGCATACGTGGTCGCTCGCCGTCGAAGAGCAGTGGTACCTCGTGTGGCCCATCGCCGTCGTCGCGATGCTGCGGTTCGGACGCGCGCAACTCGATCGGATGCTGTTTGCAGTTGCGGGGCTTTGGATCGTCAGCGTCGTGCTGATGCAGTGGCTGTACGAGCCGGAGTCCAATGGCCGGGTGTACTTCGGCACCGACACGCGCTCCCAATCATTGTTGTTGGGGGCTCTGCTTGCTGTCGGGTTGGCGCGTTTGCGTCGCCCTCCGGACACGCGGCTCGTGAGGCTTCTCGACCCCCTTGCCTACATTGCGTTGGTCGGGCTCATCGCCATGTTTTGGTTCGTCGACCTCGAATCGGCTTTCGTGTACCGCGGGGGTCTGACCCTGCTGGCGGTGCTGGTGTTGGTTGTCATCACCGCAGGTCTGCACGGTGCGGGCGGGATGCGCCGGATCCTCGGCGTCGCCCCGCTTCCGGCCCTCGGCAAGATCTCCTACGGCCTGTACTTGTACCACTGGCCGATCTTTTGGTGGCTGCGTGAATCGCGTGTCGGATACGGCGGGATCGCCCTACTGGCGCTGCGGCTCAGCGTCACCTTCGTCGTCGCGGGGGTTTCGTATTTCCTTGTCGAGCGTCCGGCGCGGGCCACGATCTCGGGCAAGGCGTTTGCGATTGGCATGCCCGTTGCGGTGCTCCTCGCCGTGGTCGCAATCGTGGCCGCAACGCCGACCCGAGGAAACGCCCAACAACTCGGGCGACTCGGTGTCGCATTCGCATCGGTGCGAGAGGATGGGCCCTCCGACGCACGACGGATGTTGCTGGTTGGCGATCAGCCGGTGCTGGTGATGGACCAGGTCGCGCCGATAGCCATCGATGACACCTGGGCAGCCGCGATCGGTTCCTACTCGTGCAACATCGGTCCTGGCCGCGCCCTGATCGGGGACAACGCAGTACCCGCACTCGCGGAGTGCCGGGTCTTGTTGGATTCGTTCGAGGCCGCGGCCGGCGCGTTCGAGCCCGATGCGACCGTCGTCATGGTCGGGCCGAGTTTCGGAGCCGACCGGATTGTCCAAGGACGCCGGCTCCTGTACGAGACCGACGAACTCGAGGAAGCGCTGCACGATCGGCTCGACGAGATCCGGCTGCGGACCGCTCAAGGAACCGACGTTTTCGTCGTTGCGTCACCGCCGTGCATGCCGGTGTCCAACGCGGACCTCGATGCACGGTTGGCCTGGGTTGGTCGCGTGCTCGATCGTTACGCGACCGAGCGGGATGCGAGGGTTGTCCATCCGCGAGAGTTCCAGTGTCCTGGGGGTCAGCCGCGAGATCTGATCGACGGTCCGATGTTCGAGGGTGCGTCGCTTACCGCGGAGGGGTTGCGGGCGACCTGGACCTGGTTGGTTTCCCAGGTGTGAGGCTCCGGCTCGAACGCTCGGTGTGGTCGAAATGGCTCAAGCTCGCCACGCAGAGCGACGAAACCTCCCTGCATGGCGAGGTGGGGAGACGCAGCACGACCCAGCGCGCGCGACCCGCGCACGGTGGGTCGCCTCGTTGTCGGGGCCGTCACGCTCTCGTTGGCCGTCGCCGTTCCTGCGGCGGCTGTGTCGCCGCTCGACCCTGCGGCCGGTCGACCTGAACCGTCGGGTGTCCCGTGCGCCAGCAGCAGTGTGCAGGTCGATCGTCCGCGTCATCGGTATGGCGTGTGCGAGCGCGGCCGACGGGCTTGGAAACGGGTCGTGCTGTTGTACGGAGACTCGTTGTCGTCCCAAGCTGCGCCGTACGTCGAGCACTACTTCGAGGTTCGATCGGATTTCATGGTTGCGTCGCGCACCCTGGGCGGCACCGCGCCGTGCGACTGGCTTCGCAAGGTGCGCTCGGACATCAGTCGATACGCGCCCGTTGCCATGATCTTTCAGTTCTCGGGAAACCTGCTCACGTCGTGCATGACCGAGGCGCGCGATGCCCTCATGCCGATGGACGGATCGAATCCCGACCCTGAGCCCTACTACGACCAATACGAGCAAGACACGCGAGCCTTTGCCCGAATGGCGCGGGCGCGTCGCGTGCCGATGTTCATTTCGGCGGCGCCACCGACCCCGGACTTCGCCGACGCGACCAACGGCTGGGGACGGCTCGACGATCTCTACCGCTCGATCGCGTCCGACGAAGGTGCGACCTACATGGATGCGCCCCGGTTGGCCGTTGCGAATCCCGATGGGAGTCGCGTCGAAACGTTGCCTTGTCTCGAGATCGAACCGTGCCTGGGATATCCGGTCGCGGAACACAATGCTCTGTACGCGCCGGATCGCGCGCACTTCGGGTGTGCAATACCGGTCGCGCCGCCCGTGCGCGGCGTCACGGCGCCGTGTCCGGCCCACTCGTCGGGCGCGTTGCGCTTCGGCTTGGCAATGGTCGAGACCGTGCGAGCGCAACTCGACGGCGTCGCGTTTCGTGCTCCCGCAGTTCCTCGCGCCCTCCACGGCGCGTGAATCCCGAATCCAAGAATCGTTGTGTTCCGCAGACGTGCCGTCAGCGGTGATCGACCCGCTCGAAACAGTCCGGTCGGGGTCGGACGCGCGAGAGCGAGTCAGACGGGGTCGGCGAGTTTGGGAATCGACTGGTGCTGATCGAGCATGGTGCCCATCATCGACTGGATGAACTCGTCGGCGTCAGGCGTGAGTCCACCGGGTACCCCGCCGTAGATCGCCGCCGACCTCGGTTGCTGGTCGCGATGTTCGATCGCGTACGGAACCGCGTCGGCCAGGTCCGTTCGGAAGCGATCGACCACGCCCGGCTGGGTTTGCGGGCCGGTCACCGCCATGTGGATCGAGTTCGGGTACTGCTGTCCGTTGAACCGCCATCCACGAGTTCGCATGAAGTCGTTGACGTGGTAGATGTCGAACTCGTCGCTGCGGAAGCTGAAACAGAACGTCGGCGTCCCCATCATGATCAACTCGGGGTGCGAGCGCACCGCGTCTTGCATCGCGAATGCCGTTTCGAAGATCGCCTTCGCGTGCTCTCGATACCCGTCTTGTCCGTAGCTGACCATTGCCGCCCAGGTTGACGCGAGCAGTCCGTTCGACCGTGATCCGTCGATGCCCGGCGAGAAGTACTTACCGCCGGACCAGTCGGTCTGGAAGAAGTAGAGGCTGTTGCGCATCGCTTTGTCGCGAAACGCGCACACCGACGAGCCCTTGAAGCCGTAGCCGTACTTGTGTGTGTCGGCCGAGATCGACGTGACACCCGGATGACGGAAATCGAACGGGGGAATGTCGTATCCGAGTTGCTCGCCCCACGGCAGGATGAAGCCTCCGAGACAGCCATCGACGTGGAGCCCGACACCTCGGGCGAGCGCGAGATCGGACAGACGATCGATCGGGTCGATCGTGCCGTAGCCGTAGTTGCCGGCCGAACCGATCAGCATGATGGTCTGGTCGTCGATCAGTCCGGCCATCGCGTCGACATCGACCAGTGTCGTTGTTGGATCGATCGGCGCGGTTCGCACTTCGACGCCGAACAGATGCGCGGCTTTCGTGAACGCAGGGTGCGCCGTTTCGGGACGTACCAGGTTGGGGCGCGTGACGCCCCGAACGCTGGCCGCCCACTCGCGGTGTGCGAGGACGCCGTGCAGGATGCTGCCGGTGCCGCCCGAGGTCACGATGCCCGCAGGTTCGGTGTCGGTGACCGCGTCGGCGTGGAACAGATCGAGGGTCATCGCGATGATCTCGCCCTCGAATCGGGTCGCGCTCGGGCACACGTCGCGTTGCAGCGCGTTGACGTGGGCGAACTTGGCGAACACCTCACCCAGGAACGCGTAGTTGTCGTGGTCTCCGCAGTAGTACGACCCCGAAACAGTGCCCGCTTCCCAGCTCTTGTCTTCTTCCGCGGCAAGCTGGGCGAGCTCGGCGACGATCTCGGCACGGTCGCGGCCGTGTGCGGGGAGCGACCGGTTGACCGGAAAGCGCTCGGCGTAGGGGTGGTACTGGCTCATGGTCGATGTCCTCGTGGTGTCGTTCGCGGTCGTTGCGTGTTCATGACCGCGCGTGAGTTGCAGCCTGCCAGATCGGGCGGAGCGCCTCGAAGACGGCCTCGAATCGGGACTGGTGTTCGGCGTAACGGTCGCGGTGTCGGGGGTTGGGATCGAATCGCGTGCCTCGGCGTCGAGCGCTCGGGACCGGCTCGGCGTGTACTCGATTGTGGGCCAGCGCCCCGACCGCGCGAGCGACGGCGAATTCAGGATCGGCAACCGGCTCGACCGGGCGATCAAGGACGTCGGCCAGCGTTTGTCCCCACCCGCTCGAACGGGCCGCGCCACCGCCGAAGACGATGACATCGGTCGACTGACCAGTGAATCGTTCGACCGCGCTGAGCAGCCACGCAAGGTTGTGTGCCGTGCCTTCGACCATCGCCCGCACGAGGTCGACTCGATCGGTCGTCAACGAGAGCCCGAGGAATCCTCCGCGCATGTTGTGGTCGACGGCCGGCGACATCGAGCCAGACAGCCACGGAAGAAACAGCACGCCATCGGCCACTGGGCGGCTCGCGGTGAGGGCAGCGTCGAGGTTGACGAATGCGTCGTCGGTCGAGTGGTCGCCGAGTGCGTCGTCGGCGTGCAGGATCGATTCGAGGACGCGCGCGACGACTCGGCCGGCCAATCCGTTCTCGGCCCACACGAGGTAGTGGCCGACCTCGGGCGTCGGCATCGTGAGGAGTTCGCGGTCGTAATCGGCGCTCATCTCGGTGACGGTGTCGAGGATGACCGCCGTGGTGCCGATCATTACGCCGGTGACGCCAGCCTCGAAGCAGCTGGTCGCGACTGCGCCGGCATGACTGTCGTTGAGCGGTGCGACGACCAGGACATCGTCTCGGAGTCCGAGCTCGGCCGCGAGAACGGATCGCACCCGACCGCGCGGTGCGGTGTGGGGTGCGAGCGGCGGAAGCCGCGAGGCGTCGATGCCGCTCATCGCAACGAGGTCGGCGTCGTAGTCGACGGTGCCGATCGAGCGGTTGTCGCAGAGTTGCGAAGTGAACATTGTGCACTGCGTTGCGGCCACGACGCCCGTGAGACGCGCCGCGACGTAGTCCATGACTTCGACGTACGCGTGCGTTTGGTTGTGGATCTCGGGTTGATCGAACTGGAAGTAGAGCATGTGCGCGAGGGAGAGTCCGCCGCCGACGGGTGGAATCCCATGGCGTTCGATCCACGTCATGAATGCTTCGTCGTGGCGCCCGAAGATTGCATGGGAGTGGTCGGTACCGCGATGATCCAGGTACAACACGCACGGCCCGACCGGTTCGCCGTTGATATCGACGGGGATGGTCGACGAGTACTGGCTGTCGATCCCGATGGCGGTCACCGATCCGAGGGAGGCGGCCGCTCGGATCGCGCCAATCGCTGAGAGCACGGCGTCCCAGATCGCTCGCGGATCCTGTTCGGCCGTTCCATCGACCAGCGTGGTTACGAGCGGTTGGGCCGCGCACGCGACGATTTCGCCCGCATCGTCGACCAAGACCGCCTTGACGTTGGTCGTACCGATGTCGAGTCCGAGCGCGGTCACCGCGTGTGTCTAACGCTCCAGTGCCGTCGGTGCCAGCCGGGCCGCATCCACTTCGATCCGTTTCGCTGCGGAATCGGTGGACGAGATCGAGGAGGTGATCGGTCGAACTCCGGCGTCCCGATCGTGCGCCATCGATGAAGTGGGCGGTGCGTATCTGTAAGAAGTACCTTACAGAAGTGCGGTCGAGGTCGTCCATTGCTCAGGGGCTCGACGTCGTGTTGCGTGCGTTGAGCGATCCCATCCGCCGCCAGATCCTCGTGTCGGTCCGGGACCACGAGATTGCGGCGGGTGCCATTGCGCGGCGCTTTGCGGACATCAGCCGACCCGCCGTGTCACAGCACCTCCGTGTGCTCGAGGCGGCCGAGTTGGTGACGGTGCGCGCCGAGGGAAACCGTCGCCTCTACCTCGCCCGGCCCGAGCGCCTCGCAGCCGCGAGGGATTTCATCGAAACCATGTGGTGCGGCTCGCCGCAGTGCCTCCAACGCCCTGGCGAAGCGCACGAACGAGCAACCATGCAGCCCAAGCAGTCCACGAGCGTCGGGGAGGACCGGTGACCGAGGCACCGCACGTCGCGATCGAGTCGTTCATCGACCCACGAAGCGAAACCGTGTGGCAGTGCTGGGTCGACGCGGACCGAACGGCGCAGCGGTGGTGGCGCTTCCTGCCGGTCATTGCTGCCATGGCAGCCCGGCGGCCGGAGGCCATGCGATGAGCGTCGATGTCGTCACCGAAGCCGCGATCGCGGCCCCGATCGACATGGTGTCGCGCTTCTCGGCCGATCCGACGAACGCGCCCGAGTGGTACGACAACATCCGCAGCGTGCGTTGGGAGACCGACCCACCCCTTGCCGTCGGAACCCGAGTCGCGTTTGTCGCCCGCTTTCTCCGACGTGAGCTCGCGTACACCTACGAAATCGTCGAATTCGACCCTGGGGTTCGGCTCGTCATGCGTACCGCGCAAGGCCCGTTTCCGATGGCGACGACCTACACCTGGCAACCGGTCGACGGCGGGACTCGGATGACGCTGCGCAACCAAGGTGCCCCGAAGGGGTTCGGTCGGTTTGCCGCTGCGATCATGGTGCCGGCAATGCGACGGGCGAACCGCAAGGACCTCGCGAAGTTGCGAACGATCCTCGAATCGCGTTGAGGCGACTCAGGCGTGTGGGGCGATCAACTCGGCGCTGCGCAGGCGGGCTTCGATCGACGGTGAGGCGCACACGACCATCAGCTCGTCGGCATCAGCAAACGTCGCGAACTCGTCGAGTTGTCGATTGACCTGATCGGGAGTGCCGACCGCTCGGTGACGCATCATGGCAAGTACGTGCTGTCCTTGCGGTGACGCGAGCAATGCATCGATCTCGGCCGGAGTGAGGTCGCGATCGCCGCCGAGGACTCGCCCGACTCGAGCGCGACTCGTTGCCTGGAACTGTGCCGTTGCCTCGGCTTCGGTGTCAGCCGCGATGACGTTCACCGCCGCGATCACGTGGGGGCGCTCCAGCTGCTCCGACGGCCGGAACTGCGCGCGGTAGATGCGGGCTGCGGCCTGCAGCGCGGGCGGCGCGAAATGCGACGCGAATGCGTAGGGCAGGCCGAGCACCGCGGCGAGTTGGGCACCGTACGTCGACGAGCCGAGGATGTAGAGGGGTACTCGTGTGCCGCGGCCAGGTATCGCGCGGACGCCGCCGACCGCACCCTCGATGTCGAGGAACGCGCGGAGTTCGAGGACGTCGTCGGGGAACGATTCGGCGGCGCGCGGATCGCGCCGCAGCGCGCGCACCGTCGGCTGGTCGGTAACCGGTGCGCGTCCGAGCCCGAGATCGATGCGCCCCGGATGCAGCTCGGCAAGCGCGCCGAACTGGTCGGCGCTCACGAGCGGGGAGTGGTTCGGCAACATGATGCCGCCCGAGCCGAGGCGGATCGTCGATGTGTGCGCCGCGACGTGGGCGATGAGCACCGCGGTCGCCGACGACGCAATTGCGGACATGTTGTGATGCTCGGCGTACCAGACGCGTTCGTAACCGCAGCGTTCAGCAGTCTGTGCGAGTGCGACCGTCGAGTCGAGCGCGTCGCGCACCGTCGCGTCGGACGACACGATCGCGAGGTCGAGGATGGACAGCGGGACCACGACCCGATCCTCGCGCGGTCGCTGTCTCCGGCTTCGTTCACCCACCGCGCGGGGCTGGTTCACCGGTAGGTTCGACAACTTGCGAGGGGTCAGCCGGCGAGAGTTCCTTGAGGTCTGCGCGTTGCTCGGGATCGGCGGGATCGTCGTGTCCTGCGGTGGGGATGCCGACACCGAGCCCACCGAGCCCACCCAGCCCACCGAGCCCACCCGGCCCACCGAGCCCACCCGGCCCATCAGGAGTTCGGGCGAGCGTGTGATCATCATCGGCGCCGGAGCCGCCGGGATGACGGCCGCGCACCTCTTGGTGCACCGAGGTGTCGATGTTCGAGTTCTCGAAGCGACCTCGACCTACGGCGGGCGTATCAAGCACCTACTCGATTTCGTGGATTTTCCCATTCCGCTTGGCGCCGAATGGCTGCACGTCGAGCGCGAGGTGCTGGCGCACATCGTCGACGACGACTCCGTCGATGTCGCCACGATGTTGCGTGGATATGAGTCGACCGATGAGGTTGCGATGATCGTCGACGGTGAACTCGTCTACGACGACATGGGCGACGACTACGAAGATCTCAAGTTTGTCGGGTCGAGTTGGCTCGACTTCTTCAACGAATACATCGTCGACGGAATCGCGGACCGGATGGTGTTCGACGCACCCGTCCGCGTCATTGACTACTCCGGCGACGTCGTGTCGATGACGGACGCGCACGGCGAGATCTGGGAGGCCGACCGAGTGATCGTGACGGTGCCGATGAAGATCTTGCAAGACGGCGATATCGAGTTCGTGCCACCGCTCCCCGACGCCCATGTCGAAGCGCTCGCGGCGGCGAACATCTGGACGGGCATGAAGGTGTTCATCGAGTTCTCCGAACGTTTCTATCCCGTGTTCGTCGAGTTCGCGGCCGACCGCGGCGCCGACGGACAGCGCGCCTACTACGACGCGGCCTACGCGCAAGATTCCGATTCGAACGTGTTGGGACTGTTCCTCGTCGGCGAGTTGGCCGAGCCCTACCAGGCTCTCGACGAGGAAGACGAGCTCATCGCATACATCCTTGCCGAACTCGATGCGATCTTCGATGGCGCGGCGTCGCGCACCTACGTGCAGCACGTAGTGCAGAACTGGGCGAATGAACCGTTCGCGAAGGCTGCGTATCTCGAAGACTACGCAACTGCGGACATCCCGAACGCTCTCGCGCAGACGTTGGCCGGACGGGTCTTCTTCGCCGGCGACGGCTACACCCGTGAGGATGACTGGAGTGCCGTCCACAACGCGGTCCGCGCCGCTCGCGCAGCCGTCGACGAGATGTACGGCTGAGCGACCGGCGTGAGACGTGCGCGCCTCATCATCTGACGCGGCGCGTTCCTCGGAGTTTCGGTCGCGGTGCGGTGTGTCGCGGTGGCGTGGTCGAATCGATTGCCGCGACGAGCCCTTGCTTCGCTCGCCCGAGGACGAGGGTCCAGGCAACTTCGAGGAACTCGGCATGCGCTGCGGCGTCGGCGAGTTGGTGAACCTCGACACGGGTTCCGCCGAGTTCATTCGGACGGACGTGGAAGTACGCCTGCATCTCGCCGCCAGGAACCGGAACGTTGTTGTCGTCGAAGTCCCAACGCATCGCGATGAACCGCGGCGCGTCGACGTATTCGAAGACGCCGCGGATCTCGGTACCCCATTCGAGCGTCATCGCGAGCCGGCCATCGACGATCGAAACCGGTACTCCCATCCATCGGGAGAAGAGATCGGGTTCGGTGAATCCGCGAAACGCAGCCTCGGGTTCGCACTCGAGGTCGACCTGCGCCGTGACCGCGCGCCCCGTGTAGCTCTGTGCGAGTGCGCGTTCGGGGATGTCGTCGGCCGGCGTCCAACGAGCCGAATCGCCGAAGACGACGCGATGCAGTCCGACCAAGCGGTCGGTGCGGGCTCGATAGCGCCGGAAGTTGCCGTCGACGCGCATGGACACCAAACCCGAGTCGCGCAGGACCGCAAGATGCTCCGAGATGGTCGGCCCCGCAAGCGCGAATGCGGCTGCGATGTCGCCAGCGGCAAGTTCCTCGTCCCACACGAGACGCAAGATCTCGCGGCGTGCCGGCGCGGCCAAGGCATCGATCACCGCGTCGAGATCGGCTCGGGACGAGTGGGGGAGCGCCGCCACGACTTGACACTATCTCGGTGACTACCTATTTTGGCGAATAACGAAATAGATCGCTCGACCGAGTCGATCGTGACCAAGGGGAATCACATGGCGAAGTTCGTGCTGGCGTACCGCGGCGGTGGCGGCGCTCCCGACGGCCCTCCGTCGGACGAAGAAATGGCCAAATGGATGGGTTGGTTCGGAGGTCTCGGTGCCGCGGTCGTCGACGGCGGCAACCCGTTCGCTCGCTCCACGACCCTCGGCGGCACCGCCCCCGGCGACGGCCTCACGGGCTACAGCGTGATCGACGCGGCCGACCTCGACGACGCCGTCGCCAAGGCGCAGGGCTGTCCCGTCCTGGGCAACGGTGGCCAGGTCGACGTCTACGAAGCCATCGAGATGTGAGGCGGTCGCGTTCGCTCGGCAACGAGCGAACGCGACCTCGTTCGACTCGCGGCACGCACGTCGAGTCGGTAGCCCGTGACGTTGGGCGTTGGACGGCGCCGCCGCGTCATGATGTCGCCAAGATGCGACACGTCGCATGAGGTCAGCGGCTGGGAGTACGACGTGGGTGGGTTCGATGGGGTTGACGCGCGCTACGTCGAGTTGTTCGCGGCGGCGCAGCGGGTACTCGGGTCCGACGTGCGCGTGTTGAGCGTGGTCGCCGGAGGTTCGATCGCATCCGGAACCGCGGATCGCTGGAGTGACCTCGATCTGGTCGTCGTCGCGACCGATGATGGGTTCGATTCGCTCGTCGCCGACTGGCCTTCGTGGTTGGCCGCGATCACGCCCACCGTCTTCGCTCGCACGCCGATCGCACCATCGCTGATCAACACGGTGACGACCGATGGGCTCGCATTCGACATCGCCATCCACAAGGGATCGGTCTTCGATTTCGCGCGTCCCTCCGGCTGGTTCGCCGGCGGCTTGCACCACTCCTCGCTCGACGCCGCACTCGAATACTCCGTCGCCGAACTCCTACGTGGCTTGTGCGGTCCGTTCATCTCGCTCGTCGAACGCGGCGAACATCTCCGACACGTGACGACTGGGTTACCTCACCTGCTCGGGCTGTTGACGACGGTGTTTCTGGCCGAACTCGATGCGCCGATGCCCGCAAAGCTGTGGTCCGACGTCTACACCGACGACCAGCTGGCTGCCGTGGAGGCCTTGCCGGCGATCTCCACCACCCGCGAGTCGGTCATTGCGTTCGGGTTGGCGCTTGGCGAGCTGATGCTCACCCGGGCCCGGCCTGAGTTCGCCCGTCGAGACCTCCGTTGGCCGTCGGAGTTCGCCGCGACGACCGCGCGTCGCGTGCGCCTGGCGCTGGACATCGACTGCTCGGCGTGGCTCTTCTGAAACGCCGCCCGTCGCTGCGTCGGGCATTAGGCGGGGCGGGCCACGCCCTGCCAAACTCGACGGATGAAATACGGACTGATCTTTGCCAACACGATGAACTTCGCGAACCGCGACGGGCTCGTCGAGCTTGCCACTTCGGCTGAGGCAGCTGGATTCGAGTCGTTGTGGACCGTCGAACACACCGTGTATCCCGACGGGTACGAATCGCAGTATCCCTACGACAAGAGCGGTCGCATGGCCATGCGCGCCGACACGCCGTTGCCCGACCCGTTGATCTGGCTCACGTGGGTCGCGGCCGTCACGGAACGCTTGCGGCTCGCCACGGGCATTCTCATCCTTCCCCAACGGAACCCGTTGGTGCTGGCGAAGGAGGTCGCGACCCTGGACGCACTGTCGGGTGGTCGAGTCGAACTCGGCGTCGGTGTTGGTTGGTTGGAAGAGGAGTTCAATGCCCTCGGAATTCCTTTCGCCGAACGCGGGCCCCGAACCGACGAGTACATCGAGGTGATGCGCGCGCTCTGGGACGGCGATCACGCCGAGTTCTCGGGCCGGTTCCACCAGTTCTCCGGTATCAGCAGCAATCCGAAGCCGGCGCGTGGTCGGGTTCCGATTCACATCGGCGGCCACACCCGCCGCGCCGCCGAACGGGCCGGACGAATCGGCGACGGGTACTTCCCGGGCGCGGGCGACATCGGCGACTCGATTTCGATGATGCGTGATGCGGCCGCCGCGGCCGGACGCGACCCCGCATCGATCGAGGTGACGGCGTTCGACCCGAGCGTGCTCGGCAACGATCCGGTCGGCGCGGTCGAGGCACTTGCGGCGCAGGGCATCAACCGGATTCCGGTGCCGTCGTTCCTGTTCTTGAACGACACGAAAGACGCGCTCGCCGGTTTCGGCGAACGAGTCATTGCACCGACCGCCCACGTCGGCTGAGCCTCGATCGGATCGACGATGCCCAACGCACACGACGCGACGCCGGACGTCGTCGTTCTCGCCGCGGCTATCGAGACGATGAGCGATGGCGGTCGGGTCGAAGCGGTCGGCGTTCGCGACGGTCGGATCTGCGCGCTTGGCAACCGTGAGGACGTGATGCTCACGCGCGGCTCGGCAACCGAAATTGTCGACCTCGGGTCGCGTGTCCTGCTGCCCGGACTCTTCGAGCCGCACACACACCCCGATGTGTGCGCACAGTTCGCGGGGTGGGTCGACGTTTCGGGGTTTCGTCACCCGCGGGTTGCCGATGTCGAAGCGCAACTTCGTGCCGCGGTGCAGCGCACGCCGGAAGGGGAGTGGATCTTCGGATTCGGTTTCGATCCGATGTTGACCTCGGATCTTGGGCGTTGGGACCGTGCTCGTCTCGATGCGATCACCGATCGACACCCGGTGTTCGTGATGATCCAGTCGTTGCACACCGCGTACGTGAACACGCTGGCCATGGAGCGCGCAGGTCTCGCGTTCGACACTCCCGATCCTGGTGGTGGCGGCCATTACGGGCGAGACGCCGCCGGACACCTCGACGGGCGTCTTGAAGAACAGCCAGCGATCTTGCCGTTTGCGCAGTTCATCTTCGGCGGCGAAGCCGCGCTGCGCGCCTCGATGACTGCGGTCTACGACGCGTTTCGCGCCGTCGGAGTGACCTCGGTCGGGGTGGCCGGGACCTTCGGTGATCCGACGATGCTCGCGAGCGTGGCGAGCGACGCGCCCGTCCGAACGACTTGCTATTACCACCCCTCGTGGGCCGATCGACTCGACGCGACGCTCCGCGACGGCGATCACTACCGCGTGCGCGGCCTCAAGCTCTGGTACGACGGATCTCCCTACACCGGCACGATGCTGCTCGACGATCCGTATCTCGAGAGTGACCTGTGCTGCTGCACGTTGGCGATCCCACCTGGCTCTAGTGGACGCGCGAACTTCGATCCTTCGGACATGGTGGAACTGCTCTCGGGTTTGTACGCCGATGGCTGGCAGGTCATGGCCCACTCCCAAGGCGATCGGGCGTCTCGCGAGATGCTCGACCTCTACGCGCGGGTCGTCGACGGCAAGCACGACCACCGTTGGCGGCTCGAGCATTGTGCGCTGATATCGGTCGACGACTTGGCGCGCGCCAAGGATCTTGGTGTGTCGCCGAGCTTTCACGTGAACCACGTGCTGCACTACGGCCCAGAACTGCGCGATCACATCATCGGCCCGGAACGCGCGGAGCGACTCATGCCGGTGGGACCGGCTGTCGAAATGGGTCATCGCGTGTCGTTGCATGCCGACGCGCCGATGTACGCGAGCGATCCGCTGTCGCTGGTTCGGACCGCCGTCACTCGCAAGACGCGCCAAGGAGATCGACTCGCGGGTCATTTCGCGATCGATGTGCGGGCCGCGCTCCGAGCCGTGACAATCGACGCAGCCTGGCAACTCGGTGCCGACGACGACACCGGCTCGATCGAACTCGGCAAGCGTGCCGATTTCGTGGTGCTCGAACGTGATCCGTTCGACGTCGCAGCCGACGACCTCGACAAGATCGAAGTGCTCGACACCTGGCTCGACGGACGGTCGACGGCGATCGCCTGAGCGTTCGCGGTGGTGCCGGCTCGCTCGTCGGACCGCAGCGGTGGGGCGTCGGGGCTCGGGCGGTGGTCGATGCGTACTCCGATACCCTTCGAGCGATGAGGACGCCCGAAGGGGTCCTCGACGCGGTAACTCGGCTCGGTGGTGCTGTTTCGACAGCGCTCGTCACACCGAACTCGCAGCCCGGATGCGGGCCCGCGGCGGGGCTGGTCGGGTCAGCACGGAGGTCCCGTGACGCTGCGCGGCGATGACGAACTTGCCGACGAACTGCGGGCGATCCTGGCCGCGGAAGGTCCGAGTGCTCCTGTTGTGTTCGACGCGGATCCCGCTCGCCTCCAGGGTGGCCTGTCAGCGGACTTGTTCACGTTCCGGCTTCGTTCCGGGCCACCCGATCTGGTCGGTCTCGACCTCGTCCTTCGCGTAGCGCCGCCGTCGGCCTGTCCGATGGGTGAGTGCGTCATCCAGCGCACGCTCGCCGACCTCGGCTTCTCCGTCCCGAATGTCTACCGAGTCGGCACGAGCAACCACGACGAGACCTACATGGTGATGCAGCGGGTCGCGGGCCGGCCGCTGTTCGAGGCGTTGGGCCCGCGCCGAGCGTTCGCCGCCGCTCCCGTGCAGCTTGCCGCGTTGATGTACGAGCTCCACGCGATCGATCCCACGCCCGTGCGAGACGCGCTGACGCGGTCTGGATGTGAGGAGCAGCTCGATGGAACCGTGCGCGCGTTGCGCGAAGTCGAGCATTGGTGTGAACATCTCGAACAACGCGGTACGGGCTTGCGTCGTTGGCTCGACGACCACTTGCCGATCGGTCGGCCGCAAGTCGTGTGCCACTCGGATCTCCATGCGCTGAACGTTCTCGTCGATGGTGATCGTCGCAGCCTGATCGATTGGGAGATGGCGACGCTCGCCCCGCCGGAGTTCGATCTTGCGCGCACCAAGGTCTTGTTTCGTTCCATCCCGATGCCGCTTCCGGCGGGAACGCGCCCCATCTTGAGCAGGATGGGGCGAACGTCCGCGTCCGCGTTCGAGCGAGCGTACGCACAGCACCGCGCCGTCTCGACCGATGACCTCGTGTGGTTCGAGGTGTTGCACGCGGCGCGCATGCTCGCGCTCATCTCGGCGGGCTCGTCCGCTAGATCGGAATCGTCTCGATCGGTGGCCGAGGCGTGGGCGCCGGCCCGTCGCTCGCTCGTGGCCCAGATTCGGGGAGCAACGGGTCTGGCGCTGGTGTGACCGCGCTCGGACTCGGTCGCCCGGCCGACCGCCCGAGTCGAGATCGTCTCGGGTCACCCTCGCGTGAGCGCAACGATTGCACTTCCGCGTCGGGTAACGCCGGGACCAGCGTTGTAGCGAGCTTCGAAATGTCGTCGTCGACTTTCACCCGGATCGTGCCCGCTGGTTCGGTCCGGATGTGGCGAGCGTGATGATCAGCGCGCAGTCGGAATCTGGGTTGCGCTTGACGAGTTGCTTGATGCGCCCGCCCCACTCGATCAGCGTGACCTGCAATCCGTACTTGCGCCGCAGCGCGGCGACGACGGGGCGGTAGTCGACCGGGTCGGTGACGATGTGCGCGGTGCCGGTCAACAATGGGGCGTCTGGGGCGACCTTGCCGCGCATCGTGCACGGCCGCAGTTCGACCACGGGGTTGTTGCGAACCCGCTTCACCTTCCCCGAACTGGGATCGGTGGTGAACGCGTACCGAGCTTCGTCGAGCGGCACGATCCACACCGGCGTTGCGACGCCCACGCCATTGCGCCGAAACGTCGTGAGGCTGACGTACTTCTCCTTAGCAAGATCCACCATGGCGGCAATGTATGCGTTGTCTTCGTCGAAGAGCTTCGCGCAGAAAAGCCCGAGCACGAGGGCGGGCAGGATGCGCCCGATCGCATCAGCGACCTCGAGCCCGCCGATGAGCCTGAACGGGTGGTTGTCGCCGCTTCAGGCGACG
Source organism: Actinomycetota bacterium (assembly GCA_005772765.1). Taxonomy (GTDB): domain Bacteria; phylum Actinomycetota; class Acidimicrobiia; order IMCC26256; family PALSA-610; genus SXJQ01. Next base: position 31,530 of record SXIR01000127.1, read on the forward strand.
TGGTGTGCTGCGAACTCGAGTGGTGTGGCTTCGACCGTGGTGGCGAGGGTGTCGTTCCAACGGTGTACCTCGGCGGACATGGTCAGTCGACCGTGGGGTCGGCGGCGTCCCAGGGGACGGAGCCGGAGAGCCAGTGGGTGAGCTTTTCGTCTTGGTCGTTGCGGTGGAGATGGCGGGGTGGGGTGGCGAACGTCGCATAGGGCGTGCAGCGCAGTACGACCCGGCCCTCTTCTTTCACCATTGCTTCGACAAAGGGGCGGGCGTCGTCGCCGAGCGGCGTACCGGACATGCGCCCTGCGACGGCCATCGCAACGTCGGTGGTGAGCGCATGGTCGCGATCGACGACGGCGTCGCAATAGACCGTGAGGTAGCCGACGGGCCACTGCTCATCGAGGACGAGCAGACTGACCTTGCCGAGTCGCTCGACAGCCTTCGCTTTGGCGCGAGCACTCATGGTGGCAATGAGAAGCTCACCGCTGTCTGTGGGGATGTAGTACACGACCGATTGCGCGGGGCCGTCGCTGCGGCGGGCGTAACCGAGGACACAGGTGCGGTGGGTGTTGACGAACGCGCGGCGTTCCGACGGAAGCATGTCGCGCTCGGTCGGCAGCGCGAAGGGCTCGGTTGCGAGTGGCAGCAGCATCATGGTTCGCTCGATTCTGGGGTGGCGGATTGGTGTTCTCCTCTCGCGAGGAGTTGGAGCCGGTCAGGACGGTGGCGCGCCGTGGGTGGGTCCCCATTGCGAACCGATCAGGTCGAGGAGCGACGCAGTGTTCGGAGGGGTCTGGTCGTTGAAGAGGTCGCCGTCGGTCCAGTGCTCGATCATCTGGCCCCAGGGGTCGAGCCAGTAGTCGTAG
>SXIR01000128.1 GCA_005772765.1 Actinomycetota bacterium
GGGATCGCCGCAGCGGACGTTGTACTCGATCACCTTGGGCCCCGTGTCGGTGATCATCAGTCCGCAGAACAACACGCCGCGGTAGGGCGCGCCTTGGCGGCGCATCTCGGCAAGCGTGGGATCGATGATCCGTTGCATCACCTCGGCGACGAGTTCGTCGGTCGCAAACGGTACCGGTGAATACGCGCCCATCCCGCCGGTGTTCGGACCGCGATCGGCGTCGAACACTCGCTTGTGGTCCTGCGCAGCGACCATCGGGACCGCGCGATCGCCGTCGCACAGTACGAACAACGAGAGTTCGGGGCCTTGCATCCCTTCTTCGATCACACAGGTCGTGCCGGCATCGCCGAACGCGTTCCCGGCCAGATATTCGCGAACCGCGGTACGCGCGTCGGCAATCGACTCGGTGACCAGAACGCCCTTGCCTGCGGCGAGCCCGCTCGTCTTCACCACATACAGACCTGGCAGCGTGTCGAGAAAAGCGACGGCCGCGTCCTCATCGCCCGCGCTGAACGTTTCGTGGCGAGCGGTGGGAACCTCCCCGCGCACCAGCACGTCCTTCATCCAGGCCTTGGACCCCTCGAGCCGCGCCGCCGCACGCGAAGGCCCGAACGCAAGGCGCTTCCGAGATCCAACCGCGTCGACAACGCCCGCCACGAGTGGCTCTTCGGCGCCGACGACGACCAGCGCGGCGTCGAGCGCATCGGCAAGATCGGCGACCGCAACCGGGTCGGAAGCCACAATCGGTTCGCACGCGGCGATCTGCGCGATGCCGGGATTTCCCGGAGCGACGATCACTTCGTCGACCGCTGACGACCGATCCAGCTTCCAGGCGAGCGCATGTTCACGTCCGCCCGATCCAACGACAAGAACACGATCGCCCATCGACGTCGTCGCTCAGGCCGCGCGCGGAAGGACGACGGTCTGCTCACGACCGGGGCCGACCGAAACGAACGAGACCGGAACGCCCGTGAACTCCTCGATGAATCGCACGTAGTCGCGGGCTTGCTGCGGGAGATCGTCGATGTGCTCGGCGCGCTCGATCTCGACGTTCCACCCGGGGAAGGTTTCGTAGATCGGTGTGACGTGATGCAGCACCGATTGGTGGTATGGAACATGGTCGTAGTGCGTGCCGTCGGGACCTCGGTACCCGACGCAAACCTTCAGTTCGTCGAAGGGTGACAGGACGTCGAGCTTGGTGATCGCGAGCTCGGTGCACGTGTTCAACCGCGCTGCGTGTTTGACCATCACCAGATCGAGCCAACCCGGTCGGCGACGGCGGCCGGTGTTGGTGCCGAACTCGCGACCACGATCCACCAGCGTGTCGGCAATCGGATCACCGAAGAACAACTCTGCGGGGAACGGTCCGGCCCCGACCCGAGTCGTGTAGGCCTTGACGACACCGACGATCCGGTGGATGTCGCGGGGTCCGACTCCGGCGCCTGCGCACACGCCGCCCGAGATCGGGTTGCTCGACGTCACGTACGGATAGGTCCCGTGGTCCAGATCGAGGTAGGTCGCTTGGGCGCCCTCGAACAACACCCAGTGGCCCGCATCGAGTGCCTCGTGGACGATGTGCACGGTGTCGTCGATGTGCGGCGAGAGCCGGGGCACGAGTGCGAGGTACGCGTCGGCGATTTCCTTGGCATCCATCGGCAGGCGGTTGTAGACCCGGCTGAGCAACGGGTTCTTCTCGCGCAGTGCGAGGTCGAGTTTCTCACGGAAGATCTTCTCGTCGAAGAGGTCTTGCACTCGCAGACCGACGCGCAGTGACTTGTCGGCGTAGGTCGGGCCGATGCCTCGTTTCGTGGTGCCGAGCTTGCTCTTGCCGAGCTTGCGTTCGTAGGCCCGGTCGAGTTCTTGGTGGTACGGCATGATCAGGTGCGCATTGCCCGACAACCGAAGCGGCCGCGTGTCGACACCCTTCGCTTCGAGCATGTCGAGTTCGGCGATCAGGACACGCGGATCGACCACCACACCGTTGCCGATCACGGGCGTGACCCACGGATACAACACACCGCTCGGCACCAGTTGCAGTTTGAAGACCTCGCCGTCGACCACGATGGTGTGACCCGCGTTGTGGCCGCCCTGATAGCGCACGCACAGCGTCGCTTCCTTGGCGAGATAGTCGGTGAAGCGTCCCTTGCCTTCGTCACCCCATTGCGTTCCTACGATCACCGAGCCGGGCATGTGTGGCCTCCGGTCGGCGGGGTGCGGTTCACGTGCTCGTTCGTCGTCACGTTGGGGGAACCCTAGCGCCTGGGTCGCACGCGGCTCCGCCCAACGTCAGGAATCGCGGTGACGAGGGGGATCGCCGGAGACCGGTCCAGCCTCGCGAGTCAGTGCGCCCTCGGCTCGGCTGCTCAGGTACACGGCGCGCACGGCGAACGCTTGGCGGATCTCGCCCACCACCTCCACCCGGAACTCGGCGCGGTACAGCGGGTCGGTCAACAGGTTCATGGTGAACTGCAAACCGGCGAAGGCCGTGACAAACCCCGCGACTCGCAGCGTCGGCTCGGTGATCACGAGTTCGCGCCCGCCGAGATTCCACCGCAACAACACGTCGATCTCGTCCGGTGGCACCCCCGTCCACGCAGCGATGGTCGACAGCGGCACGAGGAGCAGTCCGAGGACGCAGAAGAACGCCCCAATCGCGAGGCTGACGATCACGATCTGGACTGCCTGGCTGAACAGCGTCACGAGCACGACGTTGAGGCGCTGTCGACGCGACAGGGTTGCCACCGCGTCGACCTCGAGAGCGCCGGGGACAAGCGCCGCGACCGGCGTATCGACCACGAGCGAACGGATCTCATCGGCCGACGCGAACGTTCCCAGCTCGCGGAGTTCCGAGGGCATCTTGGTGAGGACGAACACGGTCCCGACGAACACGAACAGGCCAATTGCGATGGCGTAGGGCATCCCGGTGGTGATGCCCGCGCTCTGCCACACCTCCGCGGTGAGGAAGAAGAACGTGACGAACAAGGCGAGCAGCGGCAATGCACGGGTAAGCAGTCCGCTGATGGCTTCCAGCTGGACACCCAACTTGCTGACGCCCCAGCGCACGGTGGGCACAACGCCATAACTCGTGGCGAAGTAGATGATCGTCAGCAACGCCACGTTGACCATCGCGGTTGCGATCGCCGACCTGTACTGCTGTCCGAACACGATCGGTATCAGGGCGGGCACGAGGACGAAGACCGCGATTTCGACCGATCCGATGGCGTCGGGTCGTTGGAACGCGCGACGGCCGCGCGTGCGGTTCACAATCGCCCACGCGCCTAACAGCATCGCCAGTCCACAGACAATCGCGACCGCATCCAGCCAAAACGGGAAACTCCGCTTCGGCGCGTTCACCGCTTCGATCAAGAAGACGAGGGTCAGGATCGGCAGCGTGCGTGTCCACACGTCACGGCGCGCGCTGTAGTCCTCGATGAAGTGGGGCAGCCCGCGACGGAGAAACCAACGTTCGGTCTCCTCGGTGACGTTCTGCACCGGCCGAGTCTGCTCGCTCGGTACAGGAAACCGGCGGACCCAACGATGGAAGCGACGCCAAGCACCGCGACCGATCCCGTTGCGACGTCGAGTCGACCTCACACGATGCGACGGTCGCTCGCCCAGCGGGCGAGCTCGTGTCGGTTCGACAACTGCAGCTTGCGCAACACCGACGACACGTGCGTCTCGACCGTCTTCAACGAGATGTCGAGCGAAGCGGCGACTTCCTTGTAGGTGTAGCCCCGCGCAATGTGTCGTAACACTTCTTGTTCACGGGCCGTCAGGCGATCGAGTTCCGGATCGACTTCGCCGATCGGCAGCGACGAGAACGCGTCGAGCACGAACCCAGCGAGGCGAGGCGAGAACACGGCATCACCTTCGGAGATCCGGCGAATCGCGTCGACGAGGTCGACCGCCTGGATCGACTTGGTGACGTAACCACGAGCGCCGGCACGAATCATCGCGATGACGTCTTCGGCCGCGTCGGAAACGCTGAGCGCCAGGAACTTGACCTCCGGGAGTCGACGGACCACCTCGCGGATCACCCGAACACCACCACCCCCAGGCAGGTGGACGTCGACGAGCACGACCTCGGGTTCTCGCTCGATGATCAGCTCGATTGCGGCATCGACGTCCGACGCAGCACCAAGCACGTTCACATCGGCTTCGAGTTCGGATCGGAGCCCCGTGAGAAAGATCGCGTGGTCATCGACGAGAAAGACGCTGATCGTCATCGTGCCTCCAGCGGCATGACCAGTTCGACCTCAGTACCAATACCTTCGGTCGACACCACACGCGCGCGTCCGCGATGTCGTTCCATCCGTTGCTCGATCGACTCGGCAATCCCACGACGGTCGTCGCGCACCTCGGCGCGAGAAAAACCGCGGCCGCGATCGCGAACGAACACCGAGATCTGCGCGGGGTCGACCTCGCAATACACCGACACCGAAGCGGCGCCCGAGTGGCGTTGGGCGTTCACGATCGCTTCTCGAGTAGCGAGCAGGAGCACCGAACCGCGGTCGTCGATCGGGCAGTCGCGAACCTGCACCACTTCGATCGGCACCCCATGCAAATCCTCGAGCTCGGCCGCCAACGCGGTGAACGCAGACGCGATCGTTGATCCGTCGGGACGGATCGATTGCTGACCCGATTGGAGCCAATCTCGCAGTTCTCGCTCTTGTCGGCGGGCGAGCCGAACCACCTCGCCCGGGTCATCGGCGCGGCGTTGCATCATCGCAAGCGTTTGGAGCACGGAATCGTGCAAGTGCGCAGCCATGTCGGCGCGTTCTTCGTTGCGAACGCGAGCGCGCCGTTCGTCGATCAGGTCGGTGGACAATCGCCAGAGCCACGGAGCGAGCAGCAGCGCGAGACCAGCAAAGAGCACGCCGAGCGCCAGGATCCCGTTACGCACTGCGATCCAACCATCGCTGCTGCCGAGCAATGCGGCAACGCCTGCGACGATCAGTAAGGCCGCGGTCGCGGCCCGCGTCATCCGGCCCGGACGCGTCCGCAACGCGTCGACGAACTCTGCCGGGCGCGCTGGTGTCCCGGGCGCATCCCGACGGGCGAGCGCGACGACCACGACGACCCCGGCGACGGCGGCGGCCATCGGCAACCCGACCCACCAGGGGACATTGCCGAACAAGACTCGAACGAGTTCGGCCACGCCGAGTGCAATCAAGCCGTATGCCGCGAAATCGAGGGTGTCGCGGGCCTGGAACCGGCGGGCTGGCGCCGCATTCGTCGGTCCAGGCATCAGCCACCACGCGACCGGATAGAGCGCGATCCCGATGCCCGTCAACGCGAACACGATCACCGCGATTCGCACCCAGATCGCCGGCACTCGGACGTGATCAGCAAGGCCCGCGCATACACCGAGTCCGAGCGGACTCTGGTCGGGTCGTCGGATGAGCGGCACCCGCACGGTTGTGATCACCGCTCGCATTGTCGCAGACCCCAATGCCCAAACCACGCTCGCTCCGCTCCGACCCTTACGGGTACTGAGGGCGAGCACCCACCTCCGGCGACATCGCCAACTGCGGCGCCCGTCGAGTCGGGGACCTCAGGGACGAACCAGGGTTGCACCCGATGGCGTCCCGTTCGTCACTCCCGCACGATGTCAACATGTCCGAGACCATGACTCCATCCAGTTCGTCCGCACCGCCCCCGCCCGGCCCGCCCGGCCCGCCTGGCGCAAACCGATCCGAGCGCGCGCTGTACCGCAGCCGAAACGAGCGGATGATCGCTGGCGTCGCGGGCGGACTCGCCGACCGGTACGGATGGGACCCCGCGTTCGTCCGCATCGTGTTCGTCCTCATCGGCCTGATGTCGGCGGGGAGTGGAATCGTCGCGTATGTCGTGGCGTGGCTCGTCATCCCCGAGCACGACACCGGCGCGGTTCGAACCGACGAGCATGTCCGGGGACGCATGTGGCTCGGCGCGGTGCTGCTGGGACTCGGTCTGATGAGCGTGCTCGACGTGCTCGGCCTCGATAACGGACCCGGCCGAGTCGCCTGGCCGCTCATGCTGGTCGGCGCGGGCGTTGCGTTGCTCGTGGTTCGCCGCAGCGGCGAAAACCACGCAGCGTCGGAACCGTCGGTCAAGGGCTACGAACCATCCGTGACGGTCGCTTCCGCGTACGAGTCGCGCCGGCACTGGCCCGACCTGACGTCGCCGGGCGCCGGATCCGACCCCGGCCCGTCGCGTGCGGACGACCCATCTTCTACGCGACCGTTCCCATCGCTGCCACCATTTCCGCCCTTCCCAAGGCGGATACGAGCGTCGCACGGTCCGCTGAGTTCGATCGTGTGGGGCCTCATCTTCTTGTACTTCGGCACCGTCTGGTTGTTGGCGGCAACCGAGGCAATCGATATCGACGCGGTCACCGTGCTCGCTGGTGCCCTTGGCATCGTTGGTATCGGGTTGGTGGTCAGCAGCTTCTTCGACCGTGCGCGCGGTCTCATCGGGCTCGGTGCCGTCATCGTGGTGGCGTGCACCGCACTGAGCGTCATCGACGTGCCGTTCCGCGGCGGCATCGGAGAACGCACGTACCGACCCGAACGAATCGAAGACGTCAACTCCACCTACCAACTTGCGATGGGCGAACTCGAGCTCGACCTACGGTTCATCGACTTCACGTCGACGGATCGACTCGACATCGAACTCACCGCAGGCATCGGTGAGGTTCGAGTGCTGCTGCCGGATGCGGTCGGAGTCGAAGTACGCGCCCGGGCTGATGCCGGCGAAGTCGACCTTCCGCAGGCTCCCCCGGCGGACGGCATCGACGTCGACGAACGCGGTGTCTTCGGCGACACCGACGACATCGTGGTCGTGATCGATGCACGCGTCGGACTCGGCGCAATCTCGGTGATCAACGGCCGCGAACAGACGGAGGTCGTCCGATGAAACACCCGTTCCGCCCGACACCGCTCGTCGCCGGACTGTTGTACGTCACGTTGGCAACATTGTTCGCGCTCGAATCAACGAACCGGGCCGAGCTCGACCTCCGCTGGATTCCGGCGATCTTGTTGATCGGCCTCGGTATTGCAATCTCACTCGGAGGGCTCACGCGTCGGGGAGCTCCGAGCCCTCCGACGGACCACTCACGCGACGAGCGCGAGGTTCCGCTCAGTTGACGATCTCGGCCGCCTTGGTGGGCTCGATCACGAGCCCACCGTCGGGGAGCCGATCGACCTCGACGACGTCGCCGTCAACAAGTTCGCCACTCAAGATCATCATGGCGATCGGGTCGGCCAGTTCCTTCTGGAGCACGCGCTTCAGCGGTCGCGCGCCGAAGTCAGGGTCGTAACCCTTGTCCGCCAAATACGTCTGGGCGACCTCGGACAGATCCAGTCCCAACCCGCGGGCAGCCAACCGCTGGCGAAGTTGCGCAAGTTGCAGTTCGATGATCGACGCGATGTGTTGACGTTCGAGCGCGTGGAAGACCACGATCTCGTCGACTCGGTTCACGAACTCCGGTTTGAAATGCGCGCGCACCGCCTGCATCACGCCCTCGTCGCCGAGCCCGCTGCCCAGGTTGCTCGTCATGACCACGATGGTGTTCGTGAAGTCGA
>SXIR01000129.1 GCA_005772765.1 Actinomycetota bacterium
ATCGAGTTCTGGAACCAGGTGTTCATGCAGTTCGACCAACGCGCCGGCGGCGACAAGGTCCCGCTTCCCAAGCCGTCCATCGACACGGGCGCAGGGCTCGAACGGATCTTGTTCTTGCTGCAGCGAAAGAACTCGATCTGGGAGATCGACCTCTTCGAACCCTTGATCGACCGGGCCCAGCAGGTGTGCGACACGATCTACGGCCGCAACCCCGAACACGACGTCTACTTGCGCATCCTCGCCGAGCATGCGCGTTCGATGGCGATCATGGTTGGCGACGGCGTCATGCCGAGCAACACCGAGCGGGGTTATGTGTTGCGACGAATCATTCGTCGCGCAGTCCGCCACGCCTGGCTCCTCGGTGCGCACGATCTCGTCACCCCGCCGATGGTCGAGGCCGTCATCTCGGTCATGGGGAACGCCTACCCGAAGCTGGTTGCCGACCGCGATCTCGTGACCCGAATCCTGGCTCGTGAGGAGGAGTCGTTTCGTCGCACGCTCCAGCGCGGCACCGAGTACCTCGACGACCTCCTCGTCGATGGCGATGTCAGTGGCGAGGCTGCGTTCTTCTTGCACGACACGCTCGGTTTCCCGGTCGATCTGACTCGTGAGATCGCGGCCGAGCGCGAGCGTTCGGTCGACGTCGACGGATTCGACTCGCGCATGGCCGAACAACGCGACCGCGCCAAGGAAGCCGCGAAAGCGGCCGGGGGCAAGGCCAACGCGCCCCTCGAGCTCTACCGCGAGGTGCTCGACGCGCACGGCACGACCGATTTCGTCGGTCGCGAGGTCTCGTCAGCGTCCGCAACGGTCATCGCCATCGTGCAGGGCAACGACCGGGTCACGCGTATCGAAGCCGGCGACACCGCCGATCTGATCCTCGATCGGTCACCGTTCTACGCCGAAAGCGGTGGCCAGGTTGGCGACGTCGGCGCGTTCGTCGGCGACGGTTTCGAGATCGCAATCGACGACACGCAAGTTGGCCTGCCCGGCCTGCACATCCATCGCGGGCGAGTCCGCTCGGGCGCCGTCGAAGAAGGTGCAACGGTCGAGGCCACGATCGATGTCGATCGCCGCAACGCGATTCGCCGCAACCACACTGCGACGCACCTCTTGCACTGGGCGCTTCGGCAAGTGCTCGGCGATCATGTGAAGCAGGCCGGCTCGCACGTCGGCCCCGATCGGTTGCGCTTCGACTTCAGCCACTTCGAAGCCGTCACCCCCGACGAGCTCGCGCGCATCGAGTCGATTGCCAACGCCGAGGTGATCAGCGACGGAGTCGTCGATCACTCCGAGATGTCCAAGTCCGAAGCTGAGGCGATGGGCGCCATCGCCTTCTTCGGGGAGAAGTACGGCGACCGCGTTCGCGTGCTGCGCGCCGGACCGACGCTCGAACTCTGCGGTGGAACACACGTCCCCGCGCTGGGATTCATCGGCCCCATCAAGATCGTGTCCGAGGGTTCGATCGGTTCGAATGTTCGCCGGCTCGAGGCGTTGACCGGCACCGGAGCGTTCGCGCACATCGCCGACACCGAAACACAGTTGCGGAGGGTTGGAGCGGCCCTGAAAGCTGCGCCGGCCGAGATCGACGACAAGATCGCCAAACTGCTTGCGCACGTGAAGGAACTCGAAGGCGACCTCGCCGACGTGCGAACCCAGCAGGCGCAGGCAGCCGCGGCGGAACTCGTCGCGGACGCGATCGACGGCGTGGTCGTCGTGCGCCGCGACGGGATGACCCCTGACGACCTGCGCCAACTCGCACAAGCAGTGTTGCAACGGCTTGGATCGGGTGTCGTGGGCATTGCCGGAATCGGTCCCGACGGTTCGAAGGCGGGCGTCGCGGTTGCGGTCAGCAAGGACCGGGTCGCCGCAGGCGCCAATGCGTCGACGATCGGCGCGCCCGCAGCCAAGGCGCTCGGGGGCGGAACTGCCAAGAACGCCGAAATCGTTGTCGGTGGGGGCCCGAAGATCGATCAGATCGAAGCCGCGCTCGACGCATTGCGGGTCGGTGCCGCAGGGGGATCGTGACCGGCAGCGAGCCGTCATGCTCCGGGCGCGTGCTCGCGGTCGATCTCGGATCGAAGCGCATCGGACTCGCGCTGTCCGATCCCTCCCGCACCATTGCTTCGCCGCTCACGATGATCGAACGGAGTCGTTCGTCGGCGGCCGACCACGACGCGATCGCCGCGGTGGTCGCCGAACACGACGTCGCACTCGTCGTGGTCGGATTGCCGAAGTCGCTCTCGGGTGCCGAAGGCCCCGCGGCCCGAGCCGCGCGTACCGAGATCGCCGCAATCGCCGAACGGCTCGGGGAACGGTGCCCGGTCGTTGCGCACGATGAACGACTCACCACCGTGTCGGCACACCGGGCGCTGCGCGACGGCAACGTCAAGGGTCGCGATCGTCGAGACAAAGTCGACAAGGTCGCGGCTGCTGTCCTGCTGCAACACTTTCTCGAAGGAAACGTCCGGTGAGCGGCGACGGCTACGAACAGTCGTACGGCGACGTGCCCACCCCGGCGGAGATCCCAACGACGTACGTTCCCGGTCGGCGAACGCGGTCGAGGCGAGGGCGCGCGCTCGTGATCTTGGCGATCCTGCTGGCCGTCCCGATCGCGGCGTTGTTCGGCGCGAACCTCTGGTATCGGGCACAACTCGATCCGGGGGGCGAACCCGGACCCGACGTGCTGGTGACCATCGAACCGGGTTGGGGGGTGTCGCGCATCGGCGACGAACTCGTCGACCGGGAGATCATCGCATCGAAGCTTGCGTTCACCGTCTACGCCCGATTGGGCGATCACGGAGACATCCAAGCGGGTGACTACGCCCTCCAGGAAGATCTCGGAATCCGGCGGGCGGTCGAGATTCTCGAAGCGGGACCGACGGTCGAAGAACAAGAACTCGCAGTGATCCCCGGTCTGTGGCTCGACGAGGTCGCCGCGGAGGTCGAAGCTCAGCTCGGCCTCGACGCAACGAAGTTCGTCGCGGCGGTCGAAGGTGGGACGATCCGCTCCAAGTACCAGCCCGAATCGGTCGCGACGGTCGAAGGATTGCTGTACCCCGACACCTACCGGTTCGCCGAGACGGCCACCGAAGAA
>SXIR01000015.1 GCA_005772765.1 Actinomycetota bacterium
AACATGCACAGGTCGAGCATCGCTCGCGCGCCGCTCGCGAACTCGACGATCACGTACGCATTGTCGAGCATGTCGGCCGGCTCGCCGTCGTACACCTCGTCGAGGTGGTTCACGTCCTGCGCTCCACTTGCCATCACTCGAACCGGGAAATCCTCGGGGCGACTCGTCTGCATCGCAAGACGCATCAGGTCGAAGAAGTGACAACACTTCTCGACGAGCGTCCCGCCGGTCTTGTCACGAAAACGATTCCAGTTGTCGACTTTCACGAGAAACGGAAACCGGTGCTCGCGAATTGCGAACATCGCAAGCGGCCCCGCAACATCCGCCGCGATCTGCTCGAGCAACGTTCGCACCGGCGCCATGTAGCGATACTCCAAACCAACCCACGTCAGCGCGTCGCGCTCGGCCGCCAACGCGGCGACGCGACGGCAATCGTCGACCGTGGTGCACAACGGCTTCTCGACGAGCACCGCGACATCGGAACGCAGCACCTCATCCAAAACATCGACGTGGGTGAAGTTCGGCGACGCAACAATCACCGCATCGCACAACCCCGAGGCGATCATCTCGTTGTAATCGCGGAACTCGGGCACCGGGGTATGGGCATCACCCAACGTCCAGCGCGCCCACTGCAACGGTTCGTCGTTCGGGTCACTCACCGCGGTGATCGACGCGCCATCGAGTGCGAGCACGTTGCGCATGTGTTCGGTGCCCATCATGCCGGTGCCAATGATGCCGAATCGGATCTCCTTCATCGCCAACGACCGTACCGCGGCCTTGAACCGCGGCCAGCTCCGACGGGTCGATAGCTTGCTCGCATGCATCAGCCGCGCCGCCTCGGCACCAGTGACCTCACCGTCGGACCGCTTTCCTACGGATGCTGGCGATTCGCCGGCACCGCCGTCGACGAAGCTCGCGCCAAAGTCGAAACCGCGCTCGACCACGGCATGAACCTCATCGATACCGCCGACATCTACGGACGCGGAGGTGCGGGCTTCGGCGCAGCCGAATCGCTCCTCGGTGATGTCCTGCGGGCGGCGCCCGCGTTGCGCGACCGCATGATCATCGCGACCAAAGGCGGCATTGCCCCCGGCGTCCCGTACGACTCCAGCCGTACGTACCTCATCGAGGCCTGCGCGCAATCACGCCAGCGACTCGGCGTCGACATCATCGACCTCTACCAAATCCATCGTCCCGACCTGCTCACCCACCCCGCCGAAGTCGCAGCAACACTCGGCGAACTCGTCGAACTCGGTTGGGTCCGCAACGTGGGAGTTTCGAACTACACCGCTCGTCAGCTCGACGCCCTCCTCGCGCACGCCGAACTTCCAATCGTGACGAGCCAGCCCGAGTTCTCGCTCTGGCACCTCGACCCAATCGACGACGGGGTGCTCGACTGCTGCACGCAACACCACATCACGCCCCTCGCGTGGAGCCCCCTCGGCGGCGGCGAGATCGCCAACGACCACGCCATCGGCGCCGCGCTCGACGAGATCGCCAACGCCCACGCGACCACGCGCACCGCAGTCGCACTCGCTTTCGTCCTCGGCCACCCGAGTCGCCCCGTCGCGATCATCGGCACCCAACGCCCGGACCGCATCGCCGAAGCCGCCACCGCAGCCGACCTCGAACTCACCAGATCCGAGCTCTACCAACTCATCGCGGCCGCCGGACGGCACCTGCCGTGACATCCCCGCTCGGCTTCCGGCGTCTGGGGGTGCTGCGCACGGGCGGCCTTGCCTCGCGCCCGGTGGGCTTGGTGACATCCCCGCTCGGCTTCCGGCGTCTGGGGGTGGCTCATGGCTAGCCCCGTCGAGGTGTCGTGGTTCTCGGCGCTGTGCGACGACGACTACGAGTATCTCGGCGTCGTCGATCCTGCACTGCGATCGTCGTACGCACACTGCCGCGACATCGTGCTGCGCGCCCAGCACGACGGGTTCGACAACGTGTTGTTACCGAGCGGCTACCAACTCGGCGTCGACTCGATCGCCTTCGCGGGTGCCATCGCCCCCGAAATCGTCGACCCGATGCGACTCCTTGTCGCAGTGCGCTGCGGCGAACTGTGGCCGCCCCAACTCGTCCGCCAACTCGCGACCCTCCAAGCGATGCTCACCGGTCGGCTCACCGTCAACATCATCTCGAGCGACCTTCCCGGCGAAACGCTCCCGTCGGCGCCTCGCTACCAACGCACCCTCGAAGTCATGCAGATCCTGCGCACCCTGTTCGAAGGGCGCCCCCTCGACCACCACGGCGAGTTCTACGACCTCGAACTCGATCCACCCAATGCGATTGGAACTGCGAGTACCTGTCCCCCGCTCTACTTCGGCGGGCTCTCCGACGACGCGCGCGACGTTGCCGCGCGCGCTGCCGATGTGTACCTCATGTGGCCCGATACCGAAGCGGGCATCACCGCGATCATCGCCGACCTGACTCGACGCGCCGCCGAATACGGTCGCACCCTCCGATTTGGTTACCGCGTGCACACGATCGTCCGCGAGACGGAGTCCGAAGCGCGCGCGGCCGCAGCGACCCTCGTGTCACAACTTGACGACGACGAGGGCGAACGGATTCGATCGCGTTCGCTCGACAGCCAATCGGTCGGCGTGCGCCGCCAAGCCGAGCTACGCGATCAAGCGGCGGCCGACGACGGATTCGTCGAAGAGCATCTGTGGACCGGCATCGGCAGGGCCCGGTCGGGCTGTGGAGCCGCGTTGGTCGGTGATCCCGATCAAATCGTCGCGAAGCTCGAGCACTACCGCTCGCTCGGGATCGACGCCTTCATCTTGTCGGGATATCCCCATCTCGACGCGTGCGAGCGGTTCGGGCGCGACGTCCTGGGCCGCCTCGACCACGGTCCGCTGACGCTCGATGCCTGAGTCCGGCTTGCGCGTCAATCCCAACGGGCGGGCGTCGACGACACCTTGTAGACCAACGTTGCGGTGGCAGCCAACGGACCGCCGATCTCACCGACGAAGACTTCGGCGTCGCAGAACAAGGTGCTGCGCCCGCGTTTGGTGACCCAGCCCTCCGCCACCGCGTCGGCGTCGGCAGGAATCGGCGACAAGAAGCGCAACTGCAGATCGATCGTGAACATCTGTCGGGGTTCGTCGTAACCCGAACCGACGGCGGGTACGACGACGGTATCGACGAGCGAAGCAATGGCGCCGCCGTGCCACACTCCTGCCGGCTGCAAGAACTCCGGCCGGTACGGCAACCGCATCCGCGCGTAGTCGAGGCGGATTTCTTCGAGGTCGAGTCCGAGGAACTTCGGGTAGAACGTGGTGTCCCACCGGCCGAATCGCGACCAACGCGCGACGCGTTCGGGAGGCAGCGCCTCGAAGCGCTCGGCGCGGCTCACGACGCCTCCTCGTCACGACCGGCACCCGGTGCGTCGAGGTCGAGCGCGGTCGTCGAGGCGTTCGGGGCCCACCTCCACGTTGTCCACTCGTTCATCGGAGCGGCTCCGATCTCGGTGTAGAAGCGCTGCGCGGGGGTGTTCCAGTCGAGCACGCTCCACTCGACCCGATGTGGCGTGCGGGCCCGCAGCGCGGCCAGCAGCGCTCGACCATGGCCGTTCCCCCGAGCGTGGGGGCGCACGAAGAGGTCTTCGAGCCAGATGCCCGCCGCGCCGAGAAACGTCGAGTAGGTGCGATACCACAACGCCATGCCGACCACTTCGATGTCGTCCTCGGCAAGGAGCACACGCGGCACCGCGTCGGGCCCGAACAGCGACTCGGCGAGTTGCGCTCGGGTCCACACGACCTCGTGCGCGAGTCGCTCGTACTCCGCGAGCCCGCGAATCAGCGAGGCGATCTCGTCGAGGTCGTCGACGGTGGCATCGCGAATCATCGCGAGACGAAAGGCAGCGCGCATACGGTCGCCGTGAGGCGACGCCCGCGCACGTCGACGGTCAGCGCTGATCCGATCTCGGTGTCGGGTGGGACGAACGCCAGGGCAATGGCGTGGCCGAGCACCGGCGAAAAGTTTCCGCTCGTGACCTCGCCGACCACTGTGTCGCCGTCGAGCACGTCGGCACCCGCTCGGGCAGGTTGGCGACCCTCGATGGCCAGGCCGCGGAGTCGACGCGGCACGCCGCGCTCGCGCTCGGCGGCCAACGGCGCACGCCCGCGGAACTCACCCTTGTCCCAACGAACGACCCACCCGAGGCTTGCCTGCAAGGGGGTGATGCCCGGCCCGAGCTCGTGGCCGTGCAATGGCAAGCCAGCTTCGAGACGCAAGGTGTCGCGAGCGCCGAGCCCGGCGGGGATCAGTTCCGCCGCAACGAAGCCATCCCACAACGCCGCCGCGGCTGCCCTCGGGACATGGACCTCGAATCCGTCCTCGCCCGTGTAGCCCGTCCCGGCGACGATGATCGGTGTTCCTGCGAACTCGCTGTGGGCCACCGCGAATCGAGGGACCCTGGCGGCGTCACCTAATACCGGCTCGGCCAACGCTCGGGCGTTCGGACCCTGCACCGCGAGCACCGCACGGGTTTCGGTGACGTCGTGAGCTTCGAGTTCGGGATGGGCGAAAGCGGCGACGACGCGATCCGTGTTGGACGCGTTCGGCATCACGAAGAACTCGTCGTCGCCAACCCACCAGACGATGATGTCGTCTTCGACGTGGGCATCGTCTGGGTCCAGCAGGTGCGTGTACTGCGCGCGACCCACGCCGATCCGACCGAGGTCGTTGGTCAGGGTCGATTGCAGCGTGGCAAAGGCCGCAGCGCCCGCGACGCGGACGGTGCCGTGGTGCGACACGTCGAAGACGACGCCGCGCTCGCGACACGCGCGATGCTCGTCGAGCACCGATGCGTACTGGATCGGCATGTCCCACCCGCCGAACTCGACCAAGCGCGCGCCGAGCACGCGATGACG
>SXIR01000130.1 GCA_005772765.1 Actinomycetota bacterium
AGCCGCTCTTGCCTCGAATGCGTTGGTCACCGCCGCTGCAGAACGACCACACCCCATCCTTGGGCGCCGGGCCGTTGCCGGTGATGATGACGCAGCCGACATCGCTCGTCTGGCGGGCGTGATCGAGGCATCGGTAGAGCTCGTCGACCGTGTGCGGCCGAAAGGCGTTGCGCACCTCGGGCCGGTCGAAGGCGACGCGCACCGCCGGCGTGTCGACGGCTCGGTGGTACGTGATGTCGGTGAGCGCCTCGAAGCCCGGGACGACGCGCCACGCCGATTCGTCGAATGTCGCAGAGACCATGGGCCGGAGGCTACCGACGCACCCCGCGACCTCAGACTTCGACGACGGTCAGGTCGTGGGCGAAGACGACCTCCCCGGTGAATCCTCCCGCGCGTACCTGGTCGATCCACTCCTGCTCGGTGCCAGGCATCGGGGTCGGCACCTGGTGCGTGAGCACGAGGGTGCCAACGCCGGCCTTGGATGCGGTCGCGCCCGCTTGCTCGCACGACGAGTGGTAGTCGTGAATGTCCTGGAACCGGGCCGACGGCACCATCGCGACGAGGTCAGGTCGGATCACCGTCTGGACGTACACGTCGGCATTGGCCAGGAGTCGATCGAGTCCTTCGCACGGGATCGTGTCGCCGGCCAGCACGATGCTGCGGCCCTCGTGTTCGAACCGGTATCCGACCGTCGGATCGACGGGCCGGTGGTCAGTGGGTGCGGCGACCACTCGTACACCGTCGCGCTCCCACGCCACGCCATCGTGTACCTCGTCGACGTTGACACCCGGTTGCCAGTTCAGATCGTCGTGGTGCGCGATGCGATATCCGATGTCGTCTTCCAGCATGGCGAGCGTTCGGTCGGTGAAGCGCTGCGTGCCAGGGGGGCCGGTGACGGTCAACGGGTTGTCGACGGGCGACATCGCCCAACGGGTTGTGATGAGGTCGTTGAAGTCGGTGACGTGATCGCTGTGGAGGTGGGTCAGGAACACGTGCGACAACATCCCGGGCAGCGCGCCAGCCGCCGCGAGGCGCATGACCACGCCGCGTCCGCAGTCGACGAGCAGGCGATGAGGACCGGCCTCGATGAGGTTGGCCGATCCGGCGCGATCGGGGGAGGGAATCGGCGAACCGGTTCCGAGCAGGGTCAGCTTCATCGGTGCACCTCGAATGGGTCGAATGGATCGCAGAGAAGGGGTTCGAAGGCGAGTGCGGCGGGGTTCGTCAACCGGGTGCCATTCGCGAGGACAACAACGCCATGCCAGCTCGCTCGAGGATGGAAGCGGTCTCGTCGCGTGCGATGTCGAGGTCGTAGCGCAGATGCTCGATGAACTCGAGGGACAGGACTCCGCTGAGCGCATGAGTGAGTTCCGCACGATCGGCCTCGTCACGTCGTCGGAGCTCGACGGCGAACTGGCGCTCGACCTGCACGCTCAACAAGCGGCGACGCGACGCGAACATCGACTGCAACCTCGACGAGACGGGTTCGACGATGACCGCGGCGCGCAGAACGGGCGCGGCCGCATCGTGGGACGCGAGCCGGTGCTCGACGAGTGCGCGCATGCGGGCGCGCCGGGGCCCGTGCGCGACGAGCGGGGTGAACAAGTGGGCCATGCGTTCGAACATCCGCTCGGCGGTGGCTTCGACGAGCGCGTCGAGATCGTCGAAGTGACGGAACACCGAACGCTCCGAGACCCCGGCTCGCTCGGCGATCTGGGCGGCACCCGGTCGGCGAATCCCTTCCTGATACATCGCAAGCAACGCGTCGACCACGGCATCGCGGCTGCGTGCACTACGGAGTCGGCGACCGTCGATCGGCTCGGACTCATCGATCACGCCTCGGTCCGATTCCTCGCCTTCGCCGAGGTCCGGCCGACTCGCGGCGGTCGTCTCGGCATGGGCGCTCACAGCGTTGCACGGTACGTGGTGCGTCCGGCGATGTCAACAACTCTTGACAGTTTGACTGACAATATGTGACCATAGGGTCATGAGTGATGCAGCGATGCGGGCCTACGTCGATGGCCAACCCGTTCCCGAGTTCGACGCGACGCCCTTTGTCTCGCCACCGCCGTTGTCGACGGCGACGGTTGCCATCGTCACCACCGCCGCAATCCACCTCGAGTCCGACGCAGGATTCGAATCTGCCGATACGGGTTTTCGTGAGTTGCCGCGCGCGGCACGAGATCTACGAATGGGGCACTGGAGCCCCAACTTCGACCGCACCGGATTCGCGGCCGATCTCGATGTCGTGTTTCCGATCGACCGTCTCGAAGAGCTTGCCGCCGCAGGAGTGATTGGCGCGGTGGCGCCGCGCCACTTCTCGTTTGCGGGGAACCAGGACGACAGCGTCACGCGCGTTCGGCTCGACTCGGGCCCGGCGGTCGCGCGCCTGCTGCGCGACGACGGCGTCGATGTGGTGTTGCTGACGCCCGTTTGACCGCTCTGCTCGCGCACCGTGTGTGCGCTGGCGCACGTCTTCGAAAACGAAGGCATTGCAACGACGGCCTTGGTATCGGTTCGCAGCGTCGCCGAACGCATGCATCCGCCACGCGCGCTGTATTGCGAGTTCCCGATCGGAAGGCCGCTCGGTCGGCCTGGTGACGACGAGTTCCAACACGACGTGTTGCGCCAGGCGTTCGGCTTGTTGGAACGACCTGCTGGGCCGGTGCTCGAGTTGCATCCGGTCGTGATCGAGCTCGAGACCGAACCGTTGGCGTGCTCACTTCCCGTCCGGTTCGATCCGTCATTGCCGCCTGCCGTCGACGAGGCCCGGGCGCTGCGCACGGCGTACGACCGATCGGTTGGCCAACGGGACGGTCGCACGAACGTCGGGCGGGTTGCGGGTCCTGACGCGATCCCGGACGTGCTCGCTGCCTACGACCGCATCGCGAACGGCACCCCTTGGGCCGAGGCGGGCTTGCCGGGCGACCCGGTGCAATGCGCGCACGATGTTCGGACCTACTACGAGGAAGTCGCGCTCGCGCTCGATGACGCGGCGGCGGAGCCGGGTCGGGCCGAAGCGTGGTTCTACGACGTGACGGAAGCGGGCAAGACTGTCCTGGCGGCCCGCGCCGCGATGCAAGCACAGAATGCTCCATTTGCATTTTGGTTCTACCTCGCACGCGGTACGCGCTAACCGCGCACGCGCATGATTGCGCGTGCTGCAACGTCACTTCGTGTTCAGGTCGCTGTCGCAGTCGCCGTAGTCCCGCCCTGCCGGCCCGGTGAGAGCGAGTCGGTGGTCGAGCCCAAGGACCCGGGCGTCCCCAACGAAAGGACCGCGCAGGATGCGCATCAACCAGAACATCATGGCGTTCAACGCCTACCGAAACGTCTCCGGCACCAACGGAATGCTGGGTAAGAGCCTCGAGAAGCTGTCGTCCGGCTTTCGTATCAACCGCGCCGCGGACGACGCGTCGGGACTCGTGATCAGCCAAGCGCTGCGAGCCCAGGTGAGCGGTCTTCGTGTCGCGAGCCGGAACGCCCAAGACGGCATCTCGGTCGTCCAGACGGCAGAAGGTGCACTGAACGAGGTCCACTCGATGCTGAACCGTATGCGTGACCTCTCCGTGCAGGCGGCGAACAGCGGTTCGAACGACGTCACGGCGACGAACGCGGCCCAGGCCGAGATCGACGCCCTGGCATCGGAGATCACCCGCATCAGCCAGCAGACCAAGTTCGGTGCGACCACGTTGCTCGACGGCGGTTTCGTGAAGCAGTTCCAAATCGGAGCGAACGCTGGCGAGAAGTTGACGGTCAGCTTGGCTACGTCACTCAACGCATCGGTGCTGGGCGTCGTCGCACTGTCGGTCGGTTCGGCGGGCGTCGCGTCGAGTGCGATCGCAGCGATCGACGTTGCCATCGCGACGGTGTCCGCCACCCGAGCGACGCTGGGTGCATTCCAGAACCGCTTCGAATCGGTGGTGAACAACCTCCAGGTTGCCGTCGAGAACTTGGCGGCGTCGGAGAGCCGGATCCGTGACACGGACATGGCCCTCGAGATGGTGAGCTTCACCCGTCACCAGATTCTGATGCAGGCGGGCACGTCGATGCTCGGTCAGGCGAATCAATCTCCGCAAACGGTGTTGCGCCTCCTCCAGTAACAGCGTACGGAATTGCCTGACCGCATGTGATCGGGTGCAGCTGGCAGCGACGACCCTTCGACTGCCCGCTGCACCCGACTCGCGTTGGCCGATGACGCCAGTACGCCGACGGGGTTTCAGGACGCGACGGACCCGACATTGCGGTGCATCGCAAAGTCGAACGACGGCACTGGCCAACGTGTCGTGCCGCCGCTGCGCCGATCGATCCACACATGATGGGCGAGGTAGCGATCCCGCGTTCGTGCGTCGAGTTCCGCGTGGGAACGAGTCCAGTACTGCGCATCGTCGAGTTCGCGACCGCCGGTGACCGATCCCAAATCAGTAGCGAGAAAGATTGCGTGTTGGGGGTCTCCGAGTCGACAAGCGCCATGCAACGCGTCTCGAAGGTGGCGCACCTCGGTCTCGGCGATCTCCCGGCGAAGGTTGGCAACGCGGAAAAACCGGTCGGGGTCGTGGGCGAGGGTCAACACCATGCTCGTCCACTCGTCGTCGGGCGGAATCTGCGCGTGAGCTCGCGTCACGACGCACAGCCGCCGTTCGATGTCAGGACGCTCGAGCGATCGGTGCACGATGTCGTAGAGGCGCCCGAGCCGCACGCTTCCGAACGTTCCGTGGACCCAGAAGTGTCCGAGGCATTCGAACTCGCGTCGTTGGCGGTGGTCGAGCAGCGACGTCAACAAGTTGCGCGCTCGGTCGCTGGTGTGGGCTCGGGTACGCGGGTCTTGGACGTGGTAGGGGAGCTGCTGGTCGCGTTCGATGCTGTACTCGGCAATCGCCTCGGTCGCACGGTCGGCGGATCGACGCGTGATGCGATGGCGCGGCGGGTCGAGGCGCCCGGGTCGGTGACGCGGGCCGGGTTCGGCGCGCCGAGGAGTTGGTGGAGGGTTCCAGAACCGGCGGTCGGGATCGGTCCCCGCAGGGAGGCGGGCATCGAGATCGCGAACGAACTCGACCTGGCCGTCGGTGAGCGTCACGAGGAAACCACGACCGGGCCACACCTCGACGTGCTCGAACGTCGGCACGGTCCACCACAGCGCCATCGTTTCCCTCCCGGTGAGCGCCCGAACGATGTATCGAACTCGCGTTCGCGTGCTTCGCCAAATGTCCAGGTCGGAGGGGGAAAGACTGGTCGCGTGGCGAACGAAACGCAGACGATGCCCGGTTCCCAGCCGAAATGTCCACAGAACCGGTTCAGTCGCGAGTCGTCGGCGCCGACAATGCGCAAGACAGACATCGTGGGGCGGCACGGAGGAGCTGGTGGTGGTGACGACGTCGACGGGCGCGAACGTCGAACAACTGATCGATGAGGTGACGCGGATCCCGGTGCAACCGGGTGCTGCGATGCGACTCATGCGGATGTTGGACGATCCTCGGGCATCCGCTGAGTCCCTCGGCAAAGTGATCGAGAGCGATGCCAGCCTTTCGGCGCGGCTGATTCAGCTGGCGAACACCTCGTATTACGGCTTGAACGCTCCGGTGTCGAGTGCCTGGCGCGCCGTCACGGTTGTGGGTTTGGCGACGTTGCGATCGGTAGTTGCGACTGCGATCTTGGACATCGGAACCGCCGAAGGGCTCTCGGTGCCCGATGGTTTCTGGACACACTCGATGGCAACGGCAGCTGCTTCCGGTTTGTTGGCCCCGCGTATGGGCGTCGATCCGGGTGAGGCATTCAGTGCCGGACTGCTGCACGATGTCGGCACGGCATTGGTGTTCCGCCGAGCGCGCGACCGCTACGACGAGACGATCGTCCGCGCCAACGAGGTTCCCTTGCTCGTCGCAGAACGCGAAGTGCTCGGCGTCGATCACACTGAGCTGGGCGCTCGCGCCGTGGGCGCGCTCGGATTCGGATCCGAGGCCATCGACGCAATCGCAGCGCATCACAACACGGGTCCGCTCCCAGCGTTTGCCGCGTGTTTGCGCGCCGCGGATGCCCTCGCTGCGATGGTGCTCGAAGAAACGGTCGCCGAAGCCGAACGCGATCTTGACGAGGCGTTGATCGCCGTGAACGTGGCGGAACACGAACGCCAGCCGCTCTACCAACGAGTGTGCGAGCTGGTCGACGATCTCGAGAGTCTCCTGGGGGGATCATGAACAACGCTGTGGAACTCGACGACCTACCGGTCGCAACCTTGCAGATATGTCAAGGAGTGGTGCGCGCCGCGAACGCGGAGGCGTGTCGCATGCTCGGTCGCGACGTCGACTGGCTGATCGGCCGCGACGCGGCTGACCTCCTCGATGAGAACGACGGCGAGATGTTGACGTTGGCGCTTGGTGGCGGTGTCATCGATCGTCTCGTCGTGCATCTTGTTGCCGATCTCGGCGGCACGTCGGTCGAGGTGCAGTTTGGGCCGACCCACGAGCATGGTCGTTTCGCAACGATGCGCGATGTGACCGAGTTGTTGGCCGCACGGCGGCGTGCCGAAGATCTGCAAACGGAGCTGCGTCACCTGGCGACGCACGATGCCCTGACCGGACTGCCGAATCGGGCGCTGTTGCGAGACCGTCTCGACCAGGCTCGGCGGCGTTCGCAGCGGTTCGGGTTCCGTTTCGGCGTGCTGTTCTGCGACCTCGACGGGTTCAAGAAGGTCAACGACGAGCACGGGCACGAAGCCGGCGACGCCGTGCTGGTCGAAACGGCGCGCCGTCTGGAGCGAGTGCTGGGGGATCACGGCGGGACGGTCGCCCGGTTCGGTGGTGACGAGTTCGTGATCCTCTTCGAAGGCGATGACGACGACCGAGCCTTGGGCAGCCTCGCGTCGCGTGTGATCGAGGCGATCACACACGCGATCGAGTTCGAAGGACACCACCTCTCGGTCGGCACCTCGATCGGCGTGGCGGTGCCGTCCGGTGAGGCGACGAGCGATGCCTTGCTGGCCGCGGCCGACTCGGCAATGTATGCAGCCAAGAGCCGTGGCAAGGGTTGTTGGGAGTTCGCTGCACGCGACGCCGCGGCGGCCTGACCTCCGCCGGCACGCGGCCGTTGATCAGGCGACGCGCGTGATCTCGTAGACGTTCGAGATGGCGACGAGTCCCCAGAACGCGGCCGCGAAGACGAGCGCGGCGTTGGATCGCCACCCGGTCAAGAATCGCATCGCGATCCAGCACACGCCGATTCCGACCAGCACGCGCACGCCGAGCATTCCTTCGATGCCGAACTCGTCGATGACGGCAACTGCAAGTGGGTTGGCTTCGTACAAGCCAACGTAGAGACGCAACGCGACGAAGGTGGTCGCGACGTCTGCCAGGGTCGCGACCACACCGAGCTGAAACAGCAGTCGCGTCGACGCGACGCCCCCCTTCACGATGCCCCCTTTCGCCGTTCGGCGACCCCGTCGATCGAGGTCACGCTGCGTGGCGATGCGAAACTACCGAAGTACCGCCAAACCGCGCGTGCGCGTGTCCGGTATCGGCTGAAGATCCGTTTCGCGGGGTTTCATCCACGCCGAAGGCGACCGCGCAGCGCAGCGAACGCCAACGCGAAGCTCACCGCCGCAACCGCGCCGATCACCATCAAGGCTTCGGCAAGATCACGTCCCTCGTAGCCAACCAGGATGAGGTCGCGCAGCGCCTCGAGTACGTAGGTGACCGGGTTGATCTTTGCCACGGTTTCGAGCCAACCCGTGAGGGCTTGCTGGGGCAAGAACGCCGTCGTGAGGAACATGAATGGAAAGAACAACAGGAACGACGAGTTCACCGCGGCGGGGTTTCCCGTTTTCAACGCGATCGCGTACGCGAACCCGGTGAAAGCCAGCCCCCAGAGCCCCGCCATGAGAATGAACGCGAGCATCCCCGGCACGCCCGTTTCGAAGCGAACGCCGACGATGAACCCGAGGCCCAAGACGGGGATGGTGAGCGTGCAGACCAACACGAAGTCGGCGATCATCAGCCCGAGCAGCAGGGCGCCCCGGCGAATGGGTGTCAGCAACAGGCGGTCGAAGTAGCCGTCTTGGATATCCGTGACGAGCGACCCCGCCCGGGAGATCCCGGTGACCGCATTGAGAATCGCCACAGGCAGCTGAAAGGCCTTGAAGTCGAGGCCGTTCAGGTTCGCCTCGACGAACTGTTGCAGGGCGCCGATATTGACCGTGAAGAAGAACAGCGGGATGAACAGCGCGGGAAGGATCGCTTCGGGTTCGCGTGCGGCGAGTCGCAGCGCCCGGCGGGCCACCGTGGCGAGGTCGGAGGCAAAGCCGCCGCGCCGGGCGAGTGGTGCAGCGGGGGTGGCAGTGCTGGTCACCGTTCGTCTCCGATCTCGGTTCCGGGCTGCAGATGACCGCCCGTCAGTTCGAGGAACACGTCGTCGAGTGTCGGGGTCCGGAGGGTGAGCTCGCGCACGGCGATCCCAGCCGCATCGAGCGCCACGGCCACCGGGCTGATCGCCGCCGCCCCATGACTGGTCGCGACGAGAATCTGATCGCCCCGAGTCTCGACCCGGTCGACGCCAGGAACGGCAGTGACCGCGGCTTCGGCCGAGGTCGGGTCGCCGTGCACACGCACGATGATCACGTCGGTACCGATTCGTCGCTTCAATGCAGTCGGGGAGTCTTCGGCGACGAGGCGACCAGCGGCGATGATGCCGATGCGATTGCAGAGCGCGTCGGCTTCCTCGAGATATTGGGTGGTGAGGAAGATGGTCATGCCGAAGTCGATATTGAGGCGACCGACCTCGTCCCAGACGAGTTGGCGGCTCGCCGGATC
>SXIR01000131.1 GCA_005772765.1 Actinomycetota bacterium
CCAGTTGCGCGAAAAGATCGGCGTGATGTTCGGGAGTCCGGAGACCACCCCGGGTGGGCGAGCACTGAAGTTCTACAGCTCGGTGCGGCTCGACATTCGCCGAGTCGAGACCATCAAGGACGGCGCCGAGATGATCGGCAACCGTGCCCGGGTGAAGGTCGTGAAGAACAAAGTCAGCCCGCCGTTCCGGCAAGCCGAGTTCGACATCATGTACGGCAAGGGCATCAGCCGTGAGGGCTCACTGCTCGACGTCGGTGTCGACCTGGGCATCATCAAGAAGTCGGGCGCGTGGTTCACCTACGAGGGCGAACAACTCGGCCAGGGTCGTGAGAAGGTCAAGACGTTCCTGTCGGAAAACCCCGACCTCATGATCGAGATCTCCGAGAAGATCCGGGTCGTGTCGGGTGTCGGTGGTGACGTCGACTTGTCCGACGCCACCGTGGATCTCGCGATGGACGACGATGCCGAGGTCGACATCGACTGAGTGTCATTACGACACGCAGTCGGGTCACGATCGAACGTCAATCGAGCGGAGCAGTCTTCGGGGGTTGGGCGCTACGGAGCACCGACCCCCGAGACGCGCTCGGTGATGTTGCAGCACCAACCGCACCCTCGGGTTCGTTGCGGTTCGCGATCCGCTACAGCGCGTTGACGATGGTGACCAGCGCCGACGTAGCCGCGAACGCCAACACTGCGGGACGCAACCACCCTGCGTCGAGCACGGGTTTCAACGGTCGGCTCACGATCGCACCAACGACGGCTGCGGGCGCGAGCACCAGACCGAGCCTCACGTGCCACCACGGCAGTGCTCCATTGCGGGCTAACACCGCAATCGACATCACGGTGCCGACGAAGAAGACCGCAGCGAGGGTCGAACGCACGACCGGGCCCTCTTCGTGTTGGTAGAGCAAGGCAACGGGTGGTCCACCGATCCCGGCGGTGGTGTTCATCACCCCCGATGCTGCGCCCGCGACGACGCAACTCCTCCGGCGGATCTGTACGTGCATCCCGGCAACGCTGATCGCCACCGCAACCAGGACCGCGCCGCCAGCGATCGCCGACAACGTGAGCGCCGATACCGCCGTGACGATCCATGCGCCGAGCAGGGTGCCGGGAACCCGACCCAGAATGATCCACGTAAAGCCGCGACGGTCGATGTGGTGCGGTTCGTGGCGCAACATCGTGATCGACATCGGCAGCCCGAGCAGCACGGCGGCACCGGGCAATGCGGCCGGTTCGACGAGCGCGAGGACCGGCACCACGACGAGGTTCATCCCGAACCCGATTCCGCCTTGCACGGTGGCGCCGACCAACACCGCAACGAGGATCACCGCGACGCCGACGGTGTCGATCGGAAGGTTCATCCCAGACCACGTGCAATGGCAGCGACCGCGGCGAGCGCGGCCGTGACGAGCAACGCCGCGCGGAACTGTTCGGCGGGGAGGCGGTGGCGAACGCGTCGGGCGGCGAACTGTCCGACCAGCATTGCGGGCATGAGTGCCAGCGTGAGACGGAGATGCCAGCCTTCGAGGTCGCCCGCCCGGGCAGCCGCAAGCGCCGAGGCGACGCCGCCGATCACGAACATCGTCGCGAGGGTGGGACGCACGATCTCGGGCGCTTGATGTTGGTACACCAACGCCATGGGTGGGCCATCAATCCCCGCAACGGTGCCCGTCACGCCGGTCGCGAACCCAGACGGTACGAGCGCCCGCCGCCCCGGACGGAAGGTCGGCGCCAGGATCGTCGCAAGCGTGGCAGCCAACACGGCAATGCCGACCACCACCAGTCGGGCGTCGCCGTCGAGCACGCCGAGCAGCGCCATGCCGGCCAAGGTCCCGGGAATGCGGCCGACGGTGAGGTGGCGGACACCCGGCCAGTCGATCGTCGCCCGCTCGTGGACTGCCATCGAGATGGTCATGGGCAGGCTGAGCAGCAACACTGCGCCAGGAATCGCGCGGAGTTCGAGTTGGGCGATCACCGGCACGATGACGAGGTTCAGGCCGAACCCGACCGTCCCCTGGACGAACCCGCCCAGGAACACGATGCCCATCGCGATCGCGAGTTCGACGCCGGAGAGGTACACGAACGGGGAAGGGTACGGGCGGCTTCGTAGACTGCTCCGAATCATGGCTGGTGCACCCGAATCTGTCGAACCGCGCCGGTTCTTCGTGCGCACGTACGGCTGTCAGATGAACGAGCACGACAGCGAGCGCATCGCGGGGCTGCTGAGCGCCGAGGGGATGATCCCGGCCGAGTCGCTCGAAGACGCCGACGTGGTCGTTCTCAACACCTGCTGTATCCGTGAGAACGCCGACAACAAGCTCTACGGCCACCTGGGTCGGTTGAAGCAGATGAAAGCCGACCGGCCCGACGTGCAAATCGCCGTCGGTGGCTGCCTCGCCCAAAAAGACCGGGATCGCATCGTCGAACGCGCGGGCCACGTGGACGTCGTGTTCGGCACCCATAACTTGGCGAATGCTCCCGCACTCCTGCGGCGCAGTCGACTCGAGGGCCCCGTCGTCGAGATCCTCGAAGAGCACGAGGCCTACCCCTCCGCGCTCCCCGCGCGGCGCGAGGTCGAGCACGCGGCTTGGATCACGATTCAGATCGGCTGCGACAACTCCTGCGCGTTCTGCATCGTGCCCGCGGTGCGCGGCAAAGAGGTCTCGCGCCGAATGGGCGACATCATTCACGAAGTCGAGACGCTCGCGCTCGACGGCGTCACCGAGGTCACGTTGCTCGGTCAGAACGTCAACAGCTACGGACGCGACCTCGGTGCCGGTCAGTACCGTCCGGAGTTCGCGGATCTGTTGCGGGCCATCGATGCGGTCGACGGCATCGAGCGAATTCGTTTCACGAGCCCGCACCCGAAGGACCTCCGCCCCGAGACCATTGCGGCGATGGCTGAGTGCGATGCAGTGATGCCGCATCTGCATTTGCCCTTGCAATCAGGCAGCGACGCGGTGCTCGCTCGCATGCACCGCGGTTACACCGCCGAGCGGTATCTCGAACGACTCGCCGCGGCTCGAGACGCTATTGACGACCTCGCAGTGACGACCGACATCATCGTCGGATTCCCGGGCGAAACGAACGAAGATTTCGAACGCACCCTCGAGGTTGCTGCGGTCGCCGATTACGACGCGGCCTACACCTTCGTGTTCTCGCCACGCGAAGGTACCGAAGCCGCGACGCGAGTCGACGAGTTCGTTGCGCCCGAGGTCTGCGCCGAACGGATGGCGCGCCTCGTCGATGTGGTCGAGGCCAGCGCGCTGAAGTACCACGCAGCGCGCATCGGGCGCATCGAACGTCTGTTGGTCGAAGGCCCGTCGAAGAAGAACCCTGCCGTGTTGTCGGGCCGGACCCCGCAGAACAAGCTCGTCCACGTCGTCGCCGACGCACGCCCCGGCGATCTGATCGATGTCCGCATCGTCGACGCGGCGCCCCACTTCTTGCGAGCCGAGTTCGTCGCGTCGGTCCGGGCGGCGCGGCGGGCGCGTACCCGCCTGCCGGTCACCGTTGTGTGAAGCGAGTGGCTCGACACGTCGCGATCGTCGGACCGACCGCGTCGGGGAAATCGCACCTTGCGCTGGCCCTTGCCCGACGCGACCCCCGCTTCGAGATCGTCAGCCTCGACTCGATGCAGGTCTACCGCGGGATGGACATCGGGACCGCCAAGGCCACGGCCGCCGAACGATCCGAGGTGTGTCACCACCTGGTCGACGTCGTCGACGCCGCGGACGACTGGTCGGTCGCGCGCACCCAGGCGGGTGCCCGAGCGGCTGTTGCCGACATCGAAGCTCGTGGCGGGCGCGCCTTGCTCGTCGGCGGTACCGGGCTCTACGTCCAGGCGGTCGTCGACGGGTTCGACTTGCCCGGTGAGGATCTCGAGGTGCGCGCGGCGCTGGAAGCGGCGACGAGCGCACCCGGCGGACTCCTCGAAGCCTGGCGCGAACTCCAGCGGCTCGACCCCGCCGCAGCCGCGCGGATCGACGAACACAATCAACGTCGCATCGTGCGGGCGCTCGAGGTCATTCGGATCACGGGGCGCCCGTTCTCGTCGTTCGGCCCAGGAGTCTTTCCGCGATCCGCAACGGCGCCGGCTGCGGCGCCCGAGACCACGAGCGGGCCGGACGGCTGGAACGAATCCGGCGACGGCACCGCCGTGTTCGATGTGCGACTGCTCGGCGTCTGGACGGCGCGAGGTCACAGCGTGCGTCAGATCACGCAGAGGGTCGAACGAATGCGCGCCGACGGACTCGCCGACGAGGTCGCCGAACTGCTGCGCCACCCTTGGGCCCGCGCTGCGCGCCAGGCGATCGGCTACAAGGAAATCGCGGCTGCGCTCGAAACCTCGTCTGCGCTCGACGACGCGTTCGCGCTGATTGTGCGGCGGACTCGCAGTTTCGCCCGGCGTCAGCGAATGTGGTTTCGTCGGGATCCGCGCATCGTGTGGATTGCCGGAACGGATCTCGAGGCGACGATCGATGCCGCTCACGTAGTGTGCGCCGCAGGAGGCCCGTCGTGAAACTCTCGAAACTCCACGCCACCGGCAACGACTTTCTCGTACGGGTTTCGGACGATCCCGACGACATGCTCGATGCGCTCACCGTGGCGGCGTTGTGTGATCGCCATCGTGGTATCGGCGCCGACGGTCTGATCACCATCGGTGCGGGTGGCCCCGCACACGATTGTTCGATGCTGCTGCAGAACGCCGACGGCGGGGTCGCCGAGATGAGCGGGAACGGCGTGCGCTGCTTGGCCGCGGTCGCTCGTCGACACGGGCTCGGCACCGCGACCCGACTCGTCGTCGCGACCGGCGGAGGGCGCCGCGACCTCGAACTCGAAACCGATTCGAGTGGGGCAGTGATCGCGGCCGCCGTCGACATGGGGCCGGCGCAGTTCGGCGCGATCGAGCACTTCGAACTCGACGGCACCCCCTGGGCAGGTCAGGTCGTCGACATGGGAAACCCGCACGTGGTGTTCGAGGTCGACGACCCCGACGCGATTGATCTCGCCCGATGGGGACCGACGATCGAGCACGACGCACGCTTCCCGCAGCGCACGAACGTGGAGTTCGCTCGGGCGCGCGATCGCTCGACCATTGCGATGCGAGTCTGGGAGCGTGGGGTCGGTGAGACACTGTCGTGTGGCACGGGAGTATGCGCCACGGCGGTTGCGCTGCACCGGGCCGGTCACGTCGACGCCGAATGCTCGGTGCACGTCCGCGGCGGCGTGCTGCGGGTGCAGCTCGGTGTCCACGTGCTGCTCTCGGGACCGGTCGTGCACGTGTTCGACGTCGACATCGACCGCGACCAGCTCGTCAATGCGTTGCGGTAATCGAACGTGAGTCGCGATCACACGAATCGACGCCGCGCCCGCCTGACCGCGAGCGAGACCGACCTCGCAGTCATGCAACAGCGAGCGCTGTTGGTCGGGACGACGGCGGCGACCGATGGCGACGTCGAAGCGGCGGAGGCATCGCTCGACGAACTTGCGCTTCTGGCCGACACAGCGGGGGCCGAGGTCGTGTTCGCCGACCTGCAACGCCGACGCGAACCGGATCCCGCGACCTATGTCGGGAGCGGCAAAGCCGCCGAACTCGCGGCCGTGGCGGAAGGCCTCGACGTCGACGTCGTCGTGTTCGACGACGAGCTCAGTCCGGCCCAACAACGCAACCTCGAGGCGATCTTCAAATGCGACGTCGTGGATCGCGTCGCGCTGATTCTCGACATCTTCGCAATGCATGCGACCAGTCAAGAGGGCATGATCCAAGTCGAGCTTGCGCAGCACCGCTACCGGCTCCCGCGACTGCGCGGTCGCGGCGCCCAGCTGAGTCAGCAGGGCGGGAGCTCGGGCGGTATCAGCGGCGCTCGTCGCGGGCCGGGCGAGACCCAGCTCGAGGTCGATCGCCGTCGTGTGCTTCGTCGAGTGCAGAAGCTCGAGCGCGACCTGCGCGAGCTGGCCGGGCGGCGCTCCGTCCAGCGCAAAGCCCGCACCCGACGCGGTCTGCCGCGTGTTGCGTTGGTGGGCTACACGAACGCCGGCAAGAGCACGTTGTTGAATCAGCTCACTCGCGCCGATGTGCTCGTCGAAGATCGCCTCTTCTCGACGCTCGACTCGACCACACGCCGCCTCGCCCTCCCTGGCGGCGAGGTCGTGCTGATGTCGGACACCGTTGGGTTCGTGCAGCGGCTCCCGCATCAACTCGTCGAGGCGTTCCGGTCGACACTCGACGAAGCTGCCGACGTCGATCTGCTCTTGCACGTCGTCGATGCGAGTTCCGACGACGTCGAATCGCGAATTGCCGCCGTGCACACGGTGCTGCAAGAGCTCGACGCCGACCAACGGCCGCAGCTGCTCGTCTGGAACAAGACCGATCTTGCGCCACTCGGTGTCGTCGGGGATCTCGTCGCCACCCACCCGGGTTCGGTCGCCGTGTCCGCCGTCACCGGCGCGGGAACGGCCGAGCTGGTGACTGCGGTCGCACGACGCCTTCGCGCACTTTCCAAGATCGTCGAGTTCGCGGTTCCGCACGCGCGAGGGGACGTGCTCGCAGCCTTGCATCGCGAGGGCGAGGTGCTGATCGAGGTCCACGAGGCGGAGTACACACGCGTGCAGGCGCGAGTACCCGAAACGATTGTCGGCCGTTACGCCGAGTACATCAACCGATAGGGTCGAATCCGCATGGCCACGCCGTTCGTTCCCCCTCCGTACCCGTACGAACGACTCGATGCGCTCGCTCGGCTCGCGGACTCGGTTCCTGGCGGCCTGGTCGATTGTTCGATCGGCACGCCCTGCGACCCGGTCCCCGAGATCGTGATCGACGCGGTCCGGGCTGCGGCGCCCAACTCGGCTGGGTATCCACCGTCGGCCGGCACGCCGGCGTACCGTGCCGCGGCAGCAGCGTGGATGCGCCGTCGCCTCGACGTCGACATCGACGAAGGTTCGGTCGGCGTGTGCCTGGGGACCAAGGAGTTCGTCGGGGGCCTCCCGCACCTGCTGCATCGCCGCGACCCGAGCCGCGACACCGTGCTGTATCCGGCCATCTCGTACCCGACCTACGACATGGGCGCCGCGTTGGCGGGGCTGCGGGCGGTGCCCGTGCCGCTCGACGCCGACTGGCACCTCGATGTCGATGCGATCGACCCGGCCGATGCCGCGCGCGCCCTCGTGCTGTGGATCAACGAACCCGGTAACCCGACATCGAGCGTTGCCACCGACGAACAACTGGCCCGGGTCGCCGATTGGGGCCGTCGCCACGGCATCGTCGTCGCCAGCGACGAGTGCTATGTCGAGTTCGCTCCGGCAGCCGCGTCGATCCTGCGATCCGGGCTCGATGGCGTCCTCGCCGTGCATTCACTGTCGAAACGCTCGAATCTCGCCGGGATGCGGTGCGGGTTCTACGCCGGCGACGCCGATCTCGTGCGCTACCTCGTCGAGTCCCGTAAGCACTGGGGTTTCATGGCCCCCGTGCCCGTCCAAGCCGCCGCGGTCGCGGCACTCGGTGACGACACCCATGTCGGCGAACAGCGCGAGCGATACGCGCAGCGCCGCTCGTTGGTGCTCGGCGCGCTCGAATCGCTCGGATTCGAACACGACGGCGGCGCCATGACCTTCTACCTCTGGTTGCGCAGCCGCGACTCCGTCGACGACGGTTGGGAAATCGCGGCCCGCTTCGCCCACGCCGGCCTCTTGGTATCGCCGGGCGACCTCTACGGTGCGGCGGGCGCCGACCACGTGCGGATCGCGTTGGTCCAACCGACCGACCGACTCGAACTTGCCATGACTCGTTGCCGCGAGTCGATGGCCTGACCCACGATCCTTTCGACCCCGAGGAACCCATGAGCGAACTCCACGAACTGATGACCACGTTGTTCGAGGCGGGTAATGCGGCCGACGACGTGCTGCCCGCGAGCCAGGCGCACGACGCGGTGCGCACCGCAATCGGCCTGCTCGATCGCGGTGAGGCGAGGGTCGCCGAGCCGGTCGGCGACGACGTGGTCGTCCACGAATGGGCGAAGCACGCGGTGCTGTTGTGGTTTCGCTACCAACAGATGCAGATCGTCGAGTGCGGGCCCTACGAATACGTCGACAAGCTGCCGCTCAAGAAGGGCTACCGCGCTGCGGGCGTGCGGGTCGTGCCCGGCGGGAGCGCACGGTTCGGAGCGTTCCTCGGGAACGGCGTCGTGTTGATGCCCAGCTATGTGAACATCGGTGCGTACG
>SXIR01000132.1 GCA_005772765.1 Actinomycetota bacterium
CGAACGACGACATCTTGCCGTCGTAGCCGTCGTCGGCGCGTCATCGGCGCGGTGAAGTGCTCGGCCCGGTCGTTCGCGACCGGGCCGATTCCGCGGGTGGCGCATTGCCGCGCTGACAGGTTCAGAACAACGAACGGCTGGGGTCGGCGATGCCGTCCCAGGTGTCGTGCGCATCGCGCACGGTCGTCGCGAGCCACGTGGTTGCGGCGTTGAGCTCCATCACCTCGACGTAACCCGGGCCGCCGACGTCGTAGTACGCCCATTGTGCGCTGCCGCCGCCGTCGCCGTGCGCCATGGGTTCCCACCCGCCCGCCGCGGCGCTCGCCGCCCAGTTCGTCCAGTCATCGACCCACCAGGCGTTGTGGTGGAACCCCTGACGTCCCGCGTCGAGGAACTCACGAAAGGGCGAGGGCGTGGCGTCGTGTGCGGTGATCAACTCGATCTGCATGGGTCCAGAGTTCGCGAATCCGAGGGTCAACACCGGCTCGACCGGTTTGCCGCGGTGGAAGTACCCCTGCTGGCGGACCTCTCGCATGAAGATCCACGGACCAACCCCGCGATCGACCCAATGGGCGACGGCGTCGTCGAGTTCGCCGGGCGCGACGACGTACGCGAACTGGCGGATGACGCCGGGAAGTCGCGGACCAGGCACGTCGCCAACTTATCGGGCTACCGTCCGCGTTGCGGCGCTCGTCGGAGCGCCGACGATGCGGAGGAGACTCGATGTCGCCTGTAGAGGTTGTCGGAAGCGAAGCGGCAGGTCTCGATCCCGTCAAGGTCGACGAGCTGTTCGATCGGGCTCGCCGAGAGGTCGACGCCGGATTGCTTCCGAGCTGCCAGCTCGCGATTGCACGCAACGGCGCAATCGCTCGTTTCGAGACGTTCGGTGACGCAGCGCCCGACTCGCGTTACGTGATCTATTCGGCGACGAAGGCCTTTGTCGCGGGAGCCTTTTGGCTGTTGCTGCAAGACGGTGCGATCTCGCTCGACGACAAGGTCGGCGAAATCATCCCCGAGTTTGCCACCAACGGTAAGGACGTCGTCACCGTCGAGCAGGTGATGCTGCACACGAGCGGGTTCCCGTATGCGCCGCTCGGTCCGCCGCGGTGGGATACGCGCGCCGGGCGCCTCGAAGCCTTCGCGCAGTGGCGACTCACCTGGGAGCCAGGGACGAAGTTCGAGTATCACGCGACCACTGCGCACTGGGTGTTAGCCGAGCTGATCGAGCGCGTGACCGCTCGCGATTATCGCGAGTTTGTGACCACCGAGATTCTCGTGCCGTTGGAACTCGACGATGTCGAACTTGGTGTCGCGCCCGAACGTTTGCACGACATCAACCGGGTGGTGGCGTGTGGTGAGCCGCCGACGCCCGACGAACTCGAAGCCGCCATCGGTGTTCGTACGTTGGGCGCGGGGGTGATTCCGACCGACCAGCTCTTGCAGTTCGGTCGCGACGACGTGCTGCGCGTCGGCGTCCCTGGGGGCGGGGCCGTCGCGACCGCAGTTGAGGTCGTGCGCTACTACCAGGCGCTCTTGCGGGATGGACCCTGGTCCGACGCGACCCGTCACGCCTTCACCGCCGACGTGCGCAACTCGTTCCCCGATGTGATGGGGGTTCCCGCGAACCGCAGCTTGGGACTCGTGATCCAAGGCGATGACGAAAAGGCGTTCATGCGGCACGGCCGGACGTGTTCGCCGACGACCTTCGGCCATGCCGGTGCGGGTGGCCAGATCGCCTGGGCCGACCCTGCGTCGGGCATTTCGTTCAGCTACCTGACCAACGGGCTCGACGAGCACGTGCTGCGCCAATGGCGCCGCAGCGCCGCCCTCTCCAACCGCGCCGCCGTCTGCGCACCCTGAATCTCCGTGCTCAGCCAATGCCCCAGGGCGGTGCTCGATCCCGTTTGCCGCGATCGTGGGGTCGCCGGGGCGCTCGAGGATGAGGGTCGATAGGGTCGAGCGGATGGAGACGCGCACGATCGAGTTGGCGCGTCCCGTCGATCTTCGTCTGACGTGCGGTCCGCTGACCCGTGGCAGCCGCGATCCGTCGAATCGCATCGATGCGCACGAACTGCGACGCGCAGCCAACACGCCCGACGGGCCGGCCACGTTGATGGTTTGTGTCGATCCGGGGGCGCGCCGGGCCGAGGCGACCGCGTGGGGCCCGGGAGCCGGGTGGGCGCTCGCGCACACACCCGATCTCATCGGCGCGGACGACGACATCGACCTGTGCAGCGATCATCCGGCCGTCGCCGCTGCTGCCGCTCGCTCGGTCGGGCTCCGCATTGGGGCTGCTCGTGCCGTTGCCGATGTCGTGTTGCCAACAGTGATCGACCAACGGGTGACGAGCGTCGAAGCGAAACGAACCTGGTTCGGTCTCGTGCGACGATTCGGCACACCGGCGCCGGGACCGCTGGGCTTACGCGTGCCGCCGCATCCCGAACGCATCGGCGCGCTCGGCGACTATGAACGACGACGCCACGGACTCGAGCTGCGGCGCGGCGCCGCGCTCGTCGCCGTCGCGCTGGCGTGCGGGCGATTGCAGCGCGCCGCCGATCTCGGCTCGCTTGCGCTCCAACGCGAACTGCAGTCGTTGCCCGGAGTCGGACCGTGGACCGCAGCGATCACGGCCGCGTTGGTGTGCGGCGATCCCGACGTGGTCGCGGTGGGGGATTGGCATCTGCCGCGCCAGATCGGTTGGGCCTTGGCACGCGAAGGTCGAGCCGACGACGCCCGGATGCTCGAACTGCTCGAACCGTTTCGTCCGCAACGGGGCCGCGTCGTTCGTACGTTGCTGGCCGGTGCCGATGGTCCGCCCCGCACCGCGCCGCGGGCGGAGATCTCCGACCACCTCGGCCGCGACGTCCGTGGCGAACGTGATTACCGCATTCGTCGGACGTTGCGGTTCGACCGCCTCTGAGGCGCCCTCGGTCGGTCACCGAGACCGGTCGGCTTCCCCGGGACGAACCCGACCGTCTACTGTTTGCACACCCTGTGTAAAGGAGCTTCGATGTCTGCCCGCACCCCGATCGTTGGCCTCGCCCTCGCTGTCGTTGCTGCGGTTTCGCTCACCGCGTGCGGCACCGACGACACCACTCCCGAAGCGGGTGCGTCCGAAGCCGCGACCACCGTGGCCGATCGCGCGGACGATCACCACGACGGCGACGACCACGGCGACAGCCACGGCGACGACCACGGTGCGACGGGTAAGCAGGTCGAAGCCGGCCAGGTGATCCCGAGCACTGCCGACGGCACCTCGCCGTGCGAGGTCGCAGCACCGACGCCGGGTTCGCCCGGCCAGGTCGGAGCGGGGGATGGCGGCAAGACCGGAAGCGATGCGGGCGAGCACGGACACCGCGGCTTCGTGAAGCAATACGACCTCACGCCCGACGAGCGTCAGCAGCTGATCGGCGAGATGGCAGCCGCTCGCTCCGTGATCGACACGTTCCCGACGGTCGCCGATGCCGAGGCTGGCGGCTATTCGATGAGCACGGTGTACGTCCCGTGTATCGGCGCGCACTACACGAACATCTCCAAGGTCGCGGTGTTCGATCCTGCGGTGCCCTCGGAACTCCTCTACGACGGCACCGAGCCGGACAGCAAGATCATTGGGCTCAGCTACCTCGTCGCCCACGAGAACGGCCCGCCCGAAGGCTTCGCGGGCAAGAACGACCTCTGGCACCAGCACAACTCCAATGGCGGACTCTGTTTGAAGAAGAACTCGGTGACCGTGGTCGGTGGCGAGGAAATCTCAGAAGAAGAGTGCGAACGGCGCGGTGGCGAAAAGGCGGCCGAGCTGATGGAGAACATCTGGATGGTGCACGCGTGGGTTGCACCGGGCTTCGAGTGCAGCTGGGGCGTGTTCGCGGGCGAGTGTCCCGAACTCGGCGGCGTGCTCGGCGGCACGGCTTGGGACCCAGCCGAGTAACTCGTCACGCGCCGCGGTGTCACCCAGTCGCGGTCAGTGCAGCGGCGACCACGTTGCGGTTCGCAACAATCGGCTTTCCCAATCGTCGCGAACTTCGAGCGCATCGTGCATCCACGTGCCCGGCTGCTTCACCGAGGCCGGAAGGTCACGCGTGAATAACCCCGGGAGACGCTCGGGGTACAGCACTCGTTGCCAGAGCACCACCTCGCGGCGTCGCGGGGCGCCGAGCGCGGCCTGAAACACGGCGACCAGTTCGAGGAGTGAGCGCTCCGTGCGCGTTTCGAGACTCGGTGCGTAGTGCGTTCGTGCGGCGACGAGATACTCGTCGAGTTTCGCTTCGTGGGGCCAGGCGCTGTCTTCCATGAACAGCGCCTGCTCTCGGCGGTCGATCGGTTCGGTGGGGATCGAGTCGAGATCGAGCGACCCGTGGGGTGACCAGTCGACTGCCAGCAACAGCTTGCCGGCGACCTCGTGACGCAGCGAGTCGGCATGGGCGGCCCACGATCGCAAATCGCCTGACTGCACGCGTCGCGCCAGGCGTTCGTACGCCGCGCCATCGCGGATCGCGGTCACGGTCGTGACTTGGTAGGCGCGCCCGGTGCCGTGGGCGAGCTTCAGATACCACGCGAGGCGAGCG
>SXIR01000133.1 GCA_005772765.1 Actinomycetota bacterium
GCGAGCCAGTCCTTCACCATCGGTGCGAAGTTCGCGGGGTTGTAGGCGTCTTCCTCGTAGGAGAACTGCATGTCGCCGGCGTAGTGCAACACGGTCAGGTTGTAGGCCTCATAGATGTTGCCGTCGCCCGGATCGTTGAACCGGTTTTCGATCTGGCAAATCCACCAACCGCGTTCCTCGTCGCACACACACCAGTCGTGCGGGAACTGCGTCATCTCGTTGAACGGAAAGTCCTTCATCGTGTTGGTGATCCACGCGAGGATCTCGGCCCGGCCATTGAACTTGCCGTACATGTGCTCGTAGTAGGTCGCGTCCTCCGTGAACATGTTTGCCCACGTCGTCCAGTCGCCCGTACGGCCAGATTCGGCGGCCGCCGCGACGAACTTGTCGTGCGCGGCTTGCAGTTCTTCTCGTGTCCACTGTCCCATGCGCGAGAACCTAACTGCTAGTGGCACGCCTCGTCGTTGATCGCCGCGCTCGGCGGTACGTCGAGCGCGGGGTTTCGGTCGAAGAATCCAACCGGCGACAACAAGAACCCGGTGTACTCGACCGGCATCACCGGCCAGTCCTCTGGACGCGGGAAGTGCGTGATGCCGAAGCTGTACCACAGCACCACATCCGTATCGACGAGGTCGCGATCGGCCTGCGTCCATTCGGGTAGTCCGGCACCACCCCGCGACTGATTCGGGTAGTCGCCAGCGGCGCGCATCTCGGACGGCGCGTACGGGGTGACCCAGAGGTTGTGGCGCGCGAACCCGGCGCGCTGTCCGACCGACGACGACGCGTCCGCGAGCAGCGCAGGTGTGCTCATCGTCGGAATCAGCTTGTACGCGGTCGGCTGACCAAGACCGTTACGGGCGGCGTCGTTGACGACCCGCCACGATCGTGACGTCGCGGTGTTCACCATGCGACGCGCATTGGACTCGCGTTCGAGCAGGGTCTTGCGCGCCCGAAACGCATTCGACCAGGGATTGCCATCGCCCGGCGGCACAACCTCGGCTTCGACCTCGACCACGCGATTGTCGACGCCGTCGACGTCGAGGTCGAGTCGCGCGCAGAACATGTGTTGATGGAACGGGGCGTAGATACCGGGCGCGACTTCGTTTCCGAACGAGCGCGATTCTCCTGGCTCCATCGCTCCGACCGAGAGAATCCCGGTCAGCTTCACCTCGAGTTGGATGTTGCCGTCGAGGTAGAAGTACCAGTAGAAGCCGTACTCGTAGTTGCCAACCGTTGCAATGTGGCTGATCACCAAGCGACGAGACCTTCGCACCTCGGACGTACCCCCGAACAGGTCGACGTGCTTCCACGCGATGCCGTAGTCCTCCTCGTGCATACAGATGGCGTTCGCGATCGGCCACGGACTGCCGTGCTCGGTGGCGAGCACGGCGTCGAAGTAGAAGATCTCACCGAGACAGTCACAACCGAGCGCGAGCGACTGGGTCATGCGGCCGAGGCCCCACTCCCCCGCGTCGAACGCGTTCTTGAAACCGTGCATCTCGCTGGGGTCGCCATACGGCACCACCATCTCCGAGATCGACAGTCGATGCGCGATCGAGCGACCGGAGTACGAGACCCCGTGTAGCACGAGACCTTCGTACGGATCGAAGGTGATACGCACCGACCATTTCTGCCAGTCGATGCGGTTGCCGTCGACGACGAAACTCGGGCCGTCCGACTGAACGATGTGCAGTGGTTTGATGTCGGCCCGCAGCGGTTCGTGGTCGGCGGCGAAGTAGCGGGCGTGTTCGTGCGGCAGGGATACGACGCCGTGGTCGATCACCTCGATGACTTCGTTGCGGCCGAGATCGAAGTGCACGATCAGGCCCTCCACCGGACGCGCGTATCCGTTGTCCTCGGGGTACGCGCGCACGAACGAGATGCACCGAGCAATGCGGCGCCCCTCCTCGGCGGCATACCCGAACGTTCCGGCCGGCCACGGGTCGATCTGCACGTTGTCGACGTCGGTGATGCCCCGGCGCGCGAGCGCGGCCCGATACTCCGGATGCTCTCGCGTCGTGAAGATCGCAGTGGCGGCCTCGTGAAACAACAACGTCGGCCGTTCGCCCTCGACCACGCGCCACTCGGTGATCGAACCCGAACCGAGCGCAACCGTGACCTCCCACAGTTCGAGCCCGGGACCTGGCACGATCTGGAGTCGAACGAACCGTTCGATTCGCGACGCGGCCGACCACGCCGCCAACTCCGCTTTGTCGGGTTCAACGAGCACGATGTGCGCAAACAACGCACCGTCGGGCAGTCGGCCCGTCGAGCGCACGATGTCGACGGCGCGCGTCACCTCATCGGCGGTGAGCATCGACAACGGGTGTGTGGGTGTTGCCGGAGCGAGTCCCATGACCCCGAAACTACGACGACCGTCGTCACTGCGTCACGCCGTGTCGACGCGTTCGAATCCTTCGGCGAAGCGATCCGGGCCGAACTCGGCTCGCTGCGCGGTCGCGCGCGCCCACTCGCGGATCATGTCGGGCATGCGGCCCGGGTCCGACATCTGGCTCTCGTGGCACAACAGCGCCTCGATCTTGCGTTCGACCGCGTCGGTGATGTCGACGAACACGTTCGGCTGCTCTCTCGCCATGATCCACAGTTCGGGAACCGTGTGCGGTTCGAGACCCTCTTCGTCGAGCAGGTCGGGAAACGCCCAGGCATTGCGACTGTCTGGATAGACCGCGGCGATCGCCGCCGCACCTGCCGCAAGGTGGTCGGGATGGCTCGCGTAGATCCGCGACAGCATGCGGTCGGGCGACTGGCAGACCACACGGTCGGGGCGGACGATGCGGATCACCCGGCTGATCGCCTTGCGCAGTTCGAGGTTGTATTCGAGCGCGCCGTCGGGAAATCCGAGCCAGTGCAGGTCGCGTACGCCGACGACGCTGGCTGCTGCGGTTTGCTCCTTCCGCCGCACGACATGGATCCGGTCTCGCGGAATACCGCTGTCGGCGCCGCCGGCATCACCGTGCGTGCAGATGCAGTAGGAAACGTCTACCCCCTGGTCGGTCCAAGCCGCCACCGAGCCGGCCGCGCCGAAGTCGACGTCGTCGGGATGCGCAGTCACCACGAGCACCCGGCTGACCTGGGGATTCTCAACCATCTGCCGACCCTACCGGACCGGCCAGGCCGCCCCGCCCGCAGATTTCTTGGCTCGACCCGTACCGTGCCCGATCGGGCCGACGTTGACCGTACTGAGTTCGCAATCCCGTCCCAGGATGTGGGCTCTCCTCCCAGATTGCGGACCGTATCGCCCGGGCGTACAAACCCCCCAGCCTGCCCCCGCCTCGGCGATACGGTCCGCTCCGTGGACCTTCCTGCGTTTCGCTCCGCCGAACTCGTTGGCCTGCTCGCCGATCCGGTTCGGCTCCGCACCGTCGCCGCCATCG
Source organism: Actinomycetota bacterium (assembly GCA_005772765.1). GTDB lineage: Bacteria > Actinomycetota > Acidimicrobiia > IMCC26256 > PALSA-610 > SXJQ01. The sequence continues at coordinate 3,396 of SXIR01000133.1, forward strand.
TGCTCGGCGCCCGGACCTACGCCGAAGTGCGCGCCGCCACCGGCGACGAACTGCGCGCCATCACCCGAGCCTGCAACCGCCTCGTCGATGCCGGTCTCGTCATCGACGGGGGCGACGGCGCCCTCTTCGTGGTCGAGGGCGCGTTCGCCGCAGTTGCCCGCACCGAGGCCACTTCCGGGCCGCGCGCGGCCGAGGAGTTCGACGCCCCCGCCGAGGAGGCAAAGGTGCTCCGTGCGTTCGTCCGAGACGGTCGGCTCACGTCGATTCCGACGGGCGACAAGAAGAAGATCGCAGTGCTCGAATGGCTCGCGCCGAACTTCGAACCCGGACGCAAGTACAGCGAGCAGATGGTGAACCTGGTGCTCGGCAAGTTTCACGCCGACACCGCCGCCTTGCGCCGCTATCTCGTCGACTTCGGCTACTTGTCCCGAGAGAACGGCCAATACTGGCGCAGCGGCGGCCGCGTCGACCCCTGAACTCGAGGCGCGCCGGCCTCACACCCACGGTCCTGGCGCTGCGGACCAGGCGGCACCGCCCGATCAGCCGGCAGGTGAGATCTGGCGCACCCCCAACAACCGGCGGCAAGCGGCTCGAAAAACACATCGGCCCGGGTTACCCCGGGCCGATGTGCGCTGGAAGTGGGTTGTGGACTGCGGATTGCCGCAGCGGTCAGCGGGCTGGGGAGCCGCACCGACCGGGGTCACTGTCGCACGACTCGCCTTCGAAGTGGTGGATTTTCCGGCCTGATTTTTTCGCTCCCACGAATCCGCGAATTCGGTCTCCGAATCCGCGCTGCGCCCTTGACGGACGACCCAAACAGGCAGAGGGTGGATCGAGACGTATCGACAGCCAACCCGGAAGGAGCGGCGATGGGTGAGGAGAGTCCCCCCGACCGTTGCAGCGGCTCGTTGCGCTGACGTCAGCCGCGCGAACGTCCCCGCACCGCAACGGCCACTGAGCCGACGTCACGAACGTCGCCGGACCGAAACGACGGTGTCACGAGCCGCTCGTCAACCCTCTTGTTCGTAGTCGTCCGTCGCCCCGGGTTCCGCGCCCGGGGCGACCTTCGTCAGTGGATCGCCGAGCGCATCGCCACGGCCGCGATTGCCGCCGTTTCTCGTTCGACCCAACGCCCGAGCCGGGCCTCGACCCGGGAACGGTCGCACAACAGCGAGGCAACCTGGAGGTAGGTGTGCGCGTGACCCACTTCGCACGCTCGTAACTCCTCGAACAACGGCACGAGGTGGGCCAACGCTGGCCGGCGGTCGAGCGCTTCACACAGCAGCGCCAGACGCTCGTGGCTCCGAGCCTCGATGAGCGCCGCGACGATCAAGCGGTCGATGGTGTCGCGTGCATCGGCCGCGAGTGCTGCGGTGTACCGATTCGTCGTATCGGGTCGAAGGTGGAGTCCGAGCGCATGCAGCGCTTCGACCACGCGCCGAAGGTGTTCGGCTTCTTGTTCGGCAAGCCGAGCGAGCCGCACGACGACCTCGTCGTGGTCGGCGACGGCGTGGAGCAGCGACATCGCTTGCTGCGCCGCCTTCTTTTCGCAGTGGGCGTGATCCGACAGCAACGCCTCGACGTCTTCGAGCGCGTGATCGGCCCATTCGGGGGGCGTCGGCACGAGATCCAACATGCGCGCAGCGTAGGCGGGTCGATCCCGAGCCAAAGGTGGCGTACGCGTCGGGTCAACGACAGGTCGCCACGAACGCGCGGATCCGCTCGGCGAAACGATCGGGGTCGACGAGGTGGAGATAATGACCGTGCTCCGGCCAGTGCTCGATTTCGACGTGGGCGATGCGAGCACGCAGCCAGTCGTCATACCCCGGTCCGGCGTCGTTGCCGAGCAGGGCGAGATACGGCACGGTGATCGCCGGCACCATCGCGTCGATCAGTTCGTCGAGCGCCGCCGGTGGCGTCGTGAAGACGACATCCCACGCCCCGAGCACGACGTCTTGGCGAGCGCGGCTCGCTCGGGCTGCGAGCGCTTCGGCCGTTCGATCGTCGAGACGGTCGCCGTTGAGCACGCTGAAGATCAACGTCATGGCATCGGCGAACTCGGCTGGCGTCCCCCGCAACATCGGCTCCAACGGCGCGAGCGCAGCCGCGAAGTCGCTCATGCGCAGGGGCTGATCGATGTTCACGACGCCGCGCACCGGCGCACGCAACGCGGCTGCCGTCGCGACCATCGCCCCGAGCGAGTGCCCGATCAACATGGGTCGATCCAAGGCCAGCGCATCGACGACCGCGACAACGTCAGTTGCCATGGCCAGCGCGCTGTAGTCGTCCGCGTCGCCCGACTCGCCGTGGCCGCGCAGGTCGAGCGTCACGCAGCGATGCGTAGCGGACAAACGGTCGACGATCGGACGCCAGTCGTCGCGTCGATCGGTGATGCCGTGTACGAGCACGATCGGGTCCCCCGACCCGACATCGTCGTACGCGAGAGCGACGCCATCGCTGGTCGTCACCGCCACCGTGCGCCCGATCTCAGTCGACGATCTTGCGAAGGCGTTCGAGCGTCTGTTGCTTCTGTTCGAGCGAACCGATGAGCGTCAACTGCAAGTGCGTGACGCCGCTTTCGGCGAATGCCGCGACCCGGTCCTTGATGTAGCCCTCGCTTCCGACCAGCGACGCCGCCGCGAGGAAATCGGCGGGCACCGCAGCCGCGGCCTCGTCCTTCTTACCGTCGAGGTAGAGGTCCTGGATCAGCTTGGCCTCGCCCTCCCAGCCGTACGCACTCATGATGTCGTTGTAGAAGTTCTTGCCGCGCGCGCCCATGCCACCGACGTAGAGCGCCGCCATGCCGCGGCCGAAGTCGTTGATCTTGCCCGCCAGATCAGGGTCGTCGGTGAACAGCACCGGGCCACCAGCGATCGTCTGCAGCGGGGCGAGGCTCGCATCGCGTTTGGCCTTGCCCGCGGCGAGGGCATCGCCCCAGACCCGGTCTGCCTTGTCGGGAACGTAAAAGATCGGAATCCAACCGTCGGCGAGTTGGGCAGTCATCTCGACGCTCTTGCCCTTCAAGCTCGCGATCCAAATCGGAATCTGGTCACGGACGGGGTGGTTGATGAGCTTCAGCGGCTTGGCGAGACCGGTGCCTTGCCCTTCGGGCAGCGGGATGTCGACCGTCGGACCGTGGTGATCGATCACCTCGCGGCGCCAGACCGAGCGACAGATCTCGATGACCTCGCGGGTTCGGGCGAGCGGCTTTTCGTAGGGCACGCCGTGGAATCCCTCGATCACCTGCGGGCCACTGGCGCCGAGGCCGAGGTTGATCCGCCCGCCGCTCACCGCGTCGAGTCCCGCGGCGGTCATAGCGAGCAACGTCGGGGTGCGGCTGTAGATGTTGACGATCGCGCTGCCGATTTCGAGACGTTCGGAGCGGCCCGCGAGATAGCCCATCATCGAGATTGCGTCGAAGCTGTACGCCTCGGCAACCCAGACGCAGTCGAGGCCGGCCTTCTCGAGTTCGACGGCTTCGTTGGCCGCGGCGACGACATCGCCGGAGTAGTTGACCATCACGCTGAGCTTCATGGCGCTGCACGGTAGTCGCGCTCGCGCCGACGCCTCCCGGTCCCCGATCACGCCCAGTGGCGACGCAGATCCTCGAGCCAGGCCGGAAACTCGAGCGGAGGATCCGGGAGCGGTTCGGCTCCCCGTTCGGCAAGTGCAGCGTGAAAGGCTTGGGGATCGTCGCCCCAGCTGCGCGGGTCGCCCATCATCACCTCGAACAACGTCGCACCCTCGGGCCCTGCGACGATCGGCCCGAAGGCGGCACCGTCGGGCAACTCGATGTGCGTGCCAGCCGGACACGCGTGGCCCCCCACGTCGAGGTCGCCGGCGAGCACGAACACGATGTGCGGGCTGTTGTGCCCGTGGCGGCGCACGATCATGCCGGGGTCGTAGCGGGCGTACAACGACAAGTACTGCGGATCGGGCGAAAACGCGAGCCACTTCTCCCAGACGTGCGCCGTCGTGCCGTCGGCATTGCGTTGGGACTTGACGGCCTGCCACGGCACGTCGAGGTCGTCGAGGTGCCGGAACACCGGCGTGGGGCGCGTCGAATCGGCCATCAGACGAACGTCGCGAACGATTCGAGCGTCATGCGCTCCGTACGCAGTGCATTGATCGGCGCGGTGTCGTCGACGTGGCCGATCGACACCCCGCAGAACAGCATCTCGTTGTCTGGTGCGCCGACGAACGTTCGCACCGCGCGGCTCCGCACCGACCAGTACTCCTGCGGGCACGTACCGAGGCCGCGCTCGACCGCGAGCAACATGAATGTCTGCAAGTACATACCGAGGTCGCTCCACTGCGGCAGGCCCATCTGGCGGTCGACGAAGCAGAACAGCGCTGCGGGCGCCCCAAAGAAGTCGTTGTTGCGAACGAACTGTTGGGCGCGGCCCTCTTTGTCGTTGCGACCGACCCCGATCGTGGCGTACATCATCTCGCCAACCGTGAAGCGGTTCGTGACGTACGGCTCGGATAGCTCCGGCGGGTAGATCGGATACTCGATCTCGTCGATTGGCGGTTGCGTGGCGAGGAACTCGCGCATCGCGTCGAGGCGCGTGCCGTTCACCACGTAGATCCGCCACGGCTGCAGGTTGCCGCCGCTCGGCGCCCGCGCCGCATCTTCGACCAGCGACCGCAACGCGTCGTCGCTCACGGGCTCGGACGTGAACTGCCGCACCGACCGTCGCTTGCGTACTGCCTCGATCACATCCATCCGCAGATCCGTCCGGGGATTCAGTGAGCAGTTTCCGTCGTTGTTGACGGAAACTGCTCAACGAACGGAGGTCAGCTGCAGCCGCTGGTGGCGCCGCAGCTGGTGCACACGTGACAGCTCCCGGCACGCTGCATCATGTCGCCACACGCGTGACACAGGACGACTTCGTGCTGACGCACGAGCGGCTTTGCGGTCGGCGCGGCTGTCACCTTCGCAGGCAACACGGTCGACGGCGCGAGGTCGTCGGGTCCGAGGTCGAGTGCCGGGCTGTTCGGCGTCGCGGCCTCTTCCACGCCCGGCAACGTCGGCTGCATCCGCTCGCCCACCGTGAGGATCCCCATGGCTTCACGCTGATCGTGCGGCAGGTACTCGACCGCCAACCGGCGGAAGATGTAGTCGACGAGACTCGTCGCGAACCGGATGTCCGGGTCGTCGGTCATCCCCGCCGGCTCGAAGCGCATGTTCGTGAACTTCTCGACGAATGCCTCGATCGGCACGCCGTACTGCAAGCCCATGCTCACGCTGATCGCCATCGCGTCCATGATGCCGGCAAGCGTCGAGCCCTGCTTGGCAACCTTCAAGAACAACTCGCCCGGTCGACCGTCGCCGTACTCGCCGACCGTCACGTAGCCGTGGCAGTCAGCGACCCGGAACGAGAACGTCTTCGACGTACGCGTCCGCGGCAGCTTCTGACGGACTGGCTCTTGCACGATGACGTGCTCGACGATGCGTTCGACGATGCGTTCGCTCGCACCCGCACCATCGGGCGTCTCGGCCTCACCGTCCTTCTTCTGCGTCGACAGCGGCTGGCCCACCTTGCAGTTGTCGCGGTACAGCGCCACCGCTTTCAACCCGAGGCGCCACGCCACGATGTGCACGTCTTCGACGTCTTCGACCGTGACGTCTTCGGGCAAGTTCACGGTCTTGGAGATCGCGC
>SXIR01000134.1 GCA_005772765.1 Actinomycetota bacterium
ATGCAGATCATGGTCGAAGGTCTGGCGTTGGCCGCGTTCGGCTTCATGCACCAGATGACGACCGAGCCCTTGCTCAAGAAGCTCTTGCGCTACGTGATGAGCGACGAGGCGCGCCACGTTGCTTTCGGCGTGTTGTCGCTGAAGGAGTACTACCAAGAGCTCACCCTTGCGGAGATCCGTGAGCGCCAGGAGTTCACGTTCGAAGCCGCAGTCCGCATGCGTGACCGTTTCCTCCAGCAAGAGGTCTGGGACCGGATGGGCGTCAACGTCAAGGAGGCGCTCCAACTGGTGATGCTCGACCAGTCCCGTCCCATGTTCCAGTCGATGTTGTTCTCCAAGATCGTCCCGAACTGCAAGAAGCTGGGTCTGCTCGATGCGGGCGACGGTTGGCTGCGGGAGCGGTTCACCGAACTCGGCGTGATCCAGTTCGAGGACTGGGTCGACACCGGCGAGGAGTATGCGCTGCTCGACGAGGTCGCCAAGGACCGCGAGCCCATCGCGGGCTGATACCGTCCGGCTCCGATGGCGGAGCCGGTGCGAATCGTATTTCTTGGAGGTCTCGGCGAGATCGGGCGCAACTGCGCCGGAATCGAAGTCGACGGTCGCATCCTGCTCATCGACTGCGGGCTCATGTTCCCCGAAGTCGACATGCCGGGCGTCGACCTGGTGCTGCCTGACTTCAGCTACCTGATCGACAACCGCGATCGTGTCGAAGGCGTGGTGATCACCCACGCCCACGAAGACCACGCCGGCGGCTTGCCGGTCTTGTTGCGCGATGTGCCGACGCCGATCTACGGGTCGGCGCTGAGTTTGCGGTTCGCGCGGCGACGGATCGAAGAAGCAGGTCTGCTCGGAAACACCGACTTCGTGGTCGTGCACGACGGCGAGCGGCGCATGATCGGTCCGTTCGACGTCGAGTTCGTCCCGGTGAGCCACTCGGTACCGGAAGGCTTCGCCACGGCGATCCACACGCCGCAAGGAACGATTCTGCACACGGGTGACTTCAAACTCGACCTGACGCCGATCGACGGTCGACACACCGACCTCGCTCGTTTCGGAGAGATCGCCAAGCGTGGCGTGCGTTTGTTGCTCGCCGACAGCACCAACGCCGAACGTCCTGGATTCACGCCCAGCGAGAAGACCGTCGGCGAGGCAATGCGCCTGCTGTTCCGCGACTACCCCGACAAGCGCATGATCGTTGCGTGCTTCTCGTCGCATGTCCACCGAGTGCAACAAGTCGCGAGCACTGCGATCGCGGCGGGCCGAAAGATCGCGTTCCTCGGTCGATCGATGCACCACAACGTGACCGCCGCGCGCGAACTCGGTCTGCTCGACGTTCCGGTCGAACACGTCGTCGACATCGACGAGACGCCGCGACTTCCTCCGGGGTCCGTGTGCATCATCTGCACTGGCTCCCAAGGCGAACCGATGAGCGCGTTGAGTCTGATGGCGGCCCACGAGCACAAGTTCGTCAAGGTCTCGAACGACGATGTCGTGGTGTTGAGCGCACACGCGATTCCGGGGAACGAAACCAACGTCAATCGGATCATCGATCAGCTGCATCGTGCCGGCGCCGAGGTTGTGCACGACCGCATCGCGCCGGTCCATGTGTCGGGTCACGCGAGCCAAGAAGAACTGAAGTTCGTCCTGTCGTTGTTGTCGCCCGACTGGTTCGTGCCGGTGCACGGTGAGTACCGACACATGATCCATCACGCTCGTTTGGCGCACGAAGTTGGCGTTCCTCGCGACCGTGTGCTCATCTGCGAAGACGGTGACGTGTTGATACTCGACGACCGCGGGCTCGACGTCGAACGTGCGGCGGTGCCGAGCGGATACACCTACGTCGACGGCATCGTTGGCGACATCGGCGGTGGTGTGCTGCGCGACCGCCGAGCGCTGGCCGAGGAGGGCGTGGTCGTCGTCATTGTCACCTTGGACGCCCGATCGGGCGAGATCCTGAACGGCCCGGAGATCGTGACGCGCGGGTGGGTGTACGCGCCTGAGGCCGAAGGACTCATCGAAGACGCCAAGGCACACGTCGCGGCATCCATTGCCGATGCCGCTCGCGAAGGCGCCGTCGACTTCGAGACCATGCGACGCCACTGCCGCAGCTCGCTCAAGAAGTTCATCAAAGAGCACACGAAACGTTTTCCGATCATCGTGCCGGTCGTGCTGGAGGCGTAGTGCTCGCGATCGACTTGTCGGGGCGATCGGCGCTCGTCACCGGTGGCGGCAACGGTGTCGGTCAGCGGATTTGCGAGGCGTTCGTTCGAGCCGGTGCCGCAACTGTTTGGGTCAACGACATCAGCGCCGAACGCGCGGTTGCGACCGCGGCCGAACTCGACACGATCCGGCCTGGTGTCGCACGCTCGGTCAAAGCGGACGTGACCAGTCCCGCCAAGGTGCTGCGCATGCGCGCCGAGACGGGTCCGGTCGACATCTTGGTCAACAACGTGGGGATCCCCACCGCAGGGTTCGCACTCCAGAAGTTCGTCGACTCGGAGCCAGCCGACTGGGAACAGATGATCTGGCTCAACTACGGCTCGGTCCTGCACGTGACGCACGCGTACGTGGGGGACATGGTCGAAGCCGAGTGGGGGCGCGTGATCACGATCGTGAGCGACGCGGCTCGCAAGGGCGAACGAGTCCAGGTGATCTATGGCTCCGCCAAGGCAGCGGCGGCCGGTTTTTCGCGAGGGCTGGCAACCGAAGTGGGAAAGTTCGGGGTCACGGTGAACTGTGTTGCACTCGGCTCGATCAAAGCCGGACCGCTTGCCGCGGCGGTGGAGCGCGACCCGGACCTCGAAACCCGGCTCGCGAAGCCCTATCCCGTGCCCCGGCTCGGCCGCACCGACGATCCGGCGCCGATCGTCGCGCTGTTGGCTTCCGACCACGCGTCGTGGATCAGCGGACAGGTGATCCCGGTCGATGGCGGCTACGTCATGGCCCAGTAGTCGACCCCGGTAGCGTCCCGTCGCCTGTCCCAATGACAACGCGTCCACAGCTTCTCGTGCTGTAATGATTTCGCATGAGGACGCCGTTCGCACCACTCGAATCGGTCGCGCTCGACCCGTTGTCGGCACCCGTTGGAGGAGCGACCGCGTTCGGGTCCGTCGGCGCGATCGCCGATCGCTCGCACGTTGCGATTGCCGTGTTCGAGGCCGGTTGGCTGCCCTCGCCTGATCGCGCTCTGCTGGTCGACTGCACCACGTGGCGAATCATCGCCGCGAATCCGGCCGCGCGTGACGAACTGCTCGAAGCGCATGGCATCGACCTGATCGGTCTCGAGGTCGACGACATGCTCGCACCCGACCACGACCTGGTCGCCAGCCGCGAGCGATGGCGAACGCAAACCCACGCCGACGTCACGGTTCGTCATCACGCATACGACCCCGACCGTTATGTGCGAATCGCGATCTGGGCGCTCGGCGAGTTCAATGGCGACTACCTCGTGGTCGTCGCACGCGACATCGACTTGGGTCTTCGTGCCGCATGGGAGAACGCGCAACCGTTGTTGGACCTCTCGAACAACTTGGTCGCGGTCGCGAGTCACGACACGATCGTCTTCGCCAACGCTCGCTTCTCCGAACAATTCGGCGAGGCGAAGTCGCTTGCTCGGCTGTTCGAGCAGGCGTGTTCGGTCGAGACCGCTCATGCGGCGCGGCGGGCCATTGCCGAAGCGCGGGCCGGAAAGCCCGGCCGTCCGTTCACCGCGAAGTTGCGGATGTCCGACGGCCGCTGGGCGAGCGCGGAAGTGGCGTTTGCTCCCGCGCCGCAGGTCACCGAAGCCGGCGTCGTGCTCGTGATGGTGCCGGTCGCGTCCGACGCGGTCGAGATGCCGTCGACGTTCAATCAACGTGAACGTGACATCGTCGAGCTGATGCTGCGCGGTCACCGCATCCCCTCGATCGCCGCGCGGTTGCACCTGTCGCATCACACGGTGCGCAACCACCTGCGCACGATTTTCGCGAAGTGCGACGTCAACTCGCAGCGCGAACTGGTCGATCACCTCCGTGCTGGGGGAGTGTGACGCAGCCTTTGGCGGCCAGGCCTGGCGTGCTGGCATCCAATACTGATCGTTGCCGACGGGAGCATTGATCGTGGTCGAGAACCTGAAGAAGCTGAGCGGCGAGGGACCGCACCGTCCACCGATCATCGAACTCATCGAGATCACGCGAGCGTTCGAACAGTCGCCGGTGATGACGGTCGTCATCGCGGCGGATCCGGCACGCATCGTGTACACCAATGCGCGTTATCGGGCTGTGACTGGTGCGCCGGCGTGGACCGACATCGACGTCGCGGACCTCGTGTCGACTGGCGAACGTGAGATTGCCAAGGCGCAATACGACGAGTTTCTCCGCACCGGGCAGGCCTACTCGATCATGCGCACGGTCGAGGTGGATGGCGACCCGGTGCAGGTCTTGAACCAGTACTGGATGATCGACGGATTCGACAACCGATTCGCCGTCGTCACGACCGAGCCGGTTGCGGCCGGGGCCGGGGTGACGCTGGCGGCCTGGATCGACAAGTGGCCACAACCGTGCGCGCTGATGCGTTCCGATGGAACCGTCGAGCACTTGAACCGACGATTGCAAACGAGCCTTGGCCTCGACGCTCGGGGGATGAGCGACGGCGCGCCGACGCTCAAGTCGTCGATGTCAGTGCCCGACCTGTTGCGTTCGTTGGCCGACGATCCGGGTGCAACGGCCTGTCTCGAAGTGCAGCCCGAGGCGGGCCGGCCGATCCAGTTCCTGATTGCGCTCGCGCCGTTGCCCGCGAACTCAGATCCCGATCTGCGGCTCGTCGTGGGCCACGAACTGGACCGGGGCGCGGCAGGCGGGATCCCGGTGCGTTCCTTGCCGGCGGTACTGAGCCCTCGCGAACGCGACGTCGCCGCGCTGTTGTTGTCCGGCCATCGGGTCGCAACGATCGCCGAGGACCTGTACGTGTCGCCCCACACGGTGCGCAATCACCTCCGATCGATGTTCCGCAAGCTCGACGTCAGTTCACAAGCCGAGCTCATGCGCCGACTCCGTGCGTGAGCTCGGTGCGGACCCGGTGACCGATTCGGTCGGTTGATCCAGCGGAACGCCGCGATTTGGGTCCGGTGTGGCTGGAGTGGTGGGTGTTACGTTGGGTGAATGGCCCGTGGCACTTCGACGCGCAAGAAGACGACCTCGAGCGCACGGGGTTCGACCGCAACCAAGACCCCATCTCGCGGGGCGAAGCGATCCCGCCCGGCCCGTCGGCGCACGCCGCGATCACGACGCAGCCCCAGTGAGCAGCGGTGGCGGAGCGCGTGGCGCGACCAGCTCGGCGATCATCGGCTCGACGTGGCCGCGGTCGCGCTGGCCGTCGTGGGCGTGCTGGCCCTCCTCGGGGTGCTCTCCAGTGCGGCCGGACCGTTCGGCGAAGCCATCGACACCGGCGTCGGTGCGGTGCTGGGTGGCGGGCGCTACCTCCTTCCGTTCGCGATGTGGGCCGCGGCCGCGGCGCTGATCTGGCGCCGCGGCGATGACGACTCGACCCGACACGGCCTGCGCGTCGGGGTCGGGATCAGTGCCCTGTTGCTCTCGGCCGTTGGAATCTTGCACGTGGCCCACGGCCGACCGACGACCGAGAGCCTCGACCAACTCCGGGTTGCTGGCGGGGTGCTGGGCGCGCTGTTCGGCGGTTCGATCGCAGCCGTTGCCGGCGTGGTCGGCGGGGTCGTTGTGCTGGTCGCCTGCGCCGGCATCGGTGTGCTGCTCAGCGCGAACCTGCGCGTCCACCAGGTGATCGCCGGGGTCGTCCACGCGGCCCGATTCGTGGCGCAGCACGTGCGCGAGCTCTTCACCTTCGAATCCGGCGGTGACGACGACTTCGAACTCGAACCGGTCGCGCCGAGCCGACCGCGGCGAGCGGTGTTGTTCGATCAGTTCGCCGACGGCGCGCCGGACCCCACGGCTGGCGCGACGCAGCTCGCAGACGATGCCGAAGAAGACGAGGAAGACGAGGAAGAAGAAGACGACGAGTACGAGTACGAGTACGACGAGTCCGCCGAAGACGAGGAAGAAGAAGAAGAAGAAGACGAAGAAACAGAAGACGACGAGGAAGATGAGATCGACCTCGTTGCAGCTGAATCGACCCACGACACCCAGCTGAGCCTGGCGATGCCTCCGGGCGTGCAAGTCCCCGAATGGAAGTTGCCCCCGGCGAACTCTCTGAAACGCGGCAGCGGCAAGCAGGTCGACCCTCGGTTCGTCGAGGCCGGCGGTGAGGTGCTCGAAGCAACGATGCGTGAGTTCGGCGTCGATGCTCGGCTCGTGGGAGCGTCGGTTGGTCCGACCGTGACGCGCTACGAACTCGAGCTGGCGCCAGGGGTGAAGGTCAACAAGGTCACAGGCCTCGCCAAGGAGATCGCGTACGCGATGGCGAGCCACGACGTTCGCATCCTCGCTCCGATCCCTGGGCGCTCGGCGATCGGTGTCGAGGTGCCCAACAAACAGCGCCCGATCATCACCCTCGGTGACATCCTCACGAGTGAGGAGGCGAAGCAGGCCACCCACCCGCTCGAAGTTGGGATGGGTCGCGACATCGGTGGGCGCGCGTTCATGGCGAACCTCGCAACGTTCCCGCACGTGTTGATCGCTGGCCAAACCGGTGCCGGCAAGTCAAGTTGTATCAACAGCATCGTGACGTCGTTGCTGATGCGCGCCACGCCCGAGCAGGTTCGCCTCATCCTGGTCGATCCCAAACGAGTCGAGCTGGGCCAATACAACGGCGTGCCGCACCTGCTCACCGAGGTGGTCGTCAACCCGAAGAAAGCCGCGAACGCTCTCGATTGGGCGGTGCGCGAGATGGAGCTGCGCTACGACCTGCTGGCTGAGGTCGGCGTTCGTGACATCGGTGGCTACAACGCGATGTTCGATCGGGGTGATCTGCCCACGGTCGACAACCCCGATGCGCACGGCGGCAAGAGCTACGACCGCTTGCCCTACATCGTGATCGTCGTCGACGAGCTCGCCGACCTGATGATGGTGGCAGCGCGTGATGTGGAGACGAGCATCTGTCGGCTCGCGCAAATGGCGCGGGCCGTGGGTATCCACCTCGTGATCGCAACGCAACGTCCGTCGGTCGACGTGATCACCGGCGTGATCAAAGCGAACGTTCCGAGTCGATTGGCGTTCGCCGTGAGCAGCCTGGCCGACAGCCGCGTGATCCTCGACCAGCCGGGCGCCGAGAAACTCGTAGGCAAGGGCGACATGTTGCTGCTCGCAGCGAGCACGAGCCGGACCGAACGAATCCAGGGCAGTTGGGTCGACGAAGACTGCGTTCGCAAGGTCGTTGCTGCGTGGCGGCGACAGACGGTGGCGCCGAGCTACGTCGAAGGCGTGCAAGGGAGCGAGGAGTCCGGGCTCGGCAACGGAGCATCGAGCGCGGGCGAAGACGACGGCGACGACTTGTTCGCCGCGGCGATGGAGCTCGTTGTTCGTTCTGGCCTCGGGAGTACGTCGATGCTGCAACGCAAGCTGCGCGTCGGTTTTGCGCGTGCTGGGCGGCTCATGGACCTGCTCGAACGCAAAGGTGTCGTGGGGCCGTCGGAGGGCTCCAAAGCTCGCTCGGTGCTCATGACCGTCGACGAGCTCGAAGCCATGCTGACTCGCGGCTGAGTCCTGCGGCCGCCGCGCGTGGCTCGTGGTCCGCGTCGCCCCGGTTCGTGCTCGATACCTGGGCTCACGCAAACAACGTCAGGTTTCGGTCTCGAGTTCGTCGAGGCGAATGCGCAGCTCTTCGAGTAACGCGCCCGCGGCGGCGAGATGCTCTTCGATGCGGTTGACGTAGGCGTGCGGTGAGGTGTCGGGGACCTCGTCTTCGACGTCGAGCTCGGTGATCACGGCGTAGGCGAAGTCGCCGTGTTCGGTCGGTACGACGATCGTGAGATCCCCGTCACCGACGGGTTCGAGCATGACCGGAATCCCTGCGCTCTCGAGGCGTCGGCGCAGGATCAACGCGTGCAGGCGAGAGAACTCACCCATCTCGACCATGTCGGAGGCCTCGGGTTCGTCGCCGGTCGGCCGTTCTCGGCTCAGACCCACTCGGCACGAAGGACAGACCAATGTCCCGGCCACGTACTCCGAAGCGCACGATGGGCACCACATCGTCGGACTCATGCTCACCGCAGGCTGCCTTTCGTCATGTCGTCCTCGACCAGCGTCGGGAGTTGGGTGCTTCGGTCTCCGGCAGGTTTGCCGTCAGCGACGCAGTATCGCTGAGTCGGAGCCCCGCTCCGTAGACTGCCACACGATGTCCGCGGGTCCCTTGCGCTTCCATGTCGAGACCCTCGGGTGCCCGAAGAACGCCGTCGATTCCGACAAAGTCGTCGCGTCGCTCCTCGCCGACGGTCTCGTGCCGTCGAACGACGTCGAATCCGCCGATCTCATCGTCGTCAACACCTGTGCGTTCATCGAGGCGGCCCGGCAGGAATCGATCGACACGGTGCTGGCACTTGCCGACCGGCGGGGCGACGGCGCGCGTCTCGTCGTCACGGGTTGCCTCGCCGAACGCGCCGGCGACGAGCTCGCGGCCGCCATCCCCGAGATCGACGCGGTCGTCGGTTTCGCCGGCGAAGGGGCCATCGCTGCGGCGGTCGGGCTCAGTGAGCCGGTGCGTTTGTTGCGAAAGCCCTCCGGGGTGCGTGACTTGCTCGAGTTGCCTCGGCCCGCCCCTACGGCACCATGGGCGTACGTGAAGGTTGCTGAGGGATGCGATCGCAAGTGTGCGTTCTGTGCGATTCCGAGTTTTCGGGGCACGCAGCGATCTCGATCGCCGGAGTCCATCGTGGCCGAGGCCGGTGGATTGATCGACGCCGGCGTCGCAGAAATCGTGCTCGTCGCCCAGGACCTCGCTTGGTACGGACGCGACGTCGACGAGGTCGACGCGCTCTCGCGCCTGTTGGTCACGCTCGACACGATGCGCGATCGTGGCCTTCGACGCGTGCGTCTGCTCTACCTGTACCCCTCCGAGGTTCGTGATCCCTTGATCGCGACGATGCTCGATCTCGAATCCGTCGTGCCGTACTTCGATCTCTCGCTGCAGCACGCGGACGCAACGCTGCTGCGACGTATGAAGCGATGGGGGAGCGGCGATCGCTTCGTCGACATGATCAGCGGTATCCGAGAGCAGGCGCCCGACGCAGTGTTTCGATCGTCGTTCATCAGCGGGTTTCCCGGCGAGACCGAAGCCCACCATGAGTCGTTGCTGGGCTTTCTCGATGCCGCCCAACTCGACTGGGCCGGGTTCTTCGCCTACTCACGGGAGGAAGGCACCGCCGCCGCGGATCTCGACGGTGTGGTAGCGCCCGAGATCGTCCGAGAACGACTGCTCGAGCTCGCCGCGCAACAGGAGCCGATCACCGCGGCTGCGCGCGCTGCGCTCATCGGCGAAGAGATCGAGGTGCTGATCGACGGCGTCGAGGACGGACTCGTGGTCGGACGCTCGCATCGCGAAGCGCCCGAGATCGACGGCGTCGTTCGGGTCGCCGGCGATGTGTTCGCCCGGCCTGGCGTCATCATGCGCGCCGAGGTGGTCGACTGTGAAGGTCCCGACCTCGATGCCGTGGTGCGCGAGCGAGCCGAATCGATCGTTGTCGCAAAGTGACGGTGTCGCGATGACCACGACGCGGGCTTCGGGAACGAAACGCTTCGGTCAAACCGCGCTGGCGACGCCGGCGAACGCGACCACGCTCGCCCGGATTCTCGTCGCCGTCCCCGCGCTCGTCCTGATGCACGATCGCGGGAGCGCCTGGCTCACGGTCGGCCTGTGGTTCTCGGTCACCGCCAGCGACAGCCTCGATGGTTGGCTCGCTCGCCGGGACGGCGCGACCCGTTCTGGCGCGTTTCTCGATCCGGTCGCTGACAAAGTGATTGTCCTCGGCGGGCTCGCCGTGTTGGCGCAACGCGGCGACATCTGGTGGTGGCCTGCCCTCGTCATCGCCGCTCGCGAGTTCGGCATTTCGACCTACCGATCGATTGCCGGTCGACGCGGCATCGTCATTCCGGCCGTGCGGCTCGGCAAATACAAGGCGTTCGTGCAGTACAGCGCGGTCGGATTCGTGTTGCTGCCGTGGACGGCGGACTCGATCGGGCTACAGCAAAGTGTGCTCGTGCTCGCGGTGATCCTGACGGTGGTGTCCGGCGCGCTGATCGTTCGTCACGGCTACATCGACTGGCAGCGCAACGACTCGTAGATTCCACGTCGCGTCGGGAGCGCGGCGCCTTGCCGTCGGAGGGCTCGCCTCGGCTCGATCGCCGACCCGTAGGATCGGCCGATGCGCTGTGAGGTACTTGCCATCGGCACCGAGTTGTTGCTCGGTCAGATCGTCGACACGAACTCGGCATGGATCGGCGAGCGGCTCGCAGAGTACGGAATCGACAGTTTCGAACACCGAGCGATCGGCGACAACCAGACGCGCATCGTGGCGGCGATGCGCGACCTGCTGGACCGCTCGGACGCGTTGATCATCTGCGGCGGCCTCGGCCCCACCCAGGACGATCTCACGCGGGACGCGATCGCCGAGTGGATGGGCGTCGACCTCATCCGTCACGACGACCTCGCCGAACAGATCGCCGCAATGTTCAAAGTGCGGTTGCGCGACATGCCGCAGAACAACCTGCGGCAGGCCGACGTACCCGCGGGCGGGCGAGCGCTCGACAACCCGATCGGTACGGCACCGGGGCTCTGTTGCGAGCACGAAGGCAAGGTCGTGTACGCCGGTCCCGGCGTGCCCTACGAGATGCAGCGGATGATCACCGAGCAGGTGCTCCCCGATCTCCTGGCGCGCTCGGGCGAACGGTCCGCGATCATCAGCCGTTCGCTCAAGACGTGGGGGACGAG
>SXIR01000135.1 GCA_005772765.1 Actinomycetota bacterium
CCCGAGGTGAACTGCTTGCGGGCGGCCGCCATCCACGTCGCGCGCCACACGAGGAGTCGAGCCGCGTCGATCTGCATCTTCATGTCGGCGAGCTTGAACGCGATCGCCTGGTTCATGATGATCGGTCGACCGAAGGCGTGCCGTTCCTTGGCGTAGTCGAGTGCATACTCGTACGCGGCGCGCGCGATGCCGAGCGCTTGCGCGCCGACGAGCGGACGTGACGCCTCGAACGTGCTCATCGCGGCCTGCACGCGTGAGCTCTTGCCTTCACGCGCCCGAGCGAGACGATCGTCGAGCTTCTCCTTGCCACCGAGCAGTAGGTGCCCGGGAACGCGGCAGTCGTCGAACACCACCTCGGCGGTGTGCGACGCCCGGATGCCCATCTTGGAGAACTTCTGGCCCATCGTGCAGCCCGGCGTGCCCGGCGGGACGATGAACGACGCGTGACCGCGCGACTTGAGTTCGGGTTCGACCGCGGCAACGACGACGTGCACCACCGGGACCTTGTCGATACCACCGTTGGTGATCCACGTCTTGGTGCCGTTGATCACCCACTCGTCCTTCGCTTCGTCGTAGACAGCGCGAGTCCGCAGCGACGACACGTCGGAGCCGGCATCGGGTTCGCTGACGGCGAACGCCGACAAATGGATGTCGTCGGCGGTGCCGAAACACATCGGCACCCACTCGGCGATCTGTTCGGGCGTGCCGTTGCCGACGATGCCGCTCACGCCGAGCGTCGTACCCATGAGCGCGAGCGCGATGCCGGCGTCACCCCAGGACAACTCCTCGCTCACCATCGGGAAGGTGATCCCGGTCGGATCGGCGAACGCGTTGGCGATGAACTCCCAGGAGTACAGACCGATCTTCGCGGCCTCCTCGATGACCGGCCACGGCGTTTCTTCCTTCTCGTCGTACTCGGCCGCAACTGGACGCATCACGTCCTTGGCAAAGTCGTGCACCCATTTCTGGAGTTCGAGTTGGTCCTCGTTCAGGTCCATCGAGAAGTCGGCCATGGCTGGCTCCAATCGTTTCGACGGGCGCGCGTCCGCGCGGCCCACGACGTCAAAGTTACCGAAGGGTAACCATGGTATCGCCGCAAAGCGGACTCGGCCAACGCAAGTTGCCCCAGGTCACAGTGGCTTCGTCAAGATTGCCTTCCAACCTGCCGATCTTGCACACAAGGATCTCCTTCCGAGGGATCGCGGAACCTGGGGGGTTCGGACCATCTCATGCGTCGCTTGTGCATCATCTTCACCGCTCTTGGCGCCGCCGCGATGCTTGCCGGCGGCGGACTCGATCGGACCTCGGCCGCTGACGACCCGCCGGTCGTGCGCGACATCGCGTTCCCGGTGACCGAGGACGTCTACTACGTCGACACGTTCGGCGCCTGCCGCGACGGTTGCTCGCGCCGCCACGAAGGCCAGGACCTCATCGGCAAGCGCCTGAACCACCTGGTCGCGGCGGCCGACGGCACGGTCAGCTACATGCGCACCGACTCGGCAGGTACCGCGGGCAACTGGATCAAGCTCGAGGGTGACGACGGCTGGTTCTACAGCTACATGCACGTCAACAATGACGCCCCCGGCACCGACGACGGAACGAACCCGAAGCGGTGGCGATTCGCGGCGGGCATCGTCGAAGGCGCTCGCGTGACCAAGGGCCAGTTCATCGGCTACATGGGCGACAGCGGCAATGCCGAAGGCAGCGTTCCCCACCTCCACTTCGAGATTCGCACGCCGAACAACACCGCAGTGAACGCGTACGCGTCGTTGCAGCGCGCCGAAGGCGAGCCGGTGCCGAAGCCGTGCGGCACGAACACAGCACCCACTCCCGATCCCGAAACGGGCTCGATTCCCGGCTACTTCGCGTTGTCGGCGGGCGGCAACGTCGATGCCGTCGGATCGGCCGATCACGTCGGCGACGCGACGATCGCCTCGAACGACAATCCCGCGGTCGGACTCGCACCGACCCCGACAGGAGCTGGCTACTGGATCACCACCCGCGACGGCAACGTCGAGCGATTCGGCGACGCGACCGTGGCCGGCGACGCAACGGGTATGCGCCTGTCGACCAACGTCGTGGCGATCGCGGCGAAACCCGACGGGCGCGGCTTCTGGTTGGCCACCGAGGACGGCGGCGTCCTTCCGTTCGGAACCGCGGGCACCTACGGCGACGCGCTCTCCCGACCCTTGTCGGCGGCGATCACCGACATCGCCATCACCTCGACCGGCCGGGGCTACTGGCTCGTCACCGACGCCGGTGCAGTGTTGGCCTACGGCGACGCCCAGCACCGAGGCGATGCATCGACCGTCGAACTGGTCTCGCCCATCGTGTCGATCACGCCGACGCCGTCGGGCCAGGGCTACTGGTTGATGTCGCGTCGAGGCGGGTTGATCGCATACGGCGATGCCGGCACGTTCGGAACGTTGCCCATGCTCGGGCTGTGCAAGCCGAAACCGGCCGCCGGGCTGCTTCCGTCGGTCGACGGCGACGGCTACGCGATCGTGCAGACCGATGGCGTCGCTCGCGAGTTTGGCAACGCCGACACGTCCGCCGCAGCAAGCAGCGGAGCGACCGTCGACGCGGTGCCCGTCGGCTGAGCCATGCGCCCGCGGTCGCTCCGCGTCCAACTCGTTGGATCAGCGTGCGCCGTCGACGATGGTGCGGTCGCCGGCCGGAGCTTCGAGCTGCACTTCGACCTCGTAGTAAGCCGCGATCTCGATGCACGCCGTCGGACCGTCATTGACCTCGGGTTCGTTGCCGGTGAACAACGTCACGGTGATGTCCGTGTCGGTTTCGACCACGTCGACTCGACCGAGCGCGAAGCATGGCGCGACGCCACCGACGAACCGGATCAACAACGTCTCGCCATCGACGACCGTTGCGGTCGCGTCGAACGCGGAGGCTCGGAGGTTGTCGAGCCCATCAATGGGCGTGACTCGCTGATACGCGATGTCAATGGAACCGGGATCGGAATCGTCACCCGGTTCATTGCTCACCGGCGTCTCGGGGCTGGGTTCGGGAGCATTGGTCGTCCGGGCGTCGCCGACATCGCCCGCGCCCGCCTCGATCTTGGCATCGTCGTCGCCGCACGCAACGAAAACGAACGCGGCACCGAGTACGAGCGCGACAGCGCGGCGAGATCGACCTACGACGGTGTTCGGTGTCTTGATCACGTGACATTCGACGGCCGGATCTCGGATCAGGTTCCCCCTTCAGAACGATTTCCCGTGGTCGATCGAAAGATTGCGACGGCCACGGATCGGCCCCGCATCGAACGCCTCGAACCTCGACCAAGGATGGTCGTCCATGGACGGAACTACGGCTGCAGCCGTGCTCGGCATCTCCGAGCGCGCTGATCTCGAATCGATTCGCGCTGCGTTTCGCGCGCAAGTCAAAGTCGACCATCCTGATCGTGGCGGCGACGCCGTCGACTTCGTTCGCACCCTCACCGCGTTCGAGACCCTCGTCCAACGGCAGCCGGGCGCGTCGGTCGACCCCGCTTCCATCGCGCCGCTCGGCGCAACCCACGGATTCGACGGCTTCGATGCGTCATGGCCCCGCCGGCCCGTCGGGGACCGCCGTAGCTTCGCCGACGAACTACGAGTCGCCTTGGCCCGAGAGGCTTCCGCACCGCGCCGGTAACGTCACCCCGTGGACCTGGCCGAGTTGCTCGTACGCGAATCTGTGCGCGACACCATCGCGCGGTACAACCATTTCGGCGATCGCGGCCGCTTCGACGACATGGTCGACCAGTTCCAAACCGACGGGGTGCTCGAGTTGCTCGACTTCGACGCCCGTCATGTCGGCCGCGAAGCGCTGCGGACGTTCTTCGCCCGCGTCGCCAACGACTTCGCCGCCTCGGACCGACCGCTCGGCCACCTTCGTCATTGCGTGACCAACACCGTCATCGAGATCGATGGACCCGACCTCGCCCGCGCCGACTCATACTTTCAGGTGATCACCGACGCCGGGCTCGACCACTGGGGCCGATACCGGGATCGGCTGACGCCGAACGGATCGCGTTGGCTCCTCGCGCATCGCTCGGTCCGCACCGACGGATGGGCACCGCACAGCCCATTTCGGCCCACGCCAACTGGTTGACCTGCATCGATTCGAGCGGGTCGCACATCGACCTGAAATCGATGGTGCCGAGGTACCCCCGAGCCTTCAGGTCGTTGCCCCAGCGGCCGATGGTGAGGCCAGGAAATCACTGGCTTGGGCCAGGGCACTCGAGAGGGACGGGGAGGAACGGCGCCGTGAGTCACACCGCGACCGAACAGCAGCTACTGGACGACCTGAAGGCGCTGCCGATGCGCGACGGCACGTTGGCGCAGGTGCTCCAGGTGCTGAACGACCCGGACTCGCCGGCCCAACGGGTCGCCGACACATTGCAGACCGACCCGGCGTTGTGCGCGCGGCTGCTCAAGCTCGTCAACTCCCCCGCCTACGGTCTCGCCGGCAAGATCAAGAGCGTCGACCGCGCCGTGATTGCGCTCGGTCGATCGACCGTGCGCGCGCTCGCCTTGTCCGAAGGCGCAGGCCTCTTCACTGGTGGACAGAACTCGTTGCCGCCGAAGTACTGGGAGCACTCCGCAGCCGTCGCGGTGACCTCGTCGCTGCTCGCCAAGGCCGCGCGAGTGTCGACCGCCGATGCAATGTGCGCCGGACTGATGCACGACCTCGGTGCCGCGCTGCTCCACCAGCGCGACCCGGAGGGCTACCGCGCCTTGCTCGCATCGCCCGACACGCTCGCCGAGCAGGAAAAGGCGAAGTTCGGTTGCGACCACGCGCAGTTGACGCGACTGGCTTTTCAGGCGTGGGGTCTGCCGGGCGACGTCGCGAACGCGATTTCGTTCCATCACCAACCGCAGGACACGTACTTCGACCGGCTCACACATCTCATCGTCGCCGCGGAAGCGTTGTCGTACGACGTGCTCGGCGAAGCGGTCCACTTCGGCGAACCCGGGGCTTCCCTCGACGTGGCCCTCGACGCGCTCAGCTTGTTGCCGAGCACGGTCGATCCGTTGCGTGACCAGATCGCCGAAGAGGCCGCGAGCCTCGGCGCTGCGTTCTCGTAACCCGACTCCAACTCCGGCGTTATTTCACGACGCACGCCGCGTCGGGTGTGGCACCCTGGCGCGGTGCCCGCACGGATGCACCACGATGAAGTCGATGTCGACGAGGCGCTCGCGCGGCGACTGATCGATGCGCAGTTCCCCGCCTACGCCGACGCGCCGTTGCGGATCGTCGAGCCTTGGGGAACCGATCACGCAATCTGGCGCCTCGGCGACGATCACGTCGTTCGGTTTCCTCGCATCGGATGGGCCGCAGGGCAACCCGAACTCGAAGCGCGGTGGCTGCCGTGGCTGTCGGGTCGATTGCCGGTGGAGGTTCCCACCCCAGTTGGTCTCGGATCGCCCGCCTTCGGTTATCCATTTCGGTGGGGAGTCCATCGATGGCTCGACGGCCATCCCGCGACCCCCGACGGAGTTGACGACCCCGTCGGTTTCGCGCGCTCGTTGGTCGAGCTCGTTCATACGCTGCGCGAGCTGCCGGTCGACGACGCGCCACCGGCGCACAATCGGGCCCGCCCGAGCGCAGCGCGCGACCGCAGCGCTCGTGCGGCGATCGAGTCGGCGCGGGAGTTCGTCGATGTCGGTGCCGCGCTGACCGTGTGGGACGCCGCGCTCGCCGCCGCGCCGCACGTCGGACCCCCGGCATGGGTCCACGGCGACCTCGACGGTAACTGCCTGCTGCGTGACGGTCGACTCACGGGCCTACTCGACTGGGGCTCGGCCTGCGCTGGCGACCCAGCCGTCGACATCGCCACGATGTGGTCCCCGTTGTTCACCGCCGAGTCGCGTGCAGTGTTCGTCGACGCGCTCGAGGTCGACAACGCGACGCTTGCCCGCAGCCGCGGCGTCGCGCTCGAACAAGCATGCGCCGCGCTCCCCTACTACCTACATTCGTATCCAGGCATCGTCGCCCGCGCCCGCCATCAACTCGGCGAACTCGGCGTGGCCCACTGAACGGCGACACCATCGCGCAGCGCCAGTCCGTCGCGCAGCACCGGTGAAGGAGAAACGTCTCGCGAGCGATGCCGGTCATCGAACGAGCGATCACATCGGTCACCACAGACTCTGACCACTCGAACTGCGCACGACGACCGAGACAACTTCGAAGTACCCCTTGCAATGTCGCAGCGCGCGGCTATGCTTACGAACAGATGTTCGCTATATTGTCTTCGACCCGAGCGACGCTCAGCGACCTCGCGACCAGTCGCGCCGTCGACCGTTTGTCTGGCGATGAGTGCGTGTCCGCGTTGCGCGAGCTCGGCGCGATCCGGCGCATTGTCGACGTCCTGTGCGCCGACGCGTGCGCACGGATCGATGCGGAGAGGGCGTATCGCGGGCGGGGCGATCGGTCGACATACGAAACGGCGTCGAAGGCACTCCGGTCGAGCCGCGGCGCGGCCGCCGATCTACTCGCCGCGGCGCAAGCGGCGAAGCAAGACGACCGACTCGACGCGGCGCAGCGCCGCGGCGAACTCGATGCTCGGTCCACCGCCATGATCGGGGCGACCGCAGCGAGAGCTCCGGACTCCGTCCCCGGCTTGCTCGACGCCGCGCAGAGCGGACCACGCGCGCTCCGCGAAGCATGCGCGCGAGCTCGAGCCGAGGCCGAAGACACGGTCGAACGCGCTCGCCGACATCACGCCGCGCGCGAGTTGCACGTCGACACCGACGACGACGGCATGGTCCGAGGTCGGTTCCGACTCGCGCCCGAGATCGGAAGCCAGATCAAAGCGCTGATCGACACCGGCGTGCAACGTCGGTTCCGCGCGAATCGCTCCGGTGCGCACGAACCGCACCACGCGTATGCGGCCGACGAACTCACCGAACTGGTGCTTGCGCACGCACCGAGCAACGGCGAAGCACCGGAGAACAGCGACATCCCGGAATCGGGCGATGCCGACAACGATGTGCGTGGCGCGCAGACCGAGGGGTCCGCCGGGGGAATGTCGCCCAACCCGACGGATCTGCTGGGTACCGGCCCTCCCGAGCGCGAGTGCACCTGCACGAACCGGTCGGCTCGACGCGCCAGCCACAAACGCTCGCGGGTCGCGGCGACGGTGCACGTCGTGATCGACCACGCGGTGCTGATTCGCGGCAACGCGTTCACGGGCGAGCGCTGCGAGATTCCCGGTGTCGGCCCGGTGAACACGCAGTGGGTGCTCGACCTGCTCGGCGACGCCTTCCTCACTGCAATCATCAAGGACGGCACCGACATCAAGACGGTCTCGCATTTCGGGCGTCACATCAACGCCAAGCTGCGCACGGCGCTCATGGTGCAGGGGCGAGAGTGCGACATCGAAGGTTGTGGCGCACGTGGCTATCTCGAGATCGATCATGCCCACGAGCACGCCAAGCGGGGCCCGACATCGCTGAGCAACCTCGGCTGGCTGTGCTCCCATCACCACCGGCTCAAGACCACCGGGTGGCACGTCGGACCCCGCGATCCGGTCACCGGCAAGCGACGCCTCACGCCACCCGCCCGCGCTCCCGCGACACCCTCGCGGCCCTGAGCGCTCCTGCGAGCCCGACCTCCCGTATCGATGAACACCCCCAGCGCGGGACGAGCCGCGCCGCCCGAACCTTGACGACTCCAACAAGCTCGCTCCCGCGAACTCGGCGCGCCCAATCGGCCGTCGAAGGGATTCCCGGAGTCGGTGGAACTCGCTTACTCGTACGCACTCATTGGCGGGCAACTGCAGACGACGTTGCGGTCGCCGAAGACGCCATCGATCCGGCTCACCGGTGGCCAGTACTTGTCCGCTCGCAATGACGCCACCGGGTAGGCGGCCAGCGAACGCGGATACGCATGCGGCCAGTCGTCGGCCGTGACATCCATGGCGGTGTGCGGCGCGTTGCACAACGGGTTGTCATCGGCCGGCCACTCCCCGGCGCTGACCCGATCGATCTCCATGCGGATCGCGATCATCGCATCGCAGAACCGATCGAGTTCGCCGAGCGGCTCGGACTCCGTCGGTTCGATCATCAGGGTGCCTGCAACGGGAAACGACAGCGTCGGCGCATGAAACCCGTAATCGATCAGACGCTTGGCGACATCTTCGGCCGTGACCCCGCTCGACTTCGTCAGCGGGCGCAAGTCGACGATGCACTCGTGCGCGACCAAACCGTTCGCACCCCGATACAAGATCGGATAGTGCTCCGACAACCGACGGGCGACATAGTTGGCGCTGAGAATCGCGACCCGTGTGGCCTCGGCCAGGCCGGCGCCGCCCATCATCGACACGTACATCCACGGGATCGGCAGGATTCCCGCCGAACCCCACGGCGCTGCGCTGATAGCCCCGACACCCGTCGTCGGTCCGCATTCGGGGCGCAGCGGATGATTGGGCAAGAACGCAGCGAGATGCTCCCGTACCGCTACCGGCCCGACACCTGGGCCTCCGCCTCAGTTCGGGATACAGAACGTCTTGTGAAGGTTCAGGTGCGACACGTCGGCACCGAACGTGCCCGGGCGGGCCAGCCCCACCAACGCGTTGAGGTTCGCCCCGTCGAGATACACCTGTCCCCCACGTTCGTGGATCAACTCGCACACCTTCGTGATCGTTTCCTCGTACACACCGTGGGTCGAGGGATAGGTCACCATCAGGGCCGCAAGCTGGTCGGCATGCTCGTCCGCCTTGCGGGCCAGATCGACCAGGTCGACGTTTCCGTCGTCATCACAGGCGACGACCACGACGCGCATGGCACACATCGCTGCGCTCGCCGCGTTCGTTCCGTGCGCCGACGCAGGAATGAGACACACGTCCCGATGTCCCTCGCCGCGCGACCGATGGAATGCACGGATCGCCAACAAACCCGCATACTCACCTTGCGATCCAGCATTCGGCTGCAACGACACCGCCGCGTAACCCGTGACCTCGGCCAACCACCGCTCGAGATCGCGAATCATCGCCACCGACCCCGCGACCTGATCGATCGGTGCGAAGGGGTGCAACGAAGCGAACTGCGGCCACGAGACAGGTTCCATCTCGGACGTCGCGTTGAGCTTCATCGTGCAGCTCCCCAACGGAATCATCGCTCGATCCAGCGCAATATCCCGGTCGGCAAGCCGTCGGAGGTAGCGCAACATCTCGGTCTCCGAGCGGTGCGCGCTGAACACTTCGTGCGTGCAGAAGTCGGTCGTGCGCGCAAGCAAGGCTGGGATCGATGCCGATGCGTCGCCCGTCATCGACCAACCGAACGCATCGCACAACGAACGCAGCGTCGTGTCCGAACAGGTCTCGTCGAATGCGACTGCGATCTGATCGTCGTCGACCCGACGAACGTTGATGTTCTGTTCGAGCGCCGCTGCCACCATCGCGTCCGCTCGGCCCGCCGACTCCACGACCACGGTATCGAAGAACGCATCGTGCACGACACGCAACCCGGCCGTACGAGCAGACGCGGCGTACCGGCTCGCGAGATCGTTGACGCGTCGAGCGATCGCTCGCAGCCCGTCGGGACCGTGCCACACGGCATACAGCCCGGCCATCACCGCCAACAGGACCTGCGCCGTACAGATGTTGCTCGTCGCCTTCTCACGTCGAATGTGTTGCTCGCGGGTCTGCAGGGCAAGGCGGTACGCGGCGCGGCCGTGTGCGTCGACCGACACGCCGACCAGTCGACCAGGCAGATTGCGTTTCGCGTCGTCTCGGACGGCCATGAAACCGGCGTGTGGGCCGCCGAAGCCCATCGGCACACCGAAGCGTTGAGCGCTGCCGACGACCACATCGGCCCCGACGGACCCTGGGGCTTCGAGCACACACAACGCCAGCAGGTCAGCGGCGACCGCGACCCGCGTGCCGCGCGTGTGCGCCGCGTCGACGATCGGGCCGAGCGACCGAATCGCACCATCGGCACCGGGATACTGCACAAGCACCCCGAAGGTCGCTTCCGGCAACGGGTCAGCGAGATCGACGACCTGCACATCGATACCCAACGGTTCGGCGCGCGTCTGCACCACAGCAACCGTCTGCGGCAGACACGCGGCATCCACCGCGAATACCGACCCCGCACGCGGGTTCTGTCGCTGCAGCAACGTCATCGCTTCGGCTGCCGCGGTCGACTCATCGAGCAGCGACGCGGTCGC